>DASRDJ010000289.1:0-31260 GCA_035652655.1 Terriglobales bacterium
GGTCTGCGTCAGCGTATCGACACGCTTGGTCGCGGCGTTGGCAGTCGTCTGTGCATCGTCCGCCGTCTTGCCGGCGGCCAGAGCTTTCTGGTCGACCTCGGCAGCCTTCGCCTGCACGGCCTGGATTCCGGCCTGCGCGCGGGCATCGACGTCCTTGATGTCCTTGGTGTTTTTCGCAGTCAAATCGTCGAGTTCGTTCGTCTTGTTAATGAGCGGGGTGGTCTCATTGCGAACGTACTTTTTGCTGCTGCAACCCACAGATGCGACCATGCCGGCCGCTAAGAGAATCACTAACGAAGTGCGAGTCATATCTTGGAGGGCTCCTTCCTCTCTATTCATCCTGAAGATCTTAGCTTTCTTTTGAGTCCCGGGGGCCATGAACTTTCGCGTCCCGCCGCTTACTAATGCACGGGCGATGCCAATTCCAAAAAACATCCAGCCAGCCATAAAGCATTGTACCGCAATGACTTGCCAGACACTGCAAATAGTTATCCTTACGTAAATGTAGAGCAAAGGCAACACAGGGGATAGAAATTTTATACGGTCATCAGGGGAGATAAAGCTCCTAACCCCCTTGGATAGAGATGCCTTGCTCCTCGTGTCCAGGAAGTTGCGGTCAATCTCCTAACCGCAAAGGTCGCGTAGGAACCACGAAGCTCGCAAAAGAAAAACTAACAGAGAATGTGTTCGGCAGGTTTCCAGCCCTTCCTTGCGACCTTTGACGCCCTTCTCCGCGACCTTTGCGGTTAAAAGCTTGTCGACGAGTTCCAAGTCGCTGTCATGATCACGCCCCTGGACCAGGGAGTCTGTTCTCCTCATCTAAAATAGAAGCCTCCCGTGGATCTCCTCCTGAAAATCCGCACCATCCCGACCGAGCCCGGCGTGTATCTCTACAAGAATGCCGAGGGCCAGGTTATCTATGTCGGGAAGGCCAAAAACCTGCGCAGCCGGGTTGCGTCCTACTTCCATGAAGGCCGCTGGACCGACGCCAAAACCGGTACGCTGGTACGCGAGGCAGTCGACGTCGACTACATCGTGGTCGCCAACAACAAGGAAGCGCTGGCGCTCGAAAACAACCTGATCAAGCAGCGCAAGCCCCGCTTCAACATTCTGCTGCGCGACGACAAGACCTACCCCTATGTGAAGTTGACTCTGGGCGAGCGCTACCCCCGCGTATATGTCACGCGGCGCCTCCGCAAAGACGGCAGCGCCTACTACGGACCGTACTTCCCTGCCAACCTCGCGTACCGCATCGTCGATTTGATCCACCGCCACTTCTTGGTTCCCTCGTGCAAGGTAGATTTGACCCGCTTTCATCCGCGGCCTTGTCTGCAGTACTACATCCGCCGCTGCCTGGGGCCGTGCGTGGAGGGTCTGACCACGCCCCAGATCTATCAAGAAGCCGTGCGCGACGTAAAACTCTTCCTCGAAGGCCGTCAAACGGATCTGGTTCGTTCCTTGCGGCAACGCATGGATACCGCCGCCACCGAACAGGAATACGAACGCGCCGCCAAGTATCGCGACCTGATTTCCACCGTGGAGCAACTGCAGGAAAAACAGCGCATGGCGGGCGTAGAAGGCGACGACGCCGACGTCTTCGGCTACCACTACGAAAACGGCATGCTGGCCGTGAACCTGTTCCACATGCGCGGAGGCAAGGTAGTTGACCGGCGGGAATTCTTCTGGGAGGACTTGCCGCAGTTTGGAACCGATGTCGCTGCGTCCACTGCACCTAACAATGGAGCGACGGGCCTCCCGCCCGTCGAGGGTTTGGCGGACGCGGTGCAATCTGGATCAGAGACAAGCTATGAACCGGGATGTGTGACCGAGGATGCCCGACCGGCCATATCGGTGAGCGGAAGTCCGATCTCGGAACCCGGCTCCTCTGATTTTGATCCGAGCAGCTTCTTTTCAGCCTTCCTTGCTCAGCTCTATATCGGCCAGCCCTACGTGCCGCGAAACGTCTATCTGCCGACCGATTTTGAAGACCGCACGAACCTCGAAGAACTACTTTCCGAACAACTAGCCGCCACCGGAGCTCGTGCCACCCGCGTTCACATCGAAGTTCCGTCACGCGGCGAGAGGCGCTCGCTCATCGACTTAGCCGGCAATAACGCCAAGCAGTCGTACGACCAGCGCTTCCGCGTGATGAAACCGAACACGCGCGCCATCCAGGAAGCTTTGCAGGACGCGCTCGGCCTCGCCGACTGCCCCGCGCGCATCGAATGCTTCGACATCTCGCACATTCAGGGCGCCGAGACTGTCGCTTCGATGGTCGTGTGGGAAGAAGGCCGGATGAAGAAATCCGACTACCGCAAGTTCATTATCCGCACCGTGACCGGAGTCGATGACTTCGCCTCCATGCGCGAAGTCGTAACGCGCCGCTACAAGCGCATTCAGGAAGAAAAGAAAAAGATGCCGAGCCTGATCCTGATCGACGGCGGCCTCGGCCAGTTGCACGCCGCCGCCCAAGCGTTGGAGTCGATCGAAATCATCAACCAGCCCCTCGCGGCCATCGCCAAACGCGAGGAAATCATCTACGTTTACGGACAGGAAGACGAACCAGTCGCACTCGACCACCATTCGCCGGTCTTGCACCTGGTGCAACAAATCCGGGATGAAGCCCACCGCTTTGCAGTCACCTTCCACCGCAAGCGCCGCCAAATGCGCGACCGATCGACCGAATTATTGGAGATTCCGGGCGTGGGAGCCAGCACGACGAGGCGCCTGTTGGAACATTTTGGGAGTGTTCAGGCCGTGAAACAGGCGGATGCCGCGGCGCTGTCAGCCGTCGTAACTCGCGCGCAGGCGGAAGCGATCATGGGACATTTCCGGAAATAGAACTTCTGAAGCCTTTGACCGCACAGAACGCTAAGATCGCGCGAAGGGCGCAAAAAAAGCAGTTTTCCTTGCGCTCTTCGCGAGCCCTTCGCGAACTTTGCGGTTAGATGCTTTGGCGGTCGCTATTTCAGCTGGCTGGCGTTCCCCATGTCTAACACGATTTTCCAATTTCCGTCCGGTTGTTTTTTCCAGATGCTGGTGTACTTGCCGTGGCTAACGGTCGGCTTGCCGTCTTTGTCGACCGAATGAAATTCGTACGTGCCCGACGTCCAGCCCAAATCACCTGAACTCGAGATGCCTGCATCGACCGGCGTCCAAGTCAGGCGGTTATTCTTGTCGTTTAGAAATCCCATGGTCTTCGCGATGTTCGCTTTGCCATGAATCGCGTCCGCTCCATTGGGGACTTCCACCGCGTCTTCGGCGTAATACGACATGTATCCGTCGGCTCCGCGCTCGGCGGCAGCCTTCATGAAGTCGGCTTCCAGGTGGCGAAGAGTGTCGGAGGTGGCGGGTTTCGACTCGGCGGAAGCCGGCTTCGCATCGCCTGCAGGAGTTTGTGCCGCCGCCATCGCACCCAGCAGCAACCCCGACACCGCCCAAAAAATGAGTACTCTCATAAATCCTCCCAAGCGACCGCGATTCTAAACTACTCAGGACTGGACCACGGCTCGCCGCTTCACCAACCCAGTCCTGTTAAACTGGCGCCAACCACCCATGAGAACGGTCCTTCTATCTCTCTCCGTGATTTTTCTGGGCGTGTTGCTTCTGCTGGCTGCAGCGGCACAACAAACCGCTCCCTCGGGCGCGGCCCCACAGGCCACCGCGACTCAGCCCGAAAAGCATCTACGCAACATCAAGCAACTGACGTTCGGCGGACAGAACGCTGAAGCCTATTTCTCCGTCGACGGCAAGAAGCTCATTTTCCAATCCACGCGCGAGCCCGTGAAGTGCGATCAGATTTTCATCATGAACACCGACGGCAGCAATCAGCACATGGTCTCAACCGGCAAGGGGCGCACCACGTGCTCGTTTTGGTATCCGGATGGCAAGAAGATTCTGTACGCGTCCACGCACCTCGGCAGCCCCGACTGCCCGCCCAAGCCTGACTACTCCAAGGGGTACGTCTGGGCCATCTATTCGAGCTTCGACATCTTCACCGCGAATCCCGACGGCTCCGAACTGAAGCAACTCACTAAAGAACCGGGCTACGACGCCGAGGCCGTGATCTCCTCCGACGGCAAGAAAATTGTCTTTACCTCGGTTCGCAACGGCGACCTCGACATCTACATCATGGGCGCCGACGGCTCGAACGTGAAGCAACTCACTGACGAACTGGGCTACGACGGCGGACCAACTTTCTCGCCTGATGGCAAGCTGGTCGTGTACCGAGCGCATCATCCGAAGACCGAGCAGGAAATCAAAGACTACAAAGATCTCCTCGCGCAGAACCTGATCCGTCCGACGTATCTCGAAATCTGGACCATGAAAACCGACGGCAGCGATAAGCGCCAGATCACCGATCTTGGCGCCGCAAGTTTTGCCCCGGCGTTCTATCACGACGGCAAGCACATCATCTTTTCATCGAACGTTGGATCGACCGGAGGCATGGGCAACTTCGAACTCTACGGCGTCGATCTGGATGGCAAGAACCTGCAGCGCCTTACATTCACGGACGGCTTCGACGGCTTCCCGATGTTCAGTCCCGACGGCAAAAAGCTTGTCTGGATTTCCGGGCGCAACGGCAAAGTCCCGCACGAGACCAACGTGTTTATCGCCGATTGGGTACCTTGAGGAGTAAAAGCTCTTAACCGCTAAGTTCGCAAAGTTAGCGCCAAGAGCGCGAAGAAGACCCTTCTGCAGGCTTGTCTTGGCGACCTTTACGTCCCTTTAGCGGCCTTTGCGGTTAAAAGCTCTAGCCCGAAACAACAAGCTCACTGCGGATCAGGTGCAGAAGAGAAATCGACCGTCGTCGTGGAACCAGCTTCGTTCTGCTTGGCACCTTCCTGCTCGGCTTTTTTCTTCTTGATCGAGAGTGTCATATCGACCCAGCGATCGGCATTCTTCAGATCGGAAGCATTGGCCCTCGGGTCGCCACACTGAATGTCAGCCCGCTCGCGATACATCAGGTTCATGTAGGCCATGGCGTCGTCATAGTCATGCTTAAGTTCGATCGCTTTCTTCAGCAGTTCTATCCCTTCCGCGACTAGCTCGGTGTTGGCATCTCGAACCTGCGCGCATTGCGGAAACTGAATCATCGGTTGCTCAGGACGTAGACCCAGCTTGGCCCTGACTTCCATCCGAGGCTGATAGGTCTGCGTCCAATCAATCATCGCGATCGAATAGTAGGTTTCTGGATCATTCGGATCGATTTCCGACGCCTTGCGATAAAGCCGTTTGGCCGTGTTGAACTTCTTCATTTGCAGATTTAAATACGCCGCTCCCTTCGTCGCGTTCATATTCGACGGATCGAGTTCCATCGCCTTCTGATACTGCTCAACCGCCAGCTCTCCCTGCCGCACATTCTCACGCGACCCCGCACCCGGAATGTAAGTTTCCGCCAGCACATTCGCCATCCAGAGGTGCGCGTCAACATTCTCCGGCTCCGCCAGCACTGCCTTTTGAAAATGCTGGATCGCCTCTTCGTACTGTCCCGCCTTGAACGACAAAACCCCAAGTTCAAGTTGTGAATGCTCTTTGGGCGTTTGCGGCGCCTCGGTCGCGACGATCGAAAGGAAGAAGAGCCCTACGAGAGAGAAAGCGTGCAAGCGCATGGCATCCTCGTCTGGGAAAGGAAAGGTCTCAGCACATTAGACACTAGGATTTACGAAACTGCTCCCTGTTTTTGAAGGCTGATGCTGTGATCAGTCTTCCGTTCGGAACCTCAGGGCCGTGCTCGATTCAGAGTTTGTGAACTCGCCGACAATGTAGAAGGCGTCGTGGATGACTTCCAATTCCGCCACACAAACCACCCCACGACCGCGAGCATCCCGCACCACCCAAGAAACCTCACCACTCCCGCAATGGTCGTGTCGTACTGCAGAACCCCCAGGCTCGAGAAGATTGCATTCCAATCATGCTCAATATGATCGGGATCTCCGGTCGTCACCAGCGGCAACACCATCGCGCGCGCATCGGCCATGTAGGTTGCCGTGTACAACCAGTTCTCGAAGAAGAAAAACGCACAGAACACAAACGATGCGGCCTGCCGCTGCGTAAAGAAATACGCGGCCAGTAGAAACGGCACCAGCCATTGCAGCAGGGTTCCGCCCCAAAGCCCCAGCGTCTCACCGAACCACCCGAACAGCATGTGGCCGCCTTCATGCACCACCAAGTTCGCCAAGTCGATGAAAAGAAAACCGCCGTGGCTGTGGAAAACATAAGCGAGGAAGACGGCGTAGAATGCCACCCAAGCGAACAGTATCCAGCGCGGCACTGGTTGCCAGTCTGCATCCAACAGCGCCGTCCAGTTCTCAAACATAGAAGTCCGCCTGCGCCTAATCTTAGGCTGGCTCCGACCAACGTTTTAAGTTACGGAAGTTTGTATGCGATGTACCGCGATTCCGTTCTGCGTGCACTTCCGCGATTGCGCCTGCTCCGCCTCGTCTAGCCACTTCGGGTTCCTTAATTCATTCAAAAGGAGTACACCATGGCTGACCTGAATCAATTGAAGCAGAAATACCAGCCCGTCCTCGACGTTCTCGCCAAGGAAGACGCCACCATCCAGGCTCTCGACCTGCAGGGCGACAAACTTCATCTCAAGGCGACCGTTGTCTCCGAGGCCAGCAAGAACCGCGTATGGGACGCGATCAAGGGCGTCGATCCCAACTTCACCGACCTCGCCCACGAAATCACCGTGGCCCAGGGCGAGCAGACCTATACCGTGAAAGCGGGCGACAACCTGTCGAAGATCAGCAAACTCTTCTACGGCGACGCGAACCAGTATCCGAAGATCGCTAAGGCCAATGACCTTGCTGATCCCGACAAGATCAAAGTCGGTCAGTCGTTGAAAATTCCCGCGGCGTAGAGTTCTTGTCATCTGCGATGGCGCGACGGGCATCCCGGCCCGTCGGGGTGCCCGCGACTTCTGCGGGCACTGTTTTTTCACTGGGAATGCACTCCCGATAGTTCTCCGTCTCTGGTTACCCACACGCCACAGGGTTTACTGTTACATTTTCCAGAACCCAGAATTCCAAGACCACGCTTTCATGATGAAACTCCGCCATTGGATCACCGTTGTCGCGCTGCTGGCGCTGGTTGTCGCCACCGTGATCGGCATGGTCCTTACCGAAGGTGGACAGACAGTACTCCCGACGCGAGCCTCCAAAGGCGCGTCGAAGCTGCCTGCCTCCCTGGTTGATCAGCGGCCGCTGCAAACGGCTCGCAAACTGGTGGCGCTGGCAAGTACTCCCGAAGAGCGCGACTTCGCCAACGAAGCTCTACGCGTTGCCGACTACGAAGTCGATCTGGCCTTCGCCGACGCGCTGCGCGAGGCTACCGAGCATCCACCGACTCCAACCCAGGAACAACGCGACTTGATGTCGCGGAATTTCAAAGCCGAGTTAGTCGTTAAAGGGGATCAGGAACTCATTGCCCGGTTGACCCGGCAACTGGCGGGCGCCAGCGATACCGCAAAGGACGACATCCAGGATCAGATCGATGTTGCCAAGGCGCAACTCGAACTCGATCAGGATGAACTCGACGACGCCAGGCAGGATCTCCTGCGCGAGGGCGGGAATCCGCAAGGCAAAATTCAGCAACTGATGCAGGAGCACGAAGCTGGCGCACACGCCGACGCGGCCAACAATAACTCCTCTCATCCCGACGAAGAGTACCAAGCGAGCAACCTCTATCCGCAGGTCCGCGCATGGTTCGCGCTCCACGAAAAACGAACGCTGCTGGCGCAGGCCCGGCAGGACGCGCTCGACGACGTTCCCGCGCTTTCGCGCGCGCACGACAGCTTTGACCAGCGCGTGAAAGAGCAGGAACAGCAAAAGCAAGTCGTCAAAGAGAAAGCCGCCGGACTCTCCAAAGGGGAAGCTCCCTCCGACGGCGCGTCAAAGAAGCAAGCTTCGAAAGATACGCTCGACGCCCTGAAGCATCTTTCGCAGGATCAGAAAGCCGTTTCCGATCTCGACAAGCGCATTCAGGATCAGACCGAACTCGCCGAAATCTACGCCAACTGGGGAACGCTCGTCACCAGCCGCCAGCGCATCGTTGTGCACGGCATGTTGCGGTCGGCGCTCTGGATTCTGCTGATCGTACTGGCCATCTACCTGGTAGGCCGGCTGATTGATCGTTACTTCATCGAGCTCTCCCACGACAAGCGCCGTCTCGTTACATTGCGTGCCGTGGTGTGGTTCGCGGCCCAGGCTGTTGGCGTGCTCCTGACTGCGTTCGTCCTATTCGGCATGCCCAGCCAGACGCCCACGGTGCTGGGCCTGGCTGGCGCCGGCCTCACCGTTGCGCTGAAAGATTTCATCGTCGGCTTCGTAGGCTGGTTCGTGCTCATGGGACGCAACGGCATCCGCATCGGCGATTGGGTGGAAATCAACGGCGTGGGCGGCGAGGTCGTCGAGATCAGCCTGCTGCGTACCACGTTGCTCGAAACCGGCAACTGGACCGACTCGGGACATCCCACCGGCCGCAAAGTCACCTTCGTGAACAGCTTCGCGATCGAAGGCCATTACTTCAATTTCTCGACGTCGGGTCAGTGGTTGTGGGATGAGCTGACCGTCTCCGTGCCGAGCGGCCAGAATCCGTATCCGGTGATTGAAGCAATTCAGAAGCTTGTAGTCAAAGAGACCGAAGCCAGCGTTCGCGGCGCGGAAGAAGAATGGCAGAAGGCCACGACACACTACCGCGTGCAGAATTTTTCAGCGAAGCCCGCCATCAACCTGCGGCCTACAGGGGGCGGAGTGGAAGTGCACGTCCGCTACATCACCAGAGCGCAAGACCGCCAATCCACTCGCGCGCATCTGTATGAAGCGATCGTGGAACTCCTGCACGGACGAGAAGCGCAACCAGCTGTCGGCGGAAGATAGGCAAGCGGGTAAGCACGGAAGGCGAGTGTAGTGTCGGCCTCGATCGTAGCGCCGGCATCTTGCCAGCAGTCCGGCGGGCCTCTCGCTCGCTGAGCGAGGGCCGCCCTCGCCCAAGCTGCCGGGACGGCGCCGCTACCTGACCCCGCGCTTGGCCGCATCCGCGAGCAGGTATTCCTTCACATTCCCCGGCAACCGGGAGGTTTGCAGAATCTCTCGCAACATTCCCGGCGGTAAACTGCGCGCGAAGTCCAGCGCCCGTGCCATCGGCGTCTTCTCATTCCGCAACAATGCCACTCGTATCTCGCGCCGCAGTGACCATGAAGAATGATGCGCAACAGCATCCACAAAAGCTGTGGTGGCGTCCGCTCGGGTAAGTGCCCGCACAATCGACGACTCGGTCAGCCGCGCATTGTGCAGCGCGGCCTGCATCACCCGCGACTCCGCGTCCGCCAACAGCGCTTCGGCAATTCGCCCAGACCCGCGGTGCGCCAAGCTCAAGCGCTCCCCCGACCCGATCGTCTCGAGACGATTGCATAGGGTCTCGTCGGCCGCATGTTTCACATCCGCAGGCACGACTGGCGTCAGAGCCACTTGCATGAGATCGAAGGTGTAGAGTTGTCGGATCAGCGGCAAGGAAACATGCCGCGGCGTTTTGGGATGCTCGACGAGCGCCAGCTTTACTTTGCGATATTTCAGCAGTTCGCCAATCTTCGAAATCTGCTCCAGGATTTCCGGAGCAAGGTCCGCGCGCTTAAGCAGACTTAGCGCGGCATCCTCCGTGAGCGAAGTATCAAGTCGAGCTTCGACGCCAGCTTCCGGCATTGCGGCGGGAGACGCATTCTCGGAAGCAGGACTCTGTTTCTCAAGTCCTTCCTTCGCGCCGGTGCCGTCATCGGAAGTCATGCGTGAGCGTCGCCGCTAGCACGTGGCTTTCCGTGCCCTAGCCAGCGCGCCATTCACCGCATCGACGATTTCAGCCTGCACCGTCGCCTGCGGAAATTCGGCGATCACCGTATTGTAGAAAACCTTGCGCACGACTTCCGACTGACGAAAGACTCCCCCAGCCATGGCCACGCGGACGCTGGCCTGTGCACCGAACAATCGCGGGATCACACTCCCAGCTAAGGTCGCCAGCTCACTGCCCGCACGCTGCAGAACGCTCTGCGCCACCGGATCCGTAGGGTGCCCCGTCCAAGCTCCGCTTGTGCGGGTTTTTTCCGCGGCGTCCAGAACCAGCGGAACCAAACTCGAGAAATCCGGCGGGGGAGAGGCATTGGCGTGCCGCACCAGTTCGTCCAACGTAGTCAGCTTCCACAACTCGAGGATCGGCTTGAGCAGCGCCGGATCCGCGCCGGCGTCTGTCGCGCCAAGCACCGCGCTCACCGCGGCCCGCCCAATCCACTGGCCGGACCCTTCATCCGAAATCGCCAGTCCCCATCCACCCGCACGCGCGGTTTGACCTCTGGCATCGCGCCCGTAAGCAATCGAGCCCGTGCCAGCGATGGTGATAACGCCCGGTCCATCGCCGAACGCGGCCTCGAGCGTGGTCTCCAGATCAGTCACGACTTCGATCCGCCCGAGCAGCACATCGCGCATCATCCGGGTCACAGAGTCGCGCACCTCGGGCCGCCCCGCTCCCGACAAACCGACGCACGCGCTCACCACCGCCGCGGGGTCCACCTTCGCAGCGGCGCAGGCATCGCGCACAGCGGAATGCAAGGCCTCGCGCACGCGCGCATCGCCATGCCGGGTAATGTTGCTGCCCGCGCTGGTTGCCGTCCCGAGGATGTTGTTTTCGTCAGCGACTACGCACGTCGTCTTCGTCCCGCCGCCGTCAATGCCCAGATAGATGGCCACGCGGTAGTTCTAACACATGACAACTGTCTCCTTGTGGTGTGGCAGGACTGATGGGACTATTACGGAGTAAGAGTGTTGGCGGCGAAAGTATGATCGCAATGAAACTTCTGTCCCGACTTCTCGTGGCTGTGAGCTTGTGGTTGCTTCTAGGGGCTGCTTGTTTCTTGCAACCCCGCTCTCTGGGTTATGCGGGAGTGGCGCTCTTACACCTATGGTACTTCTACATTCCCTTCTTGTTGGCCATTGTCAGCGTCGCGTGGTTTATAGTGCGTAGGTCGGCACGCTCGCGAGGGTGAATCGGTCAAGCTTTCGTGCTGGCCAGACGCGAATGATCCTTCGCGTCTCTCTTGCATGGGACTCAACCATCTCGACCTCGCCATCATCGCGCTCTACCTAGTCGGCATCACCTTGTTCGGCCTGCGCTTTCGTAAGAAGCAGCGCACGTTGCGCGACTACTTTCTCGCCGATCGCAACATTCCGTGGTGGGCCATCTCGCTGTCGATTGTCGCTGCCGAGACTAGCACGCTCACCATCATCAGCATCCCCGGCCTCGCCTATGACTCGAACCTCACGTTCCTGCAGGTCGTGATGGGGTACGTCGTCGGGCGCATCATCATCAGCTTCGTTCTTCTGCCGCACTACTTTCGCGGAGATCTTTACACCGCCTATGAACTGATCGAACGCCGCTTCGGCAAGCGCCTGCGCGCGCTGACCGCTTCGCTGTTCCTGCTGACGCGCGCTGCGGCCGAGGGCGTGCGTGTCTACGCAGTTTCAATCGTGGTCGCGATTGCGCTCGGCACGGGCGAAATCGCGTCGATTGCTATCATCACCGTGCTGACACTGGTCTACACGTTTGAAGGAGGCCTCGCGGCTGTCATCTGGACCGACGTGGTGCAGACCGTGATCTACATCGGCGGGACACTTGTGGGAGTGGTTACCATACTGCACCTCGTCCCCGGTGGATGGCCGGCGATTCACTACCTGGCCGCGGGCATGGACAAGCTGCGCGTGTTCGACTTCTCCTTCACACTTGCCCGTCCGTACACGTTCTGGGCCGGCTTGATCGGCGGCGCTTTTCTCACCACCGCCAGCCACGGCACCGACCAGCTCATTGTGCAGCGCCTTCTGGCCGCGCGCGATCAGCGCCAGTCGGTAACGGCGCTGCTGACCAGCGGTGTAGCCATCTTCTTCCAGTTCGCTTTGTTCCTCATCGTCGGCGTCATGCTGTGGGCGTATTACGGCATGCCGTCTTCGATCTTCGGCAAAGCTGACTACATCTATCCGACGTTCATCGTCACGCGCCTGCCGCACGGAATTTCGGGACTGCTGATTGCAGCCATCCTGGCGGCCGCGATGTCAAATCTGAGCGCGGCGCTCAATTCCCTATCCTCAAGTTCAATGATGGATTTCTATCTGCAACGGCATTCCGGAGTCGATAACCAGACCCAAATGCGGCTCTCGCGGGTCGCGACGTTTTTCTGGGCCTTGGTTCTGTTCGCGCTCGCCGTTCTCTCGCTGCACAAAGTGTCGCGCGTCATAGAGGTCGGATTGTCTATCGCCTCGGTCGCGTACGGGGCGTTGCTGGGCGTGTTCCTGTTGGGAGTGCTCACGAAGCGAGCGACCGAACGCGGCTCGATGGTCGGTATGCTGTTCGGCTTCGGCGCAGAACTTTACTTGTGGCTGGCGACCAAAGTCCCTTGGACTTGGTATGTGGCAATCGGGACCGTCGTAACCTTTGCCATCGGATACGCGGCGAGCCTGCTGACCAGCCCATCCGAAAAAACTGTCGCCTAGCCGAGCCGACCGTGCGGGAAAATCTCATTTTGATTCGCTCGCAGCTAAGTTATTGAAAACACTTTTGGGCGAATTTGTGGTGTCAAGACACCCCGCAGACACCTCTCAGGATGCCCATTGCTGGCGTTCTCAGGCCCGTAGGGGCGTTTTCAGGGAGAGAGCCGCGGCCTGAGTTCATCCACACCCCCAACAGTGCGGCCTGAGGGCTTCTAATGCGTTTACGTTAACCAATAGCTAATTCTTGTTTTAGGACCAAATCGTACAACGCAGAGATCCCAGAGGAAGGCCGCAGAGGACGCAGAGAAATCTGAGGCTCTGACAAATTCGTGGGCAGGCGCAAGGCGGAGACGCTGGCCGCTAGACAATTACGAGCTGAAAGCTGACAGCTGAAAGCTACTGCCGAATGCCAACTCCTGTCTTCCCGTATACTGCAACTCTTTCCAATGTCCGCGGCCCACACGCCCGAACCTCAACTCGCCCGCGACCTGAATGTCGGCCATGCTTCCGCGGTCGTCGTCGGCACCATCATCGGCAGCGGCATCTTCCTCGTGCCCTCCGAGATGATGCAAGCCGTCGGCTCGGCGAAACTTGTCTTCCTCGCGTGGCTGGTGGGCGGGTTGCTGTCGTTTTTCGGGGCGCTGACTTACGCGGAGCTGGGCGCGATGAAGCCGCAGGCGGGGGGCGAGTATGTCTATGTGCGCGATGCGTACGGACCGCTCGGCGGATTTCTCTACGCGTGGACCACCCTGCTGATTTCCAAACCTGCCTCGATCGCGACCATTACCGCCGGCTTCGTTCGCATCCTGGGAACGTTCTCGGTATTCGCGTTCTTCACCCAGCCCATCGTCCTGAAGCCTCTGACGGTTACATACGGTCAAATCGCTGCCATTGCGGCCGCCGTATTCATCTCGCTGCTGAATTACATCGGCGTAAAGAAGGCCGGCGAGTTCCAGTTGCTCTTCACGATTCTTAAGGTTGCCATCATCGTCGGGATCGGCCTCGCGTGTTTCGCCTCGCACAATGGCGGATGGAGCAACTTCGCCACGGAGTTCACAGGCGCCAAGGGCGGCTTTACAGGCTTCATGCTGGCCCTGGTGGCAGCGCTCTGGGCATATGACGGATGGAATGACTTGAACCAAGTTGCTGGCGAGATACGCCGACCCGAACGAAATATTCCGATCGCGCTGATCGTGGGAGTGACAATCGTTGGGGGGCTCTATGTGCTGGTGAACGCGGGCGTCCAGTATGTGCTGCCTGCTGCAGCGGTGGCTGCATCGCCGCGCCCAGCGTCGGACGCAATCGCACTGGTGCTTGGTGGACTCGGTGCGAGCCTTGTGTCGGCCGGCATGGCGTTGTCAATGCTCGTGACACTTAATGGCACCACCATGAGCGGGGCTCGTGTCCCGTTTGCCGCCGCGCGCGATGGTTACTTTTTTCCGTCCGTCGCGCGGGTACACCCACGATTTCTGACCCCGTCGACGGCGATCCTGCTGCAACTGGGGCTGGCGGTAACGCTTTTATTGGTCGGGCAAAACTTTCGTCAGTTGTTCACGCTGGCGATTTTCGCGGAATGGCTGTTCTACATGATCACGGCCAGCACGGTGTTCGTGTTCCGCAAGCGGGAACCGAATACCGTGCGGCCGTATCGTGTGTGGGGGTATCCTGTTGTGCCGGCGCTGTTTGTTTTGGCGGCGGCCGTCCTGCTGTATAACATCTTCATCCAGAGCCTTCACAAGGGCGGCAGCGAATCTTCCGGGATTCTTGCTGGTATGCCCCTGGTGATTCTGGCAGGTGTACCGGTTTTCTACCACTTTCGCCGGCAGCGCTTGGTCTGATTAGCCCGAAAGCCTCGCCCAGCGCCCGCTTTGGGACGCGGTTCCACCCTGATTTTCAACTGATTACCAAGGTACACCGGCGGCAGACACGTTTACCCCTCGTCCCGTTTCCCCTACCTTAAGGCTTCCACCCGCGCTCTCTCCCTCGGCCCGGGTTCCTCATATTGGAGCTATTGCATGGGCACGGCGTATCGCGGACCACAGTTCGGCCTCCTTCCGAATAAAAGGATCAGCTGGCAAACGATGGCCACCAGCTACGGGATCGAACTGGCGTTCATTCTGTTGCTGGTAAACATCGGTCTGCTGTTCCCCGAGAAGCTGACGGTGAAGACCAGCTATCACCTGACTGCGGTGATGCCATTGACCGGCCACGAGCCCAAGCCTTTGCCGAAACCGAAACCGCAGCTGGTACACGCCAAATTGTTGCCGGCAGCGCCGGTAGCCTCGCCGCACCTGGTGGTGCCGCGCGAGATTCGCGTCGCGCAGCCTCGGCCCGAGCCAGAACCGGAAGCCCCCAAGGTAGTCGTGAACAATTTTCAGGCGCCGCAGCTCAAGCAGATATCGGGCGGTGCGCGTCCGCAGCTGATTCATACCGGAGAATTTTCTACCGGCAGTTCCGCCACGCCGACGTTGAACGTTCCAGTCCAAAAAGTGCAGACCGGCGGATTCGGCGATCCCAATGGATTGAAGGGGGAAGGCAAGCCGAACGCTCACCTGGTGGCGGCGGCCACGGGCTCGTTCGATATGCCGCAGGGGCCGGGTAACGGAAATGGGACAGGCGGCGCAAAAGGATTGAAAGGTACGGTCGCGAGCGCAGGATTTGGAAATGGCGTGGCGATCGGCGGCAACGGCGATGGCCGCAGCAACGGACGCGGCAACGCAGCGATTGCGACCGGCGGTTTCGGGCAGCAGGAACTTTCGCACGGAACTCCGAAGCCACAGCTTGATTCCGGACCGCCGACCAACGCGGTTGAAATCACGTACAAGCCGAACCCGGTTTATACGGACGAAGCCCGCCAGCTCCGGCTGGAAGGCGAAGTCCTGCTCGAAGTTAGTTTTGCGGCCAACGGACAGCTGCACGTCAATCGCATCGTCCGCGGCCTCGGTCATGGGTTGGATGAAGCCGCCATCGCAGCAGCTAACAAGATGCGCTTCAAGCCTGCCCTACGCAATGGTCAGCCGGTGGATTCCACCGCAGTAGTACACGTTGTTTTCCAGTTGGCGTACTGAAGAAATTGGTTTTTGAAGAATCATGGAGATGAGAGTTATGCGCACCTTGAATTGGATGGTCTCGGCTACCCTGCTGCTTTCGTTGAGTGCGGTAGCACAGCAACCGGCGGATTCGCAGACGACGTCGCAGCCGGCCACGACAATGTCGGCCCCGGCGGCAACGCCTGACCAGACGACCGCGCAGCCCGCAACCACGCCCCAGGTGCCTTCACCGGCGCCCGCGGCGAACGCGCAGCCCGCCCCTCCGCAGGCCGGTCCGCAGCCCACCACCATGGATCAGGTGGTGGATCGCTTCGTCATGCGCGAAAAGGGCCTCATCAAGATGCTGCAGACCCGTACGCCCGTGATCGAGACGTACTTGCAGAATCTGACGCTCGATCCCGCACTCGGCCCGGTTCCGCAGAATGATAAGTACTTCCTCGGCCGCATGGATCTGAGCACCACCATCGACCGCAAGGACTACATCAAGGACGACCAGAGCATGGAGAAGCACCTGCTCGGCGGCTTCAGCAAACTGTTCAAGGTGCAGTACCAGCCGCTCGGTTTCTCCTGGATGATTTTTGCGGATCGCAACGATTTCGATCGCCAGCACTATGACTTCCGCTACGTGCGCCGCGAGTTCCTGGGCGACGTGCGGACCCTGGTGTTTGACGTGACGCCCAAGCCGAAAAGCGGCCAGGGCCGATTCCTGGGCCGCGTGTGGGTTGAGGACCAGGACTACAACATCGTGCGACTAAACGGCACCTATGCGCCGCGCCCGCGCAATGCTTACTTCTTCCACATGGATAGCTGGCGCCTGAACCTGATTCCGGGCTACTGGGTGCCTGCGTTCATCTATAGCGAGGAAGGCGACTTCAGCGCCGGCGTTAAGAATCAGATGGCCTTCAAGGCGCAGACCCGCATCTGGGGCTACGACCTGAAGAAGGACGGCGCCTCCGACGAATTGACCAACATCCGCGTCGACAGCGTGCAGGACGACAGTCCGACTGCGCAGGACGCTTCACCGCTGGCCGCTGAGCGCGAATGGCAGCAGCAGGCGGAAGACAACGTAGTCGAGCGTCTGCAGCGCGCCGGCTTGCTGGCTCCCGAAGGCGACCTCGACAAGATTCTGCAGACGGTCGTGAACAACATCGAAGTCACCAACAACATCGATCTGCCCCGCCCGGTCCGGACGCGCGTGCTGCTGACGTCGCCGCTCGAGACCTTCAGCGTGGGGAACACGATTGTCATCAGCCGGGGATTGATCGACACGCTGCCCGATGAGTCGAGCCTGGCAATGGCGCTGACGCACGAACTGGCGCACATCGTTCTGGGCCACAATCTGGGATCAAAGTACGCTTTCAACGACCGTATGCTGTTCTCTGACGAATCGACATACGAGAATCTCGGGTTCAAGCACATTCCCGAGGAAGAAGCAGCAGCAGACAAGAAAGCCATCGACATGCTCAAGAACTCGCCGTACGCCCAAAAGCTGGATGGCGCCGGCCTGTTCCTGAAAATGCTCAACACCCGCGCGGGCTCGCTAAGCGCGCTGCTCACAGCTCACCTCGGCAACAGCATGAACGAAGGCGCCACCGTGACGCGCATGTCGGGGCTGATGACTTCGGCTCCGCAGATCGACTGGAACAAACTCGACCAGATCGCTGCGCTGCCGATGGGCGGACGCGTGAAACTGAATCCGTGGGACGACAAGGTGGAACTGGTGAAATCGCAGCCAGTAGCCATCACGTCGGCTCGCGACAAGATGCCGTTCGAAGTGACCCCATTCTTCCCGCGGCTTACCCGCCAGGGCACGACGGACACCACGGGCACTAACGGCAACGCAGCGACCAGCGCTCCAGCGCCAACGACTGCGGCCAACACCAAAACCAACTAATTCACGTAGCGCGGGCGCCCTCGCCCGCGCACTTCGACGTTGAAGGAAGCGGAGGCTGGGAACCGGGAGAAATTCCGGTTGTCCCGGCTTTCGTTGTTTAAAGGCAGGCGTTGGCTGGTGACTAGTAGCTGGTGGCTGGCCGCTAGTAGAGCCTGGACTGCCCGCCTGATGGCTGCCCCACCCTTCGCGATTTTCGAAGGGTGGGAGGCACGAACGCAGATATCAGTTGCCATCAGCGACCAGCCACCGCTAATCAGCCAACTACCATTACTGCCGGTCGTCTCGATCGTCCCGTCTGTCGTCCCGGGAATAGTTATCCGAGTCATGGCTGGCCGACACTGGACGCATCTCGAGATTCTGCGCCAACTTGTAACTTAATTCTGTCTCAGCGGGGATTTCTTTCTTTCGACCCGTGTAGACCTGCGCTCCGGCACCACCTGCACCGCCAACCAAGGCTCCAATGGCCGCGCCTTTACCGCCGCCCAGGAGCGCTCCAAGGACCGCGCCCACAGCTGCGCCGCCGCCGACATACTTGGCGGTACGTTTATTCGCGCCCAAGCCGCCAGGCGACGAACTCTTGTCTTGCGTGGTCAACATGTAGCGTTTCCCGTTTACGCTAACCGACTGCAGGTCCAAATTCGTGTCGTCGCCATTGGCTTCTGCGACCAGGCGCGCGCGCGATCCACGCGGGATCACAACGTTCCCGGAACTGTCGGTAACGTCGTTGCTGACGCTCGCGGTGTAGCGACTATTCGGCGCCGGTTTGGCCGGAATGGCTGAATCTGTACGGACCTTGATCTCTGTATTGCTGGGCAGCGTCTGCGCCCAAGCTGCCGAGGCAAGGAAAACGGCAATCGTAGCGAACAACAGTTTTGCGGATTTCATGTCTGTCTCTCCAGAAAGCATGGATGCTCCAGCCACGAAAAGAAGTTGGGTTCTCAAGGAAGAACCGCATTTTATCGTTATCGGGTGAGTTCCGTAGCTAGGGAAGATCGAGATCGAGCGCGTAGATTTCGTCGGTACTGCGATTGCGGACAAAAAGTGGTGTATCCGCGGGATCAAGTCCGCTCCAATTCGGATCCAGTTGGGACAAATCCTTGAGATCGACCACCAATTCGGAGCGGTGTTCGCCAAGTTTCACGCGGCGGTACCCCGCGTTTTCGCTCGAACGATTGCTGTAGTAAACGTACTTGCCATCTTTCGACCAGGCAGGCAGCACCACAGAGCCGGGTTCCGTAACCCAGTCAGTCCACTTTTGCGTGGCGAAATCGTAGAGAACTAGTTTCTTCGAATCGGCAGACATCGCGGCGAGGTATTTCCCATCCGGCGACCAGCGTGGCGCATACAAACCATCGGAGCCGGGAACCATGGCCACCTGCTTGGTCGCTGGGTCCATAATATAGATGGCAATCGATTTTGAGCTGCCGGGAAGAAACGGAATTCTGCCGAACACGATCTTCTTGCCATCGGGAGACCAGTGCGCATCCGCTTCAGCTTCCCGTTCAGGCAACATCTCGACGGGTTGTCCGCCCTGTGAAGAAACGAAAAAGATCTTCCAAGGCTTTCCGGCTTGTATATCAATGAACGCGATTTGCGCGCCGTCGCGCGACCAGTGCGGCAGCATTGCCGAGACTGGCGCTTGGGTGAGTTGCAGGCGATCTCTGCCATCCACACGGCTGCGCCAGAGCGCTCGGTCAGGATAGCTCACATAGACAACCCACTTTCCGTCACTGGAGAAATCCACCTCGCCCGCCGAGATACTCCCTAGGAAAGGTTTGAAGTCGCGCGCCTGGTTGTCATAGCGGATCAATTCACCGCGCGGCACGAAGCCATCTGCGAAAATTCTCTTGCCGTTCGGGCTTCCAGTGGCCAGAGGGAACGACATGGGACCAGCCGTTAACTGAATGGGCGCGGAAGGATTACGCTGAAAAATTCCTGAAGGTTCGCGGAT
Source organism: Terriglobales bacterium (assembly GCA_035652655.1). Classification (GTDB taxonomy): domain Bacteria; phylum Acidobacteriota; class Terriglobia; order Terriglobales; family Acidobacteriaceae; genus Gp1-AA133. Next base: position 19,426 of record DASRDJ010000289.1, read on the forward strand.
CACCCAGAGATTGGATACGGTTGTCAGGCTGCTGATGAAGAAGAAGTAGTGGCCATCATTGCTCCAGAAACCACAGCATTCCGAAGATGGGCTGTGCCATCCGGGGAGAACCGGGTGCAGATTGCTGCCATCGGACTGCACCTCCCATATGGAAAATGCATTGTCTTTCGTGTCGCTAACCGTAAAACGGATGCGTCGCCCGTCGGGCGAGAACACGAGATCAAAGGCCTGTCCCGGCAAGCTCACCAGTTTTCGGACACTGAAGCCCTCAGAGTTCGCTAGGTAGAGATCGAAGTCGCGAGCGAACACAATCTGTTGACCATCAGGCGAGTACCCGGCATAGTGTCCAAAGACTTCTCCAAGCCGGCGCGGCGGTCCTGATGGAAGTGGGAGAATCCATCCTTGCTCCGCGGCCTCGGTGCCGATGATGTCGGCAGCGAGCAGATGCGAGTGATCGGGCGCGATGCCTGAGATGCCAATACTGCCAAAGGGAGTTGGGATCTGGGAGGTCTCCCCGCCGGCAGTCGAGGCCTGCACCAGAATCTGTTTGTTGCCCTTTATCTCGGTGATATAGAGGCGAGCGCCGTCGGTAAGAACCCGCGTCTTCGGCATATCGTCGTGCGTGAGTTGCGTAGTATTCACAATGCGCGGCGCTGGCAACGACCGCGCGCTCCACAGCAACACTCCGGCGGCAGCCAAAAGAAGGAGCGGGATGGCGAGCATCCATTTGCGCGATCGCGGCGAGGCAGCCTCGTGGGCACGGGTAACGATTGCTTTTCCGGAAGCCGTGTCGCGGCTGAGACGCTTTAGATCGGCGCGCAGCTCCGAAGCATGCTGGTAGCGCACGTCCCGTTCTTTCTCGATCGCTTTGGTGATGATGCGTTCGAGATCCGCGGGAAGGTCGGGGTTCAGACGGACCGGAAGCGTAGGCGTGCGATTAAGAATCGCGTCGAAGATGACGCCTGACGTCTCGCCGCGGAACGGCAACAAGCCGGTAGCCATCTCGTACAACACCACGCCGAAGGAAAACAGATCGGTGCGCGGATCGAGCGCTTCGCCGCGAACCTGCTCGGGAGACATGTAGGCCACGGTGCCCAGGGCCGTGCCCGGACTGGTAAGCAGGTCTTCCTCGTGGATGGAAAGCGTCTTTCCTTCGTGCACGTGGCTGCTGCTGCGCGGCGCAGAAACTTTCGCCAGGCCGAAATCGAGAACCTTGGCGTGCCCGTGGCTGGTGACGAAGATGTTGGCGGGCTTGATGTCACGATGAATGATTCCGGCAGAGTGCGCCGCACTGAGCGCATCGGCAATCTCTGTGCCTAGCGACAGCAGCGTTTCATTCGGCAGCGCACGCCCGGAGATCAAGTCCCGCATCGTCATTCCGTCGAGGAACTCCATGACGATGTAGGCATGGCCGTCCTGCTCGCCGATATCGTAGATGGTGCAGATATTGGGATGGCTGAGGCCAGAGGCCGCCTGGGCTTCGCGCTGAAAACGCGCGAGCGCCTGCGGGTCGCGGGCGACATCTTCCGGTAGAAATTTAAGGGCAACAAAGCGGCGCAGGCGCGTGTCCTCCGCTTTGTAGACAACGCCCATCCCGCCTCCGCCGATTTTCTCGACGATGCGGTAATGCGAAATGGTTTGCCCGATCATGCGAACCGGCCATGTTAGGAGGTGGGATCGGGCAAGTCAACGAAACCGGGAGTAGTCGTTGAGGGGAAGCTCGCGAAGAACGGTCTTTTGGAGTCTGACTTGACCGCGCTTGAGTGTCGTAGAATGTGTTCGTTTCAGCTCGGGGGCGGGGTCGACCGCTGGTCTTGATTTCACGAACGGAGAGAGGTGTATGGATCGTCGTCGTTTGCTAGGCGTGTGGGCAGTGGTGGTTCTGATATCGGTGATGGGACTGGCGGCTACGCGAAATTGGCAGAGCGGCACGTTGACGGGCACCGAGCAGGAGAAGGTCAAGGAAGGCAGCACAAAGACCAGCAGTACAGAGGGGACGACAAAGGACAAAGGAAATAAAACGGAATTCTCTAAAGACACGACTACTACGACCACGGACAATGTCGAAACCTATCAGGTTTACACGATCGAGACGGACAAGCGGGTGTATGTCGCAAAGGAGCATCTGCTGTTTCCGTGGTCGAAGTCGGCGAATGTGACCGTCGGCGAGGCGGTGAAGTTCGCTCCGGAGAAGAACAAGATTTATATCCTCGATGACGATGGGAAAGAACATAAGGCGACGGTTGTTAAGGTGAGCATGAAGGGGTCGGGGTAGGATTGGCCGTTCTCGTTTCCGCTCGACAGTTAGTCGTCAGTCTGGCCTTGTCCGTGGCCATTGCCGCAACTGCGCCTGTGTTTGTCCATCGGCAGCAGTTTGATGCAGCCGTCGTGGCCCAAAAGCGAAATCCGAATCATCAAAATGCGGTCAGCCTGCACGCTGAGGCGCTGCAGACTCACCGGGTCGCCTTGGGTGCAGAAGTCCTGATCGGATGTGGGGCTTTCTTGGCGCTCAATTTTGCCTGGGCCTTCGGTAGACGCGCCCGGCGAACTGCTCACGCTCGCGAGACCTCAGACAAGTGAATTCGCAGAATTGTTGAGGACCCATGATGATCTAGTAGGACGCGGGGTCTTCGGTACGTTCGGCTGACGCCTCGCTTCGCTCAAGATGATAGGTTTTCGAAAGTGGGATAATCCCGACGGTTCGCGGGCGAGGGCCCACGCCACATTTTCAGTCTTTAGTCCAGGTCGAAATCGCGAATCGGTTTGCCTGTGTCTGGGGATTCTTTGGCTTTGCGGACGGCTTCCTGGAATTTCTTTTCCAGCAGGTCGGCGGCGTTCCTCTGGGCTTCGACCGACTGGCGGAAGATAGAGTCGCGACGGTTGTCTTGCTCTTTCATCGCACGGGCCGCTTCTTCCATGTCATTAAAGGTTTTTGGCTTGACGGCGGCCGTGTGGGCGATCACGGCCTTGGCGCCCGGGTCGATCTTCAGGACCGCATTGCAGCAGGGGCAAGTTACTTCGAACGCTGGAGAATTTTTCGCCATCTCAGCGGAATGATACTCCAAAATTGGGGTTCGATGCTGTCGCCCCTCACAGGGCTTTTCCTGCTTTGTCTACGTTACCCAGCGATTACGCGCTGGGCTAGTGAATTTCGCCGCCTGCCAGCGGCTTCTTTTTGGATCGAGTATCGTTGTCATTTGATTTAGGATCGGTTGCCCTTTAGTGCAAGCGAATGGGCAGGACTTTGAAGAGGTAGAGCATTTCCCAGCCGAGCAGGAAGACCGCGACGATGACCGTTCCCACGGCGAGAATTTCTCCAAAGCTCATGCGGTTGTTGCTGGGCTCGAAGCGCTTCACGACCAGGCTGAGAATGTTGAGCGTGGCAAAGCCGAAGACGAGCGTCCATAGGACGTTGTAGAGGTCGCCCTTCTTATCGGAAGACTCGAAGATGGCGAGGGCGGTAAAGGCGGCGAACGAAGGGATCTGGACAAAGGCGGCAATCGCCTGCGTGCGGGTTAATTGGCTGACCAAGGTTAGCAGCTGCAAGCAGATTCGCCCTTGAGGGGGCCGCGAGTTGGACTCGGCGGCCAGAGTTCTCGAATAGAATCTTACCTTTTTTTGAGGGTGGGGTCACGAGTGCAGATGGGTCCCCATGGTTGTTCAACGCGTCGTGCGCAGTTCTGTAGGCGAAGTTGTGTAGGTGGGGCGTCGCTTCTCCGAGATGACAACCATCTTTAGGGGTCAAGGCGCCGAGGACGCTGAGAACTTTTCGCACAAACCCAGGTCGAAATCTTTTACACGCCGCAGCCGCGGAATCCCACCCTAGCTCAAGCGACGCGCTAGATGAGGCACCCGAGCGAACGGAGTCCCTCCAGGAAACGATCCTTTAGAATCACACTATGTTTGAAAATCTGCGATTTGTCTTCTTCGATGTGGGCAGCACGCTGTTGTTTGCCAATCGGGACAGGATGCTCGAACCGCTGTATGCGCGCGGGATTCGGCCTTCGGAGGCAGACCTGCGGACGATGGAATGCCGCGTCAAGAATGAGTTCGACGATGCGATGGGACACGGCAGCAAGCCAGATCATGGGTTCTGGGACATGTTCTATGCGCGGTTGTTTGGGGAGTTGGATTTGCGGGATGAGGATTTGCGGAGGCAGTTGATTGCCAATACCCGCGCGTCGAGGAACTGGAATCAGAAGCGGCCGGGGACGCGCGAGGCGCTGGAACGGATCGGCGCCAGATACCGGTTGGCGGTGATCTCGAATGCGGATGGGCGCATTGCCGAGTTGCTGTCCGGATGCGGTATCGCGGATTGTTTCCATACCATCACTGATTCCGGGGTGGTGGGGCAGGAGAAGCCGCATCCGTTAATTTTTGAGACTGCGCTCCGCGCGACGCAGGCAAAGGCCGAAGAGAGTTTGTACGTGGGCGATGTGTACTCGGTGGATTTTGTAGGTGCGACGCGGGCTGGCATGCAGGCGGCGCTGTTTGATGTTTGCGGAGCGTATCGAGAGAAGGGATTGCCGCGCGTGGAGTCGCTAGAGGAGTTGGCGGGGATGATTGGGTAATGTGTTCCCTTGCAAGCGGAACACAAGGCTCCCTTCGACTACGCTCAGAGCAAGCCTCTCGACTGCGTTCGGCTTCGCCTCGCTTGCTCGGGATGACAGAATTTTTGTGGCAGATTCTTGGGAGGATTTGTGGACTCGAGCAAAATGATTTTGTTTTTGACTGCGGCCGTGTTGCTGGCTGTCGCGCCTGGGCCTGGGATCTTGTATGTGCTGGCGCGAAGTTTGGCGGGTGGGCGGCGCGAGGGCGTGCTGTCATCGATAGGAACTTTTGTCGGGGGCATGGTGCATGTGCTGGCAGCGGCGGCGGGGGTTTCGGTGGTGCTGGCGCGGTCGGCAATGGCGTTCGCGACCGTGAAGTACCTGGGAGCGGCTTACTTGTGCTTCCTGGGTGTGCGCATGATTTTGGCAGCGCGGCGCGATGAGGATGAGTTGCCCGCGGAGGCAGGCGGGAAAGTGCGCAATCCGTTTTGGCAAGGCATCGCTACCGAGGTTTTAAATCCGAAGACGGCGCTGTTCTTTTTATCGTTCATTCCGCAGTTTGTGAATCGCGAGGCGGGGCATGTGTTCTGGCAGTTTGTCGCGCTGGGGGCGACTTCGGTTACGTTGAATACGTCGGCTGATTTGGTGGTGACGATGTTTGCCGGGCCCTTGGGAAATCGGATCCGGTCATCGGCAAGATTCAGGCGGGCGCAACGGACGGCGACGGGGGCTGTGATGATTGGGCTGGGCGGGTACTTGGCCGCTAGCCGGGCAGAGTGACGGCGACGCTTCTCGAGTCTTTGCCCAATTGGAGAAAACGCGAGACCCTCGACTGCCTTCAGCCTCGCATCACTTGCTCGGGATGGGCAGAGCGGGAGTGATCTCAGCAAAAATCCTTAGCTCTCTATTGCCGTGAAATCCCACCCTAGCGCAAAGTGCGCGCTAGGATGGGGCACCCGTCGTTTGTGATGAGAAGTTTCTGGGTTGTGCTGCTTCTCAGCGCTCGCGGGCGGGGCCTCTGCATTGCACCTGCTTAAAGATTGATCACCTGGTGGTCGTGGCAGTCGGGGTGGAGGTTGATGTAGACGTCGCGGAGGAAATCCGTGCCGTGGCGCGCGATGTAGTAGATGCCCGCGATCTCGCGTTCCTGCAGCGTTTTGTTCGGGTAGAGTGACACGCTGAGTTGCTGTGCGTGGCGGGCAGCTAATTCGCTCTGGCGCAGTTCAGCGCGGGCGGCTCGGCCGCGCAGAGTTTCGAGCTGATGCTGCATCTTCGAGCTGGCGTTGTCTGCGGCCTCGGCTAGCGTTTTATCGAGTTTGATCAAAGCTTCACGCACAGCGGTGAGTGAAGCATCTAGCGTGGCTCCGGCGCGGTCGAAGGCCTTCTGCAATTCCACAGGCAGAATTCTGGCAGCGATTTTCTCGCGCAGGGCTTCTTCTCCATCAAACAAATCAGGCAGCGTGAGGGCATAACGCTCGAGCAGCCCCTGGACTTTCGGTTCGACCACCGTCGCGGAGAAGCGCGGAAGGATTGGCGTGACGTGGCCCTTCAGCACTTGATAAACGACGGCAGCTTGCGCGAAATAGGCGACCTCGGCGGCTCCGCCCGTATAACAGAGCGTGGGCAGAAGCGTGTCTTGCACAATCGGACGGAGAAGAACGTTCGGGCTGAAGTTCTCGGGAGTGACCGCGATCTGGCGGAGCAGGTCGTCCTGCGAAACCGTTGCGTCCCCCATGAGAAACTCGGTGGAGTTGCCATTGAGGCGGCGGTGAATCGGAGTGCGCGCTCCGTCTTTGATGGCGAAAAGTAGGGTGGACGACGGAGTGACCTTGACCTGCTGGTGATATCCGGCTTGCTCGAGAGCTTTTCCGCGCGCGAGGAGTGCTTCGTCGAGTTGAGGGGCGCGCTCGATGGCAGCGGCATAGACGGGCCCGGCGATGGCGTGCAGTTCGCGGTCGGAGGGATCGAGCAGGATGACTCCCCAATCTGCGAACAGGCGCGCAAACAGACGAGCGAACGCGCTTCCCAGAGTTTCTCCGGGACGATACGACTCGCGCAGCAAATCAGTGGCAGGCGAATCGCCCAGAATTTCTGCGGCCGACTGGACTACTGCGGTGATCTCGTCGCTGAAGTGAATTGTGCCGACGGGGGCGTCTTCGACGCCGCGACTTGCAGTCGCCAAGGCTTGCAGGGTCGCGTTGGAGCCAGGCAGCGCGGTGTGGTTGACTTCCGCAAGATCGTGATCGTTGGTGGCGATCCAGAAAACAGGGACGGTGTCTTGACCTGCGGCCGTGGCCTCTTCGGCTAGCTTTACTGCTGTGAGCGCTTTGTAAATCGAGAAGACAGGGCCGCCGAGAAGGCCGACTTGCTGTCCCGTTACCGCGGCGGAAGCTCCCGCGCGAAGGCGCGCGATGTTCGCGAGTGTTTTCTCGGACGCACCCCAAACACGGTTCTGACGCTCCAAGATGTCGCTGACGTGAGCGCGGCGTTGCGAGTCATAACGCTGGCCGGGTGTTTCCTGGGCGAGCCACTCGGTGAAATTCGGGGTGCGAGGGTAAAACTGCTGAATCTGGGGAGAAGCGGAAATGTAATCGGCGAAAAGGCGCGTGGTGTGCGGGATTTCCGTGTAGGGCAGACACTGGGTCTTCACTGGCAACACTCTCGCCATGGCCGTGCATTCGGGGTCATAGTTTGCGATCGATCCCATAGTTTAACCGGGTGCACCGTAATGAGATTGTTAGACGTGCGGGGAGGATGCAAGTTAGTTGAAAGATTGAGACGGGGAAGGTTTGTGGCAGGCCGATCTGATACGATGCACTGCCCACCAGACTGAGCGTGGGGGTGTTCAAAAGAGTACAGACAGTATTTTTCGGGAAAGTATACAATCCCACAAACCTTGAACGCCCTGACCACCGACCGGCTCTAGAAGCACCAGTATCGAGGCCAACTTCTGACGTCATTCGCGGCGGCCCGGCAACACATTTCTGCTTCGAGAAAGAGCCCCAATGAAAATTCTGCTTTATAACCCCGACAACGGAGTTACGCGCAATTTTATGCCTCACCTCTGGATGTTCCTTCTGCAGGCGCTGACGCCGCCAGGACATGAGGTGCTGCTGATTGATGGCAACGCGCAGCCGATGAATGAAGCGGAGATTGCGCAATGGGTGCTTGATCAAAAAATTGATCTGGTCGGCATCGGCGCGATGACGCGCATGGTGGCGAAGGCATATCGCGTGGCCGATGCGATCCGGGGTGGGGGGGTGCGGGTCGTTATGGGTGGTCCGCATGTTACGGAACTTGCGGATGAGGCACTCGGGCGCGATGGAGGTCCGAAGCATGCTGATGCCGTTGCGCTGGGCGAGGCGGATGCTACCTGGCCAATGATTGTGAACGACGCCGCGCGTGGAGAACTCAAGGAGATCTACGCGCCGGTGGATGCCTCCGGCAAGGAGAGCAAGCCGTCGCTGGCGGAGTATCCGGTGATTCCGTGGGGAGATATCGATCTCAACCAGTTCAATCTGGTGCCCAAAGCAGCGACCAGCCTGCTGCAAAAGGTGGGCGAGGGATGGGGGACGTTTCGGATTATTCCGGTCGAGTCGGGGCGCGGTTGCCCATATGGATGCGAGTTCTGCACGGTGACTGGATTTTTCGGCGACTCTATTCGCTTTCGCACGAATGAAAGCGTAGTCAATGAACTGCTCTTGCTCAAGAAGCGCGCGCGCAGCGAGAAGGGGCAGATGGCGGTCTTCTTCATCGACGACAACTTCGCCATCAACGTGAAGCGGACCAAGTCGCTGCTGAAAGACATTATCGCGGCCGGGGCGCAGGTGCATTGGGTGGCGCAGATCAGCGCGAACCTGCTGCGCGATGAGGAACTGGTCGACCTGATTGCGGCTTCGGGGGGCAAGTGGGTGTTCATCGGGATGGAGTCGATCGATCCCGCCAATTTGAAAGATGTCAATAAGGGATTCAATAAGCCAGGCGAATATGCGGCGGTGCTGGAACGACTGGCGAAGCGGAATGTGTATGCGATCACGTCGTTTATTTTTGGGATGGATAACGACACGACGGGCGTGGCGGAACGCACGCTGGAGCAAGTTCGCACGTGGCCTCCGGGGCTGCCGATTTTCGGATTATTGACACCGTTGCCCGCTACGCCACTTTATAAGCGGCTGGAAGCATCTGGGCGACTCACCCGGCCGAAGCATTGGAAGGAATTTATTCCCTTCGCGATGGCGCATACTCCGCTGAAGATGACCATCGATGAAGCCCATGCAGAAGTGAACTACGGTTGGGACCACTCGTATAGTCCCGAAGCGCTGGCGCAGGCAGTGGAGTCGCTGGATGACCAGCCGCTGGGGTATCGGATCAACATTTTTCTGGCGCGCTTGTGTTTCCGCGGGATTTATTTCCCGATGCTGGGGCGGATGGCCTGGTTGAAGGTGGTGGCGCAGAACCGGCGGACGATCTTTGGATTGGTGAAGGAAGCTGTTTTCGGTCGGCGGCGGGCGCGACCGAGGACTCCGAGCGGCGAGAGTTCGTATGAAGAGACGGCGGAAGTTTCGGGTGGGGTTAGCGCGTAGTCGGCCCGTGAAGGGGCCAGGGACGGGCCCGCCTGGCCCGTCCCGATGATGATGGCGTCGAAGTGCTTTACGCGGCTAGTTCGCCCTCTATGTGGCGTTTGCCCTCTTTGGCTGCCTCTTCGGGGGTCTTGCCGTTCTGACGAGCGACGATATAGGCGGCGTACCATCCCGACCAGTGGTGTTTCGGAGCCGTCGGTTCGTACTTGCCGTGATGTTCCTCTGTTTCTCGCAAAAGCTCCGTCATCGTCGTAACGTCAAAATTGCTGACTCCTCGGCCCGCCAACCGCGCTGTAATCTCCTGCAACAGCCAACCGTTGCCGTCCGGATCATGGAAGGAGGCGAACGAGAAGTAACTGGTATGCGCAGGATCTGGACCGCTGGCCCGAAGGCGTCCAAATAAGTACGGCTCGTCCGAACCAGTGTGCACATTGCTACCGTGGAAAATCTCGCCGACTTCAACGCCACGACGGAGCAGATCGTTCCGGCTGGTCTCAAGGTCGGAGACGGCCAAATACAAGCCCTGGGCAGAGCCAGGTGCTGCCGTGGTCACGTTCTTGCCGAAGATTACCGAGCAACCGGAGCCGGGCGGCGTGAACTGGATCCCACGCCAGTCCTCACCAGCGGTGAAATCAGCGTCGAGCCTCCATCCCAGCTTTGCGTAGAACTCTTTCGCGCGATCGACATCCGAGACCGGGATGACGACCACCTCAAGCTTCATGTCGACTCTCGCGGCACCCGCGTTAGTGGTTGGTTCATTGTTGCGGATTGCACTCACTGTTGCCATTTTGTCCTCCTCATGCATTCAAATATATCGAAATTCTGTCGCGGCAACTCAAGGCCGGAAGATTCCACTGCTCTCGCCCAAATCTGTAACATTCGTCTCCGCGCGTCTCGTGGTGCGACTCGCTCACACCTGAGCCGCATTCACTCCATTTCAGATAAAGGCGGGAACGATCGCATTGTTGATTTCGAGCACGACTCTGGCGCGATCCGACGCTGCACTCAGCACAAAGACTTCGAAATCAAGAGCACATCATGAATCGACTGGCGGGGAATGGATCGGGATTGGAGCGTGGAAGTGCGTCTGGAACTCAAGAGGCTGATCCATCACAAACGAGCGACCCGACGTGGGAACTCGGATGGGACCTCCCGCTTCTGCAAACGCATTGATCGACAAATTTGTCGGCCATTGCCGCGGCGCAACTCTCGTGTGCGCGGACACTCTTACGGAGGGAGTCGATGGCCGGATCAATTCCTGCTGAAATCCATCATCGTCGGGAGATATGATGGAAAAGAAGAGAGCGAAGATACCTGCGCCGCCAAGCAAGTCAACCCAACCCACACGCCGAAGCACTGTAAGGCGGGAGAGCGTCCAGCCAGCAAAGGCTGCCAGGCCCGCCAAGAAGGCACAGATATTTACACCAGACCGCACGCCCCGACACCTCGGAACAATCTAGCTGTGATGGGCCCCTTTGGAAGTTAAGAAAGGCTATGCGGAGGCAGTTTTCGTGTCAAGCAGCCCGCAAGCGAGAAGCCGCGATTGTGAAGCATCGTGTGGCCTAACTACCGAAGTGGCCCTTTCCCTGAGCATGGCGATTCAGGGACCACCAACTTCCCATAGGACCTTCTGTAATGTGGCCTTCGGTAATGTCACGGTTTCCCGCCCTTGGGGAACATAATGGTTGAGCGTGACTCGGGCTCAGCAACTCGAAACCCAGTGGCGGCCGCCGAGGTTGCGGCTGGCGCACACGACGCCGGCGGTGCTGCGGGTTGAGAGCGGAGGCCGGGTTCGCGGAACCCTGCAGGTGATTTCTCAAACCGGCGGACTACTGTGCTTGTCGAGCCCATTGAGCAGCGGTTCTCGGGTCAAGTTGATGTGCCTGACCGACGCGGGCGCGTTGTTGGGCACGGCCGAAATGTTGGCTTCGGTGTCGGCCACGCAGCAACCTTTCCGATTCGTTTCGATGAATGAAGACGACCAGCGCAGGCTGCGGGATTTGATTCAGGTATCGCTTGAAATCAATCGTGCGGAGCAGCAAGCCATCATCAAGGATCGGACCTGGTAGTAACGGGGCCTTCCGATCTGCCCAACGTCCCGAAACGGCTAACAAACATCGTGGAGAGCGCAGGACTTCCGCGGGCTGAATACTAGGTTCTCTCAGGGCTGAATCAGCATCTAATATCGAGTAGGTGTTTGACTTCCAGCGGGTTGCGACCTAGGCTGGAAGTGGATCTTTACAGGCCAATCCCACCAGTGGGGGCGTCACGGCTTCGACGGAGATGCTTGCGGCCAAGAGGCATGCCGGGGTGCACACACCCGTAATCGTGGGCAAAATGATAATTGCCAATCAACAGATGGCATACGCAGCCTAATTAGTTAGGCAGCCGTCCCAGGAGGCTTTGCTCGCGGGCCTCCGAAGGACGTCGCACAGCGAGCTGCTCTTCCCTTTTACGTCTGGGATGGGAGGCTAAGATCACAGGCTAGCGGCACGCGTTTCTTGTCCGTTCTGAGCGCAGGCCGCGAACGTCCCAGGGTAATGCCTGGGGCATGAACTGGACTAAGCATGTAGGCTCTTGACCAGTGACATTTTCGGACGCGGGTTCGACTCCCGCCGCCTCCACCAGCACTTAAGCCTTTTATTTCATGCACTTTGAAGAAATCCCCCCTTGACACTGTACGATAACTGTACGATAGTTGGGCC
>DASRDJ010000290.1:0-25093 GCA_035652655.1 Terriglobales bacterium
TGACCCAAAGGATCCCAACGTTGTGTATGCCGGCACCTGGCATCTGGCTTGGAAGACGGCCGATGGGGGCGCCAACTGGCAACACATCAATAAAGGCATGATCGATGATTCCGACGTGTTTTCGATCATCGTCGACCACACGAATCCTGCGAACGTTTTTGCCAGCGCGTGCTCGGGTATCTACAAGAGTGTGAGCGCGGGCGAGCAGTTTTCCAAGATCCAGGGCATCCCGTTCTCGGCGCGCCGTACGCGTGTACTGAAGCAGGATCCTACCAACGAAAACATCGTCTACGCCGGAACCACCGAAGGCTTGTGGAAGACGATGGATCTCGGCAAAACCTGGAAGCGCATCAGCAATCCTGAAGTCGTCGTGAACGATGTGTACATCGATCCGCGTAACTCGAGCCACGTTCTGCTGGCAACCGACCGCAGCGGCGTGCTCGCTCTGAACGCGACTGGAACCTGGACGGCTTCGAACCACGGCTACACGCATCGTTATGTGACGGCCATCGTTCCTGATCAGAAAGATTCAAATACGATCTACGTCGGCGTGGTGAACGACCGCGAATTCGGCGGAGTCTTCTTCTCGCGCGACAACGGCCAGCACTGGCAGCAGAGAAGTGCAGGTCTCGGCGGCAAAGACGTTTTCACACTGCGGCAGGCGAGCAGCGGCGCGCTAGTGGCTGGCACCAATCACGGAAGCTACATCCTCGAGCACAACGGCATGGAGTGGCACCCGATCAACACCGTGGTGGTCGAGAAGACGGCAACCAAGACGGTGAAGAAGGGCAAGAAGAATACGCAGGTGGCGAGCAAGACGGTTACGAAGTCCACTCTCGATGCCCGCGTGAATGAGGTCGACATCTCTGGCGATCGCTGGATGGAAGCCACCACCAATGGTCTCTACTTCAGCAAGGACCAGGGCAAGTCGTGGATGGGCGGCCCGGTACAGGGCGAGAAGGAATTTCTCTCAGTGCGCGGTCGGGGAAACACGATCGTGGCTGCGGCGCGGACCAAGGTCTACATCTCGCATGACAACGGCACGACTTTCACAGAACACAGCATGGCTCAGTACGTGACCAGCATTCGCGGCATCACGCTCACGCCCGAGGGCCAGATCTTCGTGGCTTCCCGCGAGGGCGCGTTTGCGAGCACCGACTCGGGTGCCACCTGGAGTCATGTCGTGGCCGGACTGCCGGACAAGGACATTACTTCGATCACATTTGACTCGACTGCGAACCGCCTGCTCGCGACCAGCCTGCAGACGGGTGTAGTTTTCCAGAGCTCCGACAGCGGCCGCAGCTGGCAGCGTGGCCCCGATTCTGGATATCCATTGCGTCGGGTGAGCGTCGTTCACGGCCGGTTCGTGGGAGCAACGCCGTTTGATGGCGTCGTTCTGCAACCGGAAAATGAAGGACAGAGCGCAGCCGCGGGTGCGGGTGGTGCCTCGAACTAACTCTTCTTCAATGCTTTTCAACGACCGGAGGGCACTCTGCCCTCCGGTTTTTCTTTGGCGAAAATCCGGCGATTCGTCGCGCAAGGCCGCAAAAACTACACGGAGTGCGATGCAGGTGATTACTTAAGTCACCTGTTTTCAATCGTCACAGGTTGGCACCTTCCTTGCGACTTGTAGCCCAACAGGCGCGCAGGGGAGGATGCAGGCATGAAGGGCGAACAGGGCGTCGGGCTCGCTGCGCTGACCCTGGCGATGGTCATCGGGCTGGGCTGCGGCCATCAATCTTCAGTGCCGATCGTCGCGGCCGGCGCACTCACGCCTCCCAACACTTCAGGACTCCCATTCGATCGAGCCGCTCAAAGCGGCGGAATCTCTCCTACCAACTCCGTAATCCCGCCGGGAGCGCAGGTCCCGGCGGGGACGCCCATTGTTGTACGCCTCCGCAAACCTTTGTCGAGTGCTAAGGCACATCCGAATGAGTCGTTTACCGCTGTGCTGGAAGAGCCAATAATAATCAATGACCAGGTGGTGGCCGAGCAAGGCGCGACCGTTACCGGCCGCATCGTGGAGACGAAGTCCACCCGCCAAGCGAGTACTCCCGGATACATGCGCCTGACACTCTCATCGATTTCGATCGATGGAAAGCCGGCGCGTATCCGCACTTCAAGCTCGTTCTTCAAGGGAATCACTCCCAGAAAACGTGTTGCTCCCTTGCCTACCCAAGGCGAAGGAACGCTCATCGGTGCCGCCGCTACGAGCAGAGTATCCATTCTTGGCGACGCGACGGACACGGAAGAAGAACAAGAACCGTTGGCCGATAGCGTTATGCGCGAGGCCACGGTCAGTCAGGAACGGCGATTGCGATTCCGTCTGATTGAGCCGCTTCCGATTCGCCCCTGAGAACTTCTTTCAAATACGACGTGCTTCGCTCGATCGCATCTCCAGGTCCAGCCGTGCGTTTAACCATCACAAACGGTGGTGACGCCCGTACTTAGCATTCCCAGTTTGGTCCCCCATAATTGTCCCAATTAGGGAGCGCGCGGCCAGATTCTCGCGCGAAGCGCCGCTCTTCGGGCTCTCCCATTTAGAAGCAGGACGACGTAAATGGGACAGCCTTTTCCGATTCTGGCCACCAACGAACCAAGCGTTGATACCGATATCTTCGAGGCTGCATTTCGCGCGAGCCCCGAAGGCATGGCGGTAGCGGAAGGCGGATCCATCTGTTATGCGAACCAGGCATTCACGTTTTTGGTAGGGCATGCTTCGCCGGAAACCCTCGTCGGCAAGCCACTCTCTCGTTTCCGCCCGTCCAGGCATCCTTGTGACTTTGTTCAAAACGCGGCAAAAGAAGACGAGCCGAAATCCCATCTGTGTCAGTTCGTTTCCAAAAGACGTGACGGTACGCCCTTGCAGATCGAGTCAACCTGCGTCCCCTTCCGGCTCGGCCAGCGCGAACTGCAATTAATCACCATCCGCGATGTAACGGTGCGCGAGCGACGCCGGATGGTGCGCGATGGCCATGAGCGTTTTCGGGTGATCTTTGAAGCTGCCCACTTGGGCATTCTGCAATGCGATCTCCAGGGCATGGTGCTCGAGAGCAACCCTGCGGTCGAGCGAATGCTGGGATACACGCGAGAGGAACTCCGAGGCAGAAACTTCCACGAGATGGCGCACGCGGACGGGGACATCGGCGCTCGGCTATTCCGGGAATTGGTGGAAGGTAAGCGGGAGTCCTACGAGTTGGAGGCCCAGTACGAAAGCAAATCGTCGGTCACGGGGTGGATCCGGCTCACGGTTTCGCTGGTGCGCGGGGTCGATGGAAGGCCGCAGTTCGCGATCGGCATGACCGAAGAAATCACGGAACGTCGGCAGGCGGAGGAGCGTCTGCGCGCGGCGCAGAAGATGGAAGTGGTGGGGCGTCTGGTCAGTGGGGTCGCCCATGACTTCAATAACCTGCTGACCGGAATCATGCTCTATTGCGATCTGTTGATCGCCGGATTGGACCGCGATAGCCGTTTACTGCGTCACGCCGAAGAGATCCGTATGGCGGGCGAGCAGGGCGGAGCTCTCATCCAACAGTTGCTGGCAGCGGCACGCCAGCAGTCGGTCGAACCCCGCGTCCTGTCGCTGAACGAAATCGCGTTTAAGACTCAGAATCTGCTTTCTCGCCTGCTGGGTGAGAAATTCGAACTGGTTCTGGAACTCGAGAATGATCTGGGCATGGTGAGGATCGACCCGGCGCAACTGCAGCAGATTCTGTTCAATCTTGTCCTGAACGCGCGCGACGCCATGCCGCAGGGTGGTCAAATACAGGTTACGACCGGGCACTGCACCCTGAAATCAGTCGAAGGGACAAAGTCTCATCCTCCCGGCGTTTTTCTTTCCGTGAAGGACGTCGGCTGCGGCATGAGTGCGGAAACCCGCGGTCGTTTGTTCGAGCCGTTCTTCACTACGAAGTCGCAAGGCAGAGGCACAGGGCTTGGATTGTCCACGGTCCAGAACATCGTGACCGACAACGGTGGGAGCGTGGAAGTGGACAGCGAACCCGGCCGAGGCACGCTCGTCACAGTGTTCCTGCCGCGAGTTGCGCATACTCATGCCGTTACGACGACTCACGTCTCTTTGCACTCGAACGGAGAAACAATCCTGCTGACCGAAGACAACGTCGCCGTTCGTCAGGCCGCGGTTCGGATCCTCAGCGAATGCGGCTATGTGGTTCTCGAAGCGGCCAGTGGCCCGGAAGCGATTGCCATCGCTCGCAACCACTCTAGCCAGATCGACCTATTGCTGGCAGATGTGGACATGCCAGGGATGAGCGGTCATGAAACCGCCTTGCAGATCTGCTCCGCACGGCCGCAGTTGAAAGTGCTTTACATGTCCGGCTACGAACCGCACGCGCAGAAAGCCGGCGAAGATACGGTCTTTTTCAAGAAGCCCTTCACGAGCTCCGAGTTGCTCGAGAAACTGCGCAAGATTTTCAACCTCAGTTCCACTCCAACGAAATTCAAGAAGCGAAAGCGAGAGAAGCCATGACCACTGCTGAAATCACTCTGCCATCGACTCCTCAGATTGAGGGAGCCAATTTCCTGAACATCCTGATCGTTGATGACGAGCGTTCCATTCGCGAAGCTTGCCGCGAGGTCGCGCAGTCGCTGGGTTTCAATACTTTCGTCGCCGATTCTGCCGAGCATGCGTACCGCTTGCTAGATGCACAAGGCATCGACGCGGTGTTGCTGGATCTTCGCCTGCCCGGCGCAGGCGGACTGGAAGCCTTGAATCGGATCAAGAGTATTCGTCCGGATGCGGTGATCGTGGTGGTGACCGGTTATGGCACGGTGCAATCAGCCGTACAGGCGATGAAAAACGGCGCGTACGACTACGTCACCAAGCCCTTCAGCCTCGATGAGTTGAAACTTCTGCTTGATCGCGTCGCCAGCCATTTGAAGCTCAAGAGCGAGAACCGCATTCTGCGCGAGAAGATCAAATCCAAGCAAGGATTCGGTAGCATCATCGGCCGTTCCCCTGAAATGGAGAAACTGTATCGAATCGTCGCCAAGGCGGCGCACAGCACGCATCCTGTGTTGATTCTGGGCGAGAGCGGAACCGGCAAGGAACTGGTTGCCCGCTCCATCCACTTCTCGGGACCGTTCCGCGACAAGCCGTTCATTCCGGTGGACTGCGGTTCGCTGGTCCCGACGCTGATCGAAAGTGAACTGTTCGGACATACCAAAGGAGCATTCACCGGCGCGCACCACGCTAAAGACGGATTGCTCTCCATCGCCGAAGGGGGCACGGTGTTTTTGGACGAGGTTGGGGAGTTGCCAACCGACCTGCAGGCCAAGCTACTGCGCGCGATTCAGGAAAAGGAGATCCGGCCGGTGGGCAGCACCAAGCACATGCCCATCAACGTGCGCATTCTGGCCGCTACGAACCGGGATCTGGAAGAAGGCGTGTCGCAGGGAACCTTCCGCAGAGACTTGTACTATCGCCTGAATGTGCTCAGCCTGCGAATACCATCGCTGCGCGAACGCCGGCAGGACATTCCCATCCTGGCAACGCATTTTCTGGAGAGGCAAACGCGGAGCACAGGAAACGAGCGCACCCTGAGCGATGATGCGATGAAGGCCATGCTGGCCTACGACTGGCCAGGTAACGTTCGCGAATTGGAAAACTGCCTGGAACGGGCATGCGCATTTACCACTGGGCCGATGATCCACCTCGGCGACCTTCCCGCCGCGATCAGTCAGTTGCAGGGTACCAATGCCTTGGCGACTGCGGGCAACGCGAACAAGATCATGCCGATGTCGGAACTCGAGCGGCAGACAATCTTGAACGCGATTGCACAACTAAATGGAGACAAGCTGAAAGCAGCGCGCATGCTCGGGATTGGCAAGACCACGCTCTATCGAAAGCTTAAGGAATATTCATCGCATTCCTCGTGAGCAGGAACTCCGGGGGGCGAGTGCATGTGTGGCACCTTGCTCCGCATCCTGAACGGCCGGCTGATTTCCCAATTCGTGCGTACGTCGTCCCGAATGGGGAACGGAAGTGTGCGGCAATCACAATAAATCCCGCCATATCAATCCATTCGTGGTTGGCTTAAGACGTGCACGGGGAGAGGACATGATTCTTCTTATCACACCTTCCGCACGAGGCCAGGAATGCGCGCAGGCCTTGCTGGCCGCAACGACTTTACCCACGCAGGTTGCTTCCACCTTGCAGTCCGCGATTGCCAAACTGCGCGAGCAGGAATACTCGGCGGTCGTCATCGATCAATTCCTGATGGAGGCAGAGCCGGATGAAGGCGAAGTGATGCTGCAGCATCTGGGGAGCGCGTTTCCGGTTTACGTAAACTGCGCCATTAGCGGCATCGAGCGCGTCGTGCGTGAAGTGCGCAGCGCCTTAAGCCGGCGCGTCCGCGAAGAAGAGATCGCGCGAGTCTCGGCCACCAGGGTCATCTGGAGTGAATTGAAGGAAAGCGTAACGGCCATCTTGCTGTCGTGCGACATGGTGCTTGCCTCAAAGGAGGTTCCAGCGCCGATGGTCGGAAAGATTCACGTCATTCACGATCTGGCGACGCTGATGCGCGTAAAACTGGCGCCTTCAGAACAAAACAACCCAACCCGCTAAAGCTCAGGCTGGGACGCGAGCGCTCCGCGACTTGTTGGAAGATCGACCCGCTGCCCCTCCATCAACGCCGGAATGTCCCTGGAGCGCTCGCAAAAGGGAAGCGTTCCACCCTTGTGGCCCCGGCTTGCTGGCCCGCGCGACACGTGGAATGGCCTTGGTTACCTCTCTATCAAAGCTTCCGTCCGGTTTGGGAATCAGGATGGGGCGATCGACCAGCCGAAGCATGGTGAGGTCATTGGCGCTGTCACCCAGAGCGATCGTGAAGATCCGAGTCTGCCACGCCATGCGGTAGAACCCAATCAGAACGCTCATCGCCAATCCCTTGTCGCAACTGCCGGTAAAGTGCCAGTACCGTCCGCCGCGCTGGACCGTATAGCCGCGTTCCTGCGCTCGCCGCAAGAAAGCGCGCACCGAAGCTGGACGCTCCTTTGTGAATCGGAACGGCTCGCCGGTTTCGCGCTGCCGCGCCATGTGTGCCTCGGGCACAGAAAGCCCCGTATCTCGGGCGACTTCTGCATCCGTCATCTGATGAAAGCCGCGAATCGACACATCCAGTTCCTGCGCAATGCGCCTCAACTCACGCACTAGTTCCTCATATGGTCTGCCGAGGATCAGGGTGTACGCCTTGGCCTGATTGCCCAGCGTCGCGATTTCGGGGAAGTAGCCGGCGGGAATCACAATCGCGCCACCATTTTCGACGATGAAGGGATGGGTATTGCCCGTCGCCCGCCGAAGCGCCTTCACCTCGGTGCGAGTTTTGCTGGTGCAGAAGATCAGGGGAATGCGTTGACGGCGCAACGACTCCAACGCCCGCGACGCAGCCGTCCATGAGTAGGATTGGGGATCGAGCAGGGCGCCGTCCAGGTCGGTGAAGACGAGGGTTCGCGTCGACTTAGAGATGACGAAAAACCTCCTCTTCGGCGACGGAACCTCGGACCTTAGCTTCGAGCCACTGGCGCGCCATATCGCGAGCGCCTAAACCGAACGCGATCGCCAGAGCGAAGACGATACCCGCAAACACGATCGCGAAGGCAACCAGCAGTGGCAGGCTTCCAATGTGGAGCTGTTCGAGGGCGATGACAACCGCCAGCGTCATTACCAGCACGCGCACTCCCCCAGCGATCAGGCGCGCACCCGGCCACTGCGCATTGACGGCCGCGAGCAGCGCGCTGCGCGAAATCACCCTACTCACAACCACGCCCAGCAGGAGTACCAGGCCGGCAGCGATGATATTGGGGATGTAGTCCACGAAGCGCATCACCAACCCCGCGCTAGCGGGAGTGTCGGCGGCGTTCAGCGCGAACAGGATCGTAAACAGCCACACTAGTCCCTGCACGAACCTGGCACCGAGATCCGAGGGAGAGCGGAACACGCCGGTACGCTCGATCATGCTGGAAAATCCGGTTCTTTGCACGAGGCGGTCGAAGCGAGCAAGCTGCAACAATCGGAACGTAAGCCACCGGGCTACGAAGGCCAGGAAGCCTCCAATAATCAGCGTGACCAGCACCATAATCAGGATGGGTACGACATGGGCTGACTGATCCGCAATGCGATTGAATGGATCGATCAACATCCGGTCAAACAGACTGCGCATGGAGATTCTCCTTCCGGACGGCGTCCCAGCGTTGCGTGAGGTAAGGCTTTTCGGCCTCGAACACCTGTCCCAGTTGTTCGATTCGCTCCTCCACCTGGGTCGCGTTGCTGTCGGTGACTTCGAGTACGAACGAGGCGGTACGGCCTAGATACAAAGGCACCAACGACTGGAGCAAATGGTCGCGATCGATAGTGCGATAGCGGAAGGCGGTCGCGGCCTCGTAGATCATGCGAACCCAGAGCTTGTCTGGGATGTGAAAGCCCTGGCCGTTGCGGTGTACGTAACTGGTCAGGTCGGTCAGTGTCTGCGGCGAAAGAAAGAGACTGTAGATTTCCCGCAAGTCCGCCACACCCTGCTGGGCGGCATGAATCATGCGATCCGTGTTCACGGTGAGAGGTTCGACGCCAACTTCGAACGGAAACCCGAACAGAGGTACCTGCTCGTACGAATTGCCGCGTCGCCAGATGTCCTCGTAGCTCTCCATAAGCCGGAAAAACGATCCAACGACCTGGCGGAACATGCTAGTGAGGTCCGCCCCGGGATCCTTGGCATCGTGAATCTTGGCCCCGAGATACGCCTGCCCTACGCGGAACCCTTCGGCAATCGCGGTGACCGTCATCCAGATGTCGATTCCGAAGCGCGCGACGTCGGTGTCCCAGACGTCTTTCTCCAGGTAGCGTGCGGCAAGACTCCCGGAGAAGCCGAACTCTCCGCCAATCGGCTGGCGGACCGACTTTCCGTACAAGGTGCGCGTCATCGGATAGATGATGCCGTTGGTGATCGTGCCGTCGTACTTGTGGCGGAGATAGTAAGGGGCGATGTAGTCGTACCCATGTTCCAGTACAGGACGCGCCAGCAACTCGATCCAGCCGGGTGTGATGCTTCGCAGATCAGAATCGACGACCACGCAAGCTTTCGCCTTCAAGTGCTGAGCGACGGCGAAAATTGTCCGGAAAGCGCTCCCTTTGCCCGGCACGCCATGGTACGGAGTGCTGATGCGATAGCTGTTGTGCACCGGATGCGATACCAGCAGCAGGTCATCGGCTCCGCTCTCGGCTTGCATGACAACATCCTGTGTCTTGTCTTTCGATCCGCCATCGGAATTCACAATGACCGAACGTTGCGTGGGAAAGTACTTGGCTAGACCGACCGATACCGCACGCACTACGTGCCCGATGGTGCGTGCGTTGTTATAGCTCGGGATGCCGACCACAATGTCAGCATCCCGAATCTGTTCCAGGCGATCCTTGAGTTCAGTTGGGAAAAGTTCGTCCACGGTGTTTGTCAAAGAGTCGGTTGTCTATTTTCGCCTGTATCAGGATAGTTTGCTTCAGGCCGAGAGTCCGGCCACATTCACCAGTGCTTCGTTGTCCGCGTCCACGGCTTCGCGCACATCTTCCAGAAAAGCGGGTAGGGCGGCACTGACGCGCATCCAGTTCGGAATCGGCGGTGCTCCCAGAGGGTCGGCAAAGAACTCTTCCGACGCCAGCTTCAGGGCCTGAGAGAAAGTTTCCACCGCACTTTCTTCTTCGTGACGGTCGAAGGTCAATCCATTAATCATAGCGTCTGCGTGGTACTTGCTGATGTTGTTTTCCGCCATGCGTTGGTAACGCACCAACAGCGTGAGCATCATGCCGTGATCGAACTTAACACCCTCGGCGGCGAGGATGCGGAACAGCGACTTGCAGATATCCATGGCCATCTTCATCAGGCCCTTGGAAGGATCGCCATGTGACAGTTCTTGATGTTTATGTTCGTAGTTTTCCGCAATATCAACCTGGCAAATGCGACGGATGGAACAGTTACGGTACACCTCCGCCAACGTGCCAACTTCGAGGCCCCAATCTGACGGAAGGCGATTCACACGGGCCAAGTCGGCCTGCATGGCAAACTCTCCAGCCAGTGGATAGCGGAAACTGTCCAGGTAGACCAGGAACGGCAGAAAACCCACCATGGATTGCAACGCGCGCACCAGGGGTGTCATGAGCAGGCGCGTGACTCGCCCGTGCATCTGGTGGCTCAGGCGTGCGTAGTAGCCTTTGCTGAATTCGAAGCCGATGTCAGGATGCACGACCGGGTAGCACAGCCGTGCCAGGATCGCGCGGTTGTAATTCACGATGTCGCAATCATGCAAAGCGATGACGGAGGCCTTGCGGCTGGCAAGCACGTATCCGTAGGCCATCCAGCACTGGCGCCCTTTGCCATCGGGACCGATCTGCAGACGATTTTCTTCCAGCGTGCGATAAAGCCGCTGCATGCGAGGCCCGTCGTGCCAGAGCACGCGGACTTCTCCGGGCAGAACACTGACCCGTCGCTGAACTTCTTCGAACTGCTTCGACGTGGCCTGGGCGAGGGTAAGAACGACCTGGCGAACGTAGGTTGCGCCGCTGAGTTCGCTCAGGATCGTGTCCATCGCTGGCTTTTCGAATTCGGAATAGAGCGCCGGCAGCACCAGAGCGATGGGCTGCTGGCGGGAGAAATAATCCAGTTGGCGCTCAATCATTCCGAGATCGCCTTGTCCCAGACGATGCAGGGTGGCGATAACTCCAGTCTGGTAGAAATCTGCCATTGCCGATCCTCCCTTGCGGACCATTCCCGTGCGGAGTACCGCTATGCGGCTAACACCGCGACGCGCCAAACCAAAAACGGTCGTAGGAACTATGCGATCAGAGTCCGAGAAGTGGCAAACAACTCTGGCTCCGTGGCGCGCGCGAATCGACGAGGTGGCTTCGGGTGCGCTCAACCCAGCGGCCAACCTTAGCTGTCCGCCGGATTGTATTTCGTGGCGCGCTGTCTCCAAGGAGGTCGGCAGCGCATTTTCAACGAACAGAGCGGCTTTCCGCCTACCCTAAACCCCTTGGATGAAGATGGTCAATACGGAATATTTGCACCTTCGAATGCAGTTTTTCCCTGATTGAAGCAATTGAAAGCGAAGCGGTTAGGCTACCCTTCATCTGTTTAGAATCCGTTTCCCTAGTACAAGCCTGTGAAAACCTTTGCGCGCCACGCCCGCATTCCGCAGAAAGGTTCTTCATAAAAAACAGAACTCCCGCTTAGAATACGGGCAATACTCCGGCGAGGTTGCCGGGACCAAAGGACCCTAATGCACGTTCTGGTCACCACTGACACGATTTCCGGCGTCTGGTCATACACGCGCGAATTGGTGAGTGGTCTGGTGAGTCGCGGGCTGAGGGTAACACTGGTTAGCTTCGGCGAAGTGCCGTTGCCCGAGCAATCCTCGTGGATGGATAGCCTGCACGGCTTGGACTACCGCCCGACTGGGTTCCGCCTGGAATGGATGCACGAAGGCGAGCAGGATTACGCCGAGTCCGCCGCCTACCTGACCTCGATTATTGAGGAGATTCAGCCGGACGTTCTCCATCTCAACCAGTTTTGTTACGGCGACTTGCCGGTGGACATCCCACGTATAGTGGTCGCCCACGGCGACCTGATCACGTGGTGGGTCGCTGTGCACGGGCGAGAACCGAAAGCCGCGCGCTGGCTCAGCCGTTATCGGGATGTTGTTGGCCGTGGGTTGTCAGGGTCAAGCATGGTGGTCGCACCCTCAGCGTTCATGCTCGACGCTCTACGTGCTTCGTACGCGCCTGCTCCACGTGAACAGGTCATCTACAACGGACGCAACCCAATCTTCTTCAACCCATATGTCAGTAAAGAGGATTCGGTGTTGTCGGTGGGACGGTTGCTGGACGCCGGAAAGCAGGTTCACCTGCTCACCCAGCATGAGCACCCACTCTCGGTGTGTATCGTCGGATCGGACAATCCGGTGAATGCTCCGCGCATTCCGATTCGCGCGGACGTCAAAGTCTCAACCGACCAGCTTTGCGTGTCATTGAAAGGGCCGCAGACCGAGGCCCAGTTGAGAAATCTCTACAGCCGCGCCGCCGTCTACGCAGCTACGGCGCGGTATGAACCATTTGGAATGGAACCGCTGGAAGCGGCGTTGTCGCGCTGCGCCATCATCGCCAACGATATTCCGAGCTACCGCGAAATCTGGGGCGACGATGCGATCTACTTCCGAACGAACGACGCCACCAGCCTCGCCCATGCGATCCGCGAACTTGGCGAAGACCGCGAAAAGTGCCGGGCCTACGGAAATCGCGCCTACCAGCGCGCCCGCGACCGCTACAACCATAAGCGCATGATTGACGAATACCTGCACCTCTATCGCAGTCTCGCAGCCGAACGCTGGGCCGCGGCTTAGTCGGCTCGTGTGGTAATCTTCGTTTGAGCGCGTCGTCAGTGACGACGCGTGCCTACTTTCTGGAGGCAATCATGGCGCAAGTGAAGATCACCATCCGTCCGAACGGTCCTTATCGAGTGGAAGCCCCCGAAGGAGGCATCGAGTTGGTGGATGCCAACGGCACGCCTTACGACCTGACGGGCAAGCCAGCATTCTCTCTATGCCGTTGCGGCGCGAGCACCAATAAGCCTTTCTGTGACGGAACCCACAGCAAGATCGGATTCCAGGCCGCCGAGGCCGCGGTACGAGCGGAGAAGAAGGAATAGGGGGCTGCTGATCGTTGCCACTGATCCGATTGGCAGTCTTCGACTTCAGGCGACGACTCTCATGTACGTCGATGCAAATTGAGTTGCCGGGGAAGCCTGCTTAAGGCTCGGTCTGCAATTGCATTGCGTTCGGGTTCTGTATGCGATCAGGCCCCAAACGGATGACCACCCCTAAAGAAATTGTTGCACGACTTCTTCTCAAACAGGCAGAGTGGTGCGAAAGACTAGGTTCCAGCCTCTACTCAACCCTGTTAAGTCATGCCGCAGCTGACGTCCGGGCCGCGGGTGCCTGCTGGGCGGTCCTTCATGATCATCACGATGATCCGCCCGACTCAGCACTTGCACTGCGCTTTCTCGGAGCGGTCCACCGCCTTGTTCTGCAGGGAAAAGCACCGCAACTTGCTGCTTGTTATCCCTCTGTAAGCGGCGACGCCAAGTGTGATGACCTCTGGCCCAGGTTTCGCGCTGTTGTGCACCTCCAGCAGTCCGTGCTACGCGCATTAATTGATCGCCCCGTACAGACGAATGAGGTAGGCCGCTGCGCAGCGTTGCTGGGTGGGTTTCTTGAGGTGGCACATCAAACCGGTCTTCCGCTGCGCCTTTTGGAGGTTGGAGCTGCAGGTGGCTTAATACTCCGCTGGGACCAATACCGGTACGAAGTGGGGCAAGAGGGCTGGGGCGACTCTCGTTCGCCGGTGCGCATTAAGTGCGAGTTTGGCGGTGAGTATCCGCGCTTTGAAGTGCTTGTGAAGGTCGTCGAGCGCCGCGGCTGCGATGCTTTACCAATCGACCCATGCACGGAAGAAGGGCGCCTAACTCTGCAATCGTATCTGTGGCCTGACCAGGTGGAGCGCTTTCGGCAGCTTGCGGCGGCTATCGATGTGGCGCGACGCACGCCTGCCACCGTGGACCAAGGCAACGCGCCCGATTGGGTCGAGGCTGCGCTGGACCATGGAGTGCCCGGCGTGGCAACCGTCGTGTATCACTCTATCGTTTGGCAATATTTGTCGAATGTGGATCGTGCGCGTTTCGAGCAAGTGATGGCTGCGGCGGCAGAGGCCGCTACTCCCAAGAAACCGCTTGCCTGGCTTCGCTTCGAACCGGGTAGCAATGATGCCGAAGTCCGCTCGCAACTGTGGCCTGGCGGCAAAGATCGGTTGCTGGCTCGATGCGGGTTCCACGGGAAACCGGTGCAGTGGCTGGGACACGAGAATTAAAGATTGCAAACTGGTTTCGAGCAAACGAACGGGGACTATGAGGCTCAGTGAATCGTCTTGGTCTTCCGCGACATGTAGTCCATCAATAGATACTGACCGAGAGTGTAGGGCGTCGTGAAGTATGCCTTTCCCCGGCACATCTCTGTCACCTTCTGCACGAAATTCACCAACCCCGCGTCCGACGCGAGCATAAATGTATTGATCAACACCCCCGCCCTCTTGCACTTTGACACCTCTTCGAGCGTCTGGCTCACCACCAGGGGATCCAAGCCGAAAGCATTTTTGTAAATGCGGCCATCCTCCATCGTTAGCGCCGAAGGCTTTCCATCCGTGATCATGACGATCTGCTTCATGTCCTTGCGCTGACGCTGCAAGATCCGCTGCGCCAACCGCAATCCTTCGCGCGTATTGGTGTAGTAGGGACCGACTTTCACACGAGCGAGTTGCGTGAGAGGAACTTCTTCGGCTGAATCGTGAAAAAGGACTAACGAAAGTGAGTCCCCCGGATACTGCGTGCGAATGAGTTGCGAGAGTGCCATCGCAACTTTCTTGGCGGGCGTAAAGCGGTCTTCTCCATAAAGAATCATCGAGTGCGAGCAATCGAGCATTAAGACTGTCGCGCACGACGACTGATACTCGCACTGATGAACGTTCAGGTCCGAATACTCGATGTTCAGCGGCAGGGCGAGGCCCTCTCGTTGAATCGCACTCGAAAGCGTGGCCGTAATGTCGAGGTTGAGTGTGTCACCGAATTCATACTGCTTCGACGCGCCGCTGGCTTCAATGCCGGTGGCCATATCGCGTGTGTCGTGTCGTCCGAAACTGGACTTGCCGAGCGAGCCAAGAAGATCGCGCAGCGCCTTGAAACCGAGAAAATCGAGGCTCTTATCGGTGATTTCAAACCTTGCCTGCTGTCCTTCGCCAGTTTGCCCCCCGGCCGCTGAAGGGCGCGACGGATCGGGTGGATCGTCAATGGAAATGAAGTCTTCCTGTTCCATGCGATCAATGAGCTTTTCGATCAGTTCTTCGAGCCCGCCTTCCATTTGCATCTGCTGCAGGCGCTCGCGGAGTTCTTCGTCAAACAGATCACTGTCGAGAAGGGCTTGCTCGATGGCGCGCCGCAAAGCATCCAGGGTCTGGTCACCCTCGGGCATTTCGTAGAACATGTAGTTCTGGAACCCGCTCTGCAACAGATAGTCCGACAGCGCGCTGAGCAGGTCTTCCATGCTCATCTCGCCTGCGGGGTCAGGAACGTATTTGGAGTAACGGATCCGTCTCATAAACGCAGTCGTCAGTCATTGGTCGTTCGTCCGTTGGCGAGTCATTCTTGCCGTCATCAACGGCCTTGCCCCAGTCCGAACCATTTCCAATCAAGTTGAGTCGCTACCAGCCATCGACTATCAGCCATCAGCTGTCAAGCCATCAGCTAGTTATACGGTCTTCTCCCACGGAACGGTTCTTCTCGCTCGTACGTCCGCTCCGGTTTCTTAGGTTGCTTTTCGCCGGCGGTGAAGACTCGCTCCTCCGTCCGTCCGATGCGCTTGTGAGCGTACAGGCCCTCAAGCACGAACTCAGCGGCAGATACCACGGTTTCGACGTTGTCTTCGGACGAAACTCCCAAGGCGCTGGTTTTCTCCATGAGACCCTGAATCCCTTTAACCGTCTCGAGCACTTCTTTGGCGCCCGCGCTCTCGGTAAGCTTGATCTCGCCGCCCAGATCGAACCACTGCACAATCTGGCGCATGTCGACGCCGCTGAAATAATCGTCGAAGGTCTTGGCGATGGCGGCCCGGATCAGTTCGCGGCTGACGTGATCAGCGCCCTTCATCTCGCCTTCGTACTCCAGTTCAAGCTTTCCGGTGATGGCCGGCAATGCCGCATAGATATCGCTGATGCGAGGAACTACGGTCTTTTCAGCGTTGCGGATGGCGCGCCGCTCGGCATTCGAAATGACGTTCTCAGTCGCGGAAATCGGTAGGCGCTGGCTGACGCCCGATCGCTTGTCGATCTTCTTATCCTCGCGGGCCACAAAAGCTACGCGCTCGATCACTTCCTGCACGTATTTCGGAAGATGCAGTGCGTACCCATCCCGCTTTGTCCAGGCTTCCTGTGCCGTAATCGCAATGCCTTCCTCAACCGTCGCCGGATAGTGGGTCCGAATCTCCGATCCAATCCGGTCCTTAAGCGGCGTGATGATTTTTCCACGGGCGGTGTAGTCCTCGGGGTTTGCGCTGAAGACCATCGCAACGTCGAGCGGCAGGCGGACGGGGTAACCCTTAATCTGCACATCGCCTTCCTGCATGATGTTGAATAGGCCGACCTGGATCTTTCCCGCAAGATCGGGCAGTTCATTGATAGCGAAGATTCCGCGGTTGGCGCGGGGCAGTAATCCGTAGTGCACCGTGAGTTCGCTGCTAAGTTGCTGGCCGCCGCGAGCGGCTTTGATGGGGTCGATGTCGCCGATCAGATCGGCGATCGTGACGTCAGGTGTCGCCAGTTTCTCAACATAGCGTTCTTCCGGAGCCAGATAGGCGATCTGCGTCTGGTCGCCGTCGGTGGTGATGCGGTCGCGACATGCGCGGCACAGCGGAAGATATGGGTTGTCGCGGATCTCGCATCCGGCGATGTAGGGCGCCTGCGGATCGAGCAGGCCCGTGAGTGCGCGCAAGATGCGGCTCTTCGCCTGGCCGCGCAACCCAAGCAGGATGAAGTTATGGCGCGACAGTAAAGCGTTTACCAGCTGGGGGACAACCGTATCGTCGTAGCCCACAATGCCCGGGAAGATCGGGCAATTTCCCTGCAACCGGTTGATCAGGTTCTCACGCAGTTCATCTTTGATCCGACGGTTCCGCAGACGCTGCTCGGAGAAAGGACTTTGCCGCAACTCGCCCAGAGTGCGAGGAAGACTCATGATCGGGACCCCCAACAGATAACCACTTGCGTGTGATTATACGCCCCGCTTCGGGGCATTCCATTGCGCGGAGAGTATGCCGACGGATACTTTCTAGCGTGGAAAATTGACAAGCGCAATTCTCTTAGCAGGAAAACCTCGGCTTAATGCGCGTGACCGTTGCCGCCGGCCTTCTGTCGGATAACCACCGAACGTCGCAGGCTGGGAAGAATCCCTTCGAAGTACTCAATCACGGTCTGAATGCGCCGGCTCTCAGAACGCAGACTTAGCAGCTTCTGCTTGAAGTCGAGATCAAGAGGTAGTGATCCGACAAGATGATAGGAAAGCAGAGCATCGTCACCTTCGGGCAAGTCCTGCTGCGCGTTCGCCAGAGCCAGAATTTGCCGATGCAGTTCGATGGCGTGGGAGGTCTCCGCCTGCGTCGGCCGATCCGGATCATCTTGTACAAGCAGGATCTGCCCGCGCAGAAACGGGCGGTCCTGATTGACCTCGAGAAGTTCAAAACGGTCGCGGCCTTCAGCCACGATGTCCATGCGCCCGTCGTCGTATTTCTTTGTGACCGCGAGAATTTCTGCAGTGCAGCCGACTTCGGCGAGATCGGTTTCCTGGGCGCGAATCACGCCGAACTGCTTTTTCTGTTCCAGGCACTCTCCGATCATTTCCTTGTAGCGTGGCTCGAAGACGTGCAGGGGCAGTGGCGTGCCGGGAAACAGAACAACCTCAAGCGGGAACAGCGGGAGCAGGGAATCCAAGCAGCCTCCGGGGCAAAGCGACAGATAAGACAGTGCCGTGGACCGATTGTACAACCGCTGCTTGACTTGCCTGCCGGGTCCGACTAAAAGCCATGCATGGAAATTCCGGGCAAAATTGTCGTAGTCACGGGCGCTTCGATGGGGATCGGCGAAGCGATCGCCAAAGCTTTCGTCGATGACGGTGCAAGCGTAGTTTTGCTTTCGCGGGATGCTACCCGGGTTGAGGCTGCGCGGGCCCGCGTGGGCCGCACGGAACGCACTCTGGCTCTCTCATGCGATGTGCGCCACCGCGAGGAGATCGACCGCGTCATCAGCCTGACGCTTCACCACTTCGGTCGCATCGATGTATGGGTCAACAACGCCGGCCACGGCTTGATCGATTCGGTGGCACAAATGGACATGGATGCGCTCCGCGAAATGTTTGAGACGAACTTCTTCGGTGCAGTGTCCGCCATGCAAGCCGTGCTGACAGTAATGAAACAACAAAATGAAGGAACGGTGATTAACATCTCGAGCGTCGCAGGCCACATCCCGTTGCCTTACAGCTCAGGCTATTCTGCAACGAAGTTCGCCCTGAATGCGATTGGCAAAGCTGCGCGCATCGAACTTCGCAAGCGGAATGTGAACGTGCTAACGGTGTGTCCGGGATACGTGCGCACCGATTTCAGCGCGAATGCCGTTCGGGGCAAGGAACTGCAGAAAGTTCGGCCCGAGACGGTCCGAGGAATCAGCGCGGAACGCGTCGCTCGCGCAACACTAGCCGGTTATCGCAAGCAGAAAAGGGAAGTCATCGTGCCGTGGACGATGCATCCAGTGGTCAAGATCTACCAATTGTTTCCTGGAATCGTCGAGCGGGCGATGCTGAAGATGGCGAAGCCAACCGAGTAGCGAGCCGAGTGCGCTACCCGAGGTCGGCGAGCATGCCTTCCATCTCGGATTGAGCGTGCCCGTTGCCGGTGCGCTTAGCGGACAGAATGCCGTCTCCCAGCATTTTGCGGGCTTCATCGACCCGATCGGCTTTTGCCAGAGTCTGCGCCGCCATGAAGTACCCGGCGGTGTAATCGGGATGACTGGAGAGCAATTTCCCGAACTCCTCCATCGCTTGTTCGATCTTGCCCTGGTTCGATAGTTCCATGGCGAGACCGTAACGGGCGAAGGCATCGTTGGGATTCTCCGCGAGGATCTCCGTGAGCATTGCGATGCGGTCCATTGGTTTTGCGTTTCCAACAGCAGATTACTACACAAGGTATCGCCGGCGTCTCACCGGCAGTCGGGCGGGCGTCCTCGCCCGCCGCTATCAGGTCGGCATGAGGCGTACAATTGCGGGTCAACTTTCAATCAGGTTCATTCCCAGGAGTTTCCAGAGTGGCTTGCCCATACTTCATGCCAACTGAGCGGCTATTTGAAGGCGCATGGATCCATCCGACGCGGCTACCCCTGGGATCAGGCTGGACCGGACACTGCACCGCACCTGGCCACGAAGGAGTGACCCCTGAAGCGGAGACCCTGCATCAGCAGTGCACCCTGGGCTACGCATCAAGCTGCCCGCACCTGCCTGAACAACGAGACGCCGATGCGGTTCGCTTCTCAGTATTGCGTGAGAATGAATCCCGCATCTCGCTGGTCTACGTTTTCGAGCGGAATCATGAACCGGCCGGCCACGGTAATCTGGAGTTTCGAGTCCAGGATCGAACCTGCATGAACGCGCATGCGGATGCGCGCATCCAGAAGATGGCGGAGTGCTATCTCGAGTCATGGTTGAGCAAGTCGAGGCCGGATTCGAATCACACGCCAGACTCATCCCATGACTGAAACCAATACCGCGCCCCGCCCGGTCAGCGATTCGCAATCGGAAATGGCGGAGATCGTGCTGCCGAACGATGCCAACCCGCTGGGTTACCTGCTGGGGGGACGTTTGATGCACTGGATCGACCTCGCCGGGGCTATGGCAGCCCACCGGCACGCGCGCGGTTACGTCGTGACCGCGTCCGTCGACCGTATCGATTTCCTCGTCCCCGTTCGGGTAGGTTCGCTGCTGACGCTGCGCTCGTCAGTGAATCGCGCTTTCCGTACCTCCATGGAGGTGGGCGTGAAGGTTTGGACTGAAAATTACATCCTCGACAAGCGGGAACATGTGGCTTCGGCACACCTGACCTTTGTGGCAGTCGACGGAATCGGCGGCCGGCTTCCGGTCCCGCAGGTGATTCCCCAAGGCGAGGACCAGCTTCGGCGGTTTGAGGATGCAGGCCTTCGCCGCGCCGCGCGACAAGCGGAACTCGCCCGGCGCCAGAAAAGTAATCGCTGAATTCTTTGTGATCATCGTCACATTCATCGGGTGATTGGTCCGGCATACTTGTTGTTCTTGCCCAATCTGCGAGACCGTCTTCTATGGACAGCGCACTGTTGATTCACCGCCTGCATTTTGCTTTCACTGTCACATTTCACTACCTGTTCCCCCAGTTGACTATGGGACTGGCGCCCCTGATCGTGATTCTCAAGACCTTGGCTCTGCGCACTAACGATGAGCGCTACAGCCAGGCCGCGCGTTTCTGGGCGCGTATTTTCGGAATTAACTTCGTGATCGGCGTGGTCACTGGGATTCCGATGGAATTTCAGTTCGGCACGAACTGGTCGCACTTCTCCCGCTTTGCCGGCGGAGTCATCGGGCAGACGCTGGCGATGGAAGGCATGTTCGCTTTCTTCCTGGAATCGGCATTTCTCGGACTGTTCTTGTACGGAGAGAAGCGCCTGAGCCCGAAAGCTCACTGGTGGTCCGCAGTCGCCGTATTCCTAGGTTCGTGGCTCTCCGGCTTCTTCATCATTGCCACCGACGCCTGGATGCAGAACCCGGTAGGCTACTTCACCGCTCCGGACGGTTCGATGCAACTCGGGAGCTTCTGGGCCCTGATCTTGAACCCCTGGGCCTGGTGGCAGTACGCCCACAACATGTGCGGAGCCGTGATCACTGGCACCTTCGCTATGGCGTCTGTGGGTGCGTTCTATTTGCTATGGGGAAAGTACGAGGAACACGGCCGCATTTTCGTTCGCGTGGGTGTGACTGTGGGAATCGTAGCCAGCATCATCCAGTTGTTCCCCACAGGTGATGGCCAGGGAAGACTACTTGCGCAAAAGCAGCCAACCACGCTGGCTGCGATGGAGGCCCTGTTCGAGAGTTCCAACAACGCTCCGCTCGTCCTGATCGGTCAGCCCGACATCCCTCAGCGCAAGATCGACAACCCGCTGGTTCTGCCGGGCATGCTGACCTTTCTGACGTATCGCCGCTGGGAGGCTGAGGTCCGGGGCCTGAATGCGTTTCCGCCCGACACCTGGCCCGACAATATCCCGCTTCTCTACTACTCGTACCACATCATGGTTGGGCTTGGGACAATCTTTATCGCGATCATGGTCATCTCGGCATTCCTGCTCTGGCGCGGGTGTCTGTTCCGCGCACGTTGGATGCTCTGGGTCCTGCTTCTTAGCCTGCCCTTCCCATACATCGCGAACACCGCAGGCTGGATGACCGCTGAGATCGGGCGTCAGCCCTGGCTGGTCTACGGCCTCATGCGTACAGCTGACGGCTACTCGAAGATGGTGTCGGCCGGCAATGGCCTGTTCACTTTGCTCGGGTTCATGGGCATGTACATGGTGCTGGGCATTCTGTTCCTGTTTCTCGTTCGGCGCGAGATCGAGAACGGGCCGGTCGCGCAATCAACCGCAGCTCACTAGAGGATCCGATGCCAACAGTTTGGTTCATTATCGTTTCGGTCATGATCGCGGCCTACGTGGTGCTCGATGGATTCGACTTGGGCGCCGGTATTCTCTATCTCTACGCGGCACGCACAGTCGATGAACGACGCAAGGTGCTCCGGTCGATCGGCCCTGTGTGGGATGGCAATGAAGTCTGGCTGCTGGCGGCCGGCGGCACTCTTTACTTCGCGTACCCACAGCTCTACGCTTCGGCGTTCAGCGGTTTTTATCTTCCGCTCATGATGGTGCTATGGCTGCTTATGCTGCGAGGCATCGGGATCGAATTGCGCGTGCATATTGAGAATCCGGTGTGGCAGGGATTCTTCGACGTTGTGTTCTGCGTTTCCAGCGCGTTGCTGGCGATCTTCTTCGGCGCGGCGCTGGGCAACGTGATCCGCGGCGTTCCGCTGGGTGCGGATGGCTATTTCTTCGAGCCTCTCTGGACCAACTTTCAGCTGGGTGCACATCCCGGAATTCTTGACTGGTATACCGTGATGGCCGGCGTCGTGGCGCTCGTGACCCTCACTGCTCACGGCGCTCTGTACGTACGGGTGAAAACGGATGGTGAGCTAGCAGGTCGCTGCCGCGCCTTGGCCTTGGGCGTATGGCCCGTGCAGTTGCTGCTGACCCTGATCAGCCTGGTCGCGACGTGGTTCGTACGTCCTTCGATCAAGGAAAATTATCTTCACTATCCGATTGGATTCCTGATTCCGCTGGTAGTGTTCGGCAGCCTGGTGGTGATGTTACTGGCCACTCGCGCAGGAAAAGAGAAGCAGGCGTTCGTCGCATCGAGCATCTACATCACTGGAATGCTGGTGGGAGCGGTGTTTGCCCTGTATCCCGTGGTTTTGCCTGCCAGCACCGATCCTGCGCTGAATCTGACCATTTACAACTCGGCGGCGGGAGCCCATGGACTTGCTGTCGGCCTGGCCTGGTGGATTCCGGGGATGATCCTCGCGCTCGGATACTTCGTATTCGTCTATCGGATGTTCCGAGGAAAAGTGCAACTCGAAGGCGGCGGGTACTAGAGCGAGCCACTTCGCCATTTGTCAGCGATCTTGGCGGGCAGGGAAACCCGTCGTCCAGTCGTTCCCGAGCATCTGAGATTGATCCGCCTCTGTGACCTCCTCCCTGATACATTAATCCGCTTGGCTCGCCTCCAAAACAAAACAGCCATCATTACCGGCGCCGGTACCGGCATCGGACGGGCCATTGCGCGGGCCTTTGTGCGCGAGGGCGCGAAGATCGCCCTGGTGGGCCGGCGCACCGAGCCTCTGGACTCACTCGCACACGAACTCGGCGCTGCAACGCTGGTGTGCGCGGCGGATGTCTGCAAACAGAGTGATATAGATCGAATCGTGCATCAGGTCGAAACGAAGATTGGCACCCCCAACGTCCTCGTGAACAACGCGGGTGTTTTGCATATCGGCTCGGCCGAACAGATCACGGAGGAGCAGTGGGATCAGACCTTCAACGTGAACGTCCGGGGCCTGTGGATGCTGTCGCGGGCCGTGTTGCCTTCCATGCGGAAGGCGGGCGGGGGATCGATCGTGAACGTGGCGTCCGTGCTGGGCATCAATGGTGCGAAGCTGCGTGCGGCCTATGCAGCCTCAAAGGGCGCGGTCGTGTTGCTCACCAAGTGCATGGCCATCGATCACGGATCGGAGAAGATTCGGGTTAACGCAATTTGCCCGTCGTTCGTGGAGACTGATCTGACGGCGGAAGTGATCCGCAAAGCGCCGGACCCGAACGCAGTTCGGAAAGAGCGAATCGGCGTGCACCCCATCGGCCGCTTGGGTGAGCCAGAAGACATCGCCGGACTAGCCGTCTATCTCGCCAGCGACGAATCCTCTTGGGTAACCGGTGCAGCCATGCCCGTCGACGGAGGCTATCTTGCTGTATAGGACTGTTTTGCGATCCTCTCCAACCTTGTCATCCTGACCGAAGTGTGGCGCCAGCCGAGCGAAGTAGAAGGACCCGCAGCCGACCTAAATTTTGAGATTGACGGGAAGGCCTTCCAGCCACTCAGTGAACCCCTGAAAATGCCTTGTATAATCGAGAGTTGGCCGCTATCTGGCGGCCCGATTGGAAGGTGAACTCGTGAGTCATATGCATTCCCACGGCCAGGCGCCAGCCGCCCCACAACCATTGCCAGGAGTGTCCAACATCATTGCAGTCGGATCCGGCAAAGGCGGCGTTGGCAAAACCACGCTTTCGGTGAATCTGGCGCTGGCGCTGTCGAAGATGGGGCACAAAGTTGGACTGCTGGATGCGGACGTCTACGGTCCGAACGTGCCCCTTATGCTCGGCACGAATTCGCAGCCGCGCGCCGTCAGCAACGAGCGCATCGAACCGATCCTGGCGCTGGGTTTGAAAGTCATCTCTGTCGGATTCCTGAATCCCGGTGACAAGCCGATCATCTGGCGCGGACCCATGTTGCACCAGATCATCCGCCAGTTTCTGGGTTCAGTGGAGTGGGGCGAACTGGACTATCTCGTAATCGATCTGCCTCCCGGCACGGGCGACGTGGCGTTGTCGCTAGTCCAGACGGTGCCGTTGACCGGCGCAGTCGTGGTCTCGACGCCTTCCGACGTGTCGTTGCAGGACGGACGCAAGGCGATCGAAATGTTCCGCCAGATGAAGGTCGACCTGATCGGCGTGGTCGAGAACATGAGCTACTTCGTATGCCCGCATTGTAATCACGAAATCGATATCTTCTCGCGCGGCGGCGCCGAGAAGACGGCGCAGCAGTTTGGCGTCGCGTTCCTGGGAGCCATTCAACTGGATCCGGAACTCCGTAAAGGCGGGGACACCGGAAAGCCAGCCGTGCTCGACGGTGAGAATGCCCCTCATGCGAAGGCCTTGTACGAGTTCGCGCGGAGAGTGGTGGCGCGAGTGCGTGAGATCCGGGCGCAATCAGGGGATAGCGTGATTCAGATTCAGTAGCGGCTTTCGCGCAAGCCCAGGGCGCGCTGCGGGAGACTGCAGCGCGCCTAGCTTTTTTCCGAGAAACGCGCGAGCACCCAGCGCGGGTTTGTTTCAGCATCCTTCAAAACCAGTTTCGCGACAAACTCTCCCAGCGCCGGGCCATGCTTGAAGCCGTGACCCGAGCCTCCTCCAACCAGCCACACGTTTGATGATGCAGGATGGCGATCGACGATGAAGTCGCCATCTGGCGTCTGCTCGTACTGGCAGACGCGGGTTTCTACAAGCGGCGCATGCTCGAGCGCGGGAAAGCGCAGGCGTATATACGCGCGTGCCCTTTGCAGGCTGCTGTCATCGACGCGCCGCTCACCGTCGGTGGGATCAAATGCTGCGCCGCGTGTGTCGTCGGCAATCTTGAATCCACGGCCTTGATTGCCCGGGATTCCGTACATGAACGGTTGACGATGGTCCCCCCATACGGGCAGCTGATCTTCATTGAATCGCCGATCCCCGGCAGGCGTCCCGAAGAAGAAGACATCCTGCTTTGTCGCTTGAATATGGGCTCCGATTGTCTGAGGAAACAGTTTTCCCATCCACGGACCGCACGCAAATACGAAACGGTCGGCGCGAAACTGAGAACCATCCGAGAGTGGAAGGGCCTTGAACGTGTCTGAATCGAGGTCGCCAATAGCGGCGGCCTGCCGATAGATACCCCCCTCGGCGACGAAACCCTCGACCACCGCCTGACATGAAGCGCGAGCCAAGAGGTATCCGCTCTGCGGTTCGAAAACGCCCCAATCGATTCCTTTGAAATTAATTTGCGGCCACTGCTTC
>DASRDJ010000291.1:0-3123 GCA_035652655.1 Terriglobales bacterium
CGCGATGGATCCATGCACTTCTTGCGCGAACTCTATATGGGCGAAACTCTGCGCGTCTTTGATTCCGACTTCATCGTAAAGAACGTCAACGGCGTCCCGACACTGTTCGAGGTCTTCGTCGACAAGCACCTTGAAGTGGAAATGTCCGTCACGCCGTTGCCGGAAGGCGGTCTGAGCATACGGGCCAAGAACTTCTACTATCGCGGCACGCGCCTGCCCTGTCCTGGCCTGCAGGTGGAGTTTCAGAGCCACGTAGTGAAGGATGACAGTATGGGAGATATGCTGAGCATCGAAGGGCGGCTGCTCATGCAGCCAGACACCGGCTGGGGATATTTTCTGATGTGCCGCCTCTTGCGCCGTCCTGAAGTGCTGGGGACAATTCGCTACGTCGCCCGTCCGCTGGCCGTGGCGGACGTTGCTCCAGCGAACAACTCCTTTTCGTAAACGGTCTCCGCGACTTGCCCGGTCCCGAGTCAGCTGCGCTCCGCGCCCCAAGCGGGTTAGCCTCCAAACCGCTGCTTCAGATAGTCACAGCGCGATCAGACGCTAGGTGCGGCCCCCTGCCGCTCTTTCGTTGCCGCGGTATGCAAATGGCAGATCGCGATGGCCAGCGCGTCCGCCGCGTCCGGGGACGCGGGGACCTGGTCAAGGTTCAGCAGACGCGTCACCATCTGCTGCACCTGATGCTTCTCCGCCTTGCCGTATCCCACGACCGCCGACTTGATCGAGAGCGGAGAGTATTCGGCCACTTCCAGTCCGGCAGTGGCTGCCGCCAGCATGGCCACTCCGCGAACCTGGCCGAGCTTCAATGCCGACTTCACGTTGACCGCATAGAAAACATCTTCAATCGCAACGCGGTCGGGATGATGTTCAATGATGAGCTCATGCAAACGGATGCTGATGCGTGACAGGCGGGTCGACATTGGCTCGCGAGGAGAAAGCTTGATCGCGCCACAGTCCAGATAGACCAAGCGATCATCGGCAAGCAACTCGACGATGCCGTATCCGGTGTACTCGGTGCCGCAGTCAATACCGAGGACGCGCATGGGGAGAGTCTAGCATTCAGAATTACTTGGCTTGCGCATTCTCCATGGGCGTCTGTTGCACTTTGGGCTTCGCTGAGCTTTTCATCGTGAATCTTGAGGCGCCAACGCAGGTCGTGTAGCCGGCTGGACGCGTCAGGTCCGACCCTGGACGTTCTCGCTTTACGCGATAGACTCGCAGGAAAGCGCACATTGCGTTGCGCTCATCGATAGGAAGAATCAGGCGGTCGCCTTCGATTCTCGCTTCTTGAGTTTGGCTTGCCTGCTCCGACCAGGATTGAATAATCGCGCGATCGGCGTCACTCAGTGTGGTTGAGGATGTTGGCTGAGATTGAGCGCTCAGGTTCGACAAAAAAGCTGAAACCATGAGGAGCGAGGCACTCAGAGACTTCATATGTGACCTCCCAGCGGCTTTCCGCGATTATAGACCGAGTCCTTGGTCATTTCGACGACGGGTATCGACAAAGGAAAGCGGCCCTCCGGGAAGGAGCGAGCGGTATCGTCCCTGAAGGGACTCCATTTCGCCATTGATACTTACCCTGCACTACCGTGCCGCGCTTTCACGTAACGCCGCTTCGCGGCTGGAGATCGGGTTGCCTGGTCGCTTTCTCCTGACTCTTAGCAGCATCTCGGCCGTCGGGCTTTGGCAGTCTCGCCCTCGCGCAGAAAATCGTTATAAGCGGCCGGCGACGACGTTACTTCAGATCTGGCGAGAAACCGCTCGTAGGCGGACTCATCGAAAATCTCCCGCAAGGCAGCAACGAGCACCGTGAGAACCCGGGTGATTGGCGATAAGATAGCGCTGGCCTTCGCCCTATCCGTTTTTGCTGCCATCGTTTCGCGGGCGGGGGAGCCCGTGCCACACGGTACCGGCCTCATGGCTGTTCCTCCAGCGCCAGCCGCGTCATCACGAACGGCGCTTCCCGCACTTCTGCGGCTTTGCGCCCGGAGAGAACACGCGTCCACTCCAGAGCCGATTCGATCAGGACCACCGCCACCAGCACGACCAGTACGCCGGCTACCGCCGCATCCAACCGGTCGTTAAAGATCAGCCGCGTATCGGCGCCCGCGTTTGCCAGTTGCCGCGCATGCGCCAGAAATCCAATCCGCGGATTTGCATTCAGCACCTTGTGATACGACGCAGTAAACGTCACTGCAACCAGCCAGCCCAATGGAATGAGCGTGACCAGCACGTAGCGCGCTCGGCCCATCTTGATGATGATGGTCGTGGCCACGCACAGCGCCACCGTCGCCAACAATTGGTTACAGATGCCGAATAGGGGCCACAGCGAGTTGATCCCGCCCAGCGGATCTTTCACGCCCTGCCACAGAAAATATCCCCAGGCAGCCACCATGAGCCCGCTTGTAATCAGGATTGACGGATACCAACTCGTTCGACCAAGCGGCTTCCAGATGTATCCCAACGCATCCTGCAACATGAAGCGTCCGACGCGCGTACCTGCGTCGAGCACGGTGAGGATAAACAGAGCTTCGAACATGATGGCAAAGTGGTACCAGAGCGCCATCACGGCCTGTCCACCCAGGCTATTCGAAAAAATATTCGCCATGCCGACTGCAAATGCCGGAGCGCCGCCGGTGCGATTGAAGAGTGTCTGCTCGCCGACGGCGTGAGCTAGAGAAGCCATCTCGGCCGCGGTCACCGGGAATCCCCACGCAGTGATCGTGGCCGCGGCGGTTTCCGGTGCTTGTCCGACGAGGCCCGCTGAACTATTCACCGCAAAGTACACGCCCGGTTGCAGCACCGAGGCAGCGATCATCGCCATGACTGCAACCATGGATTCAGCCAGCATGCCGCCGTAGCCGACCATGCGAGTCTCCGGCTCGTGGCGAATCAGTTTGGGAGTGGTGCCGCTTGAAATCAGCGAGTGAAATCCGCTGACCGCGCCACAGGCGATGGTGATGAAGGCGAACGGAAAAACCGTCCCTGCAAACACCGGACCGGTGCCATCGATAAATCTCGTCAGCGGCGGCATGTGCAGCGACGGCCGCAGGACTACGATCCCGATCGCCAGCAACGCGATAGTCCCGAGCTTCACGAAAGTGCTTAGGTAGTCGCGGG
>DASRDJ010000292.1:0-3362 GCA_035652655.1 Terriglobales bacterium
TCTCTTTACCTTACGAAATAAGAAATAAGTGGTCATGAGCCGAGTGAGCCTCCAAAGGCGCGGAAGGAGCGCTGTCTACAAAGGGTGTCAGATTCTCGTGCGCGAAGTGGGCGTTAGATCAGGGGGTAAACGGAGGGCGCAGTCATGGTCATAAACCAGATGATTGATGAACAGAAGCTAACAGGTCAGTACCTTAGATAAACTCAGGTTCAATAGCTCCAGATAAATGAAAACTGAACCAGCGGACTTCCAATTACTCAGGCCCGTCGCACATTCTAGTAATTGCGAGCGTCGAACGAGCACCACCCTAATTTAGGTTCCGGAAGCACAGGACTGACAGGGATGGCCTTCCGTTCTTCTATGATAGGATGCCCCCGCGCATGTCGGCGTTAAAGCTGATGCATGGGGGATTCCTTGCCGTTCTCGGCTTAGTCCCCCTCGCCTTTTTCATCGGGCTCGTCAATCCGAAAAAAAAGTGAACGGCCTCTGGCTAGTCGTGGTGGGGGCGTTCTGCTTGTTCGGACCCGCACGAATCTCTGCGTAAAGTTGCAGTCGGTTGTTGCGGTATGCTGTCTGTCGCGTGCGGGTTTAGCGGAGCATGCGTTTGCGGGCGTGGACGAGGGCGGAGAGGACGAAGGCGGATGTGACTTCAGGTCCGCCGACCAAGATGCGCGTGGGCGTTTTCATCTTATTCCATTCATAGGCTTTGAATGGCGAAGAAGTGAGGGGGGTCGGCAGAAAGGACAGCGGGCGGCGGCCTTCGCCAAAACTGGCCTCAATGCATGTGAGTGCGGGTGCGAAGGCGGCAGGGTCGGCGTTCAGCTTGGCCAGGGCCAGGAGGCCCAGCGCGGCGTCGAAGACGTTGGTGTTGTGCGCAAGGAGCTCGTCGCGGACGTAGGCGAGGACGTGGTGGCGGATGCGCTCAAAGTCGCGGTCCAGATCGAGGGCGGCGCGCGTCGCCGACGGCAGCGACGCGAACGCTTCGTAGCAGCGACCGACGTAGGCGCAATAGAGTTCCGGCAGATAATAGATGTGGGAGCGAGGATCGGCGAAGGCGCCGGTGTCGACCAGGCGGCTCTGAAACCGAATAATCTCTCGCAACGTTCGCTGCCTGCGCGGATCCTGGCCGATGCGCCAGCGTTCGTAGTTGAGGAAGCTGACCTCCAGAATGTCGAGGTTGAGGGTGGGGTCCAGATCGTTGCCGCAGGGGCGATCGCCGGCGAGGTTCTCGATCCAGGTCACCACGCCGCCACTCAGGTCGAGGTGGTCGTTGATGGTGACGGTCGGCGGGTTGCACCGGTTCTCGTGTGCGACCTGGTACTCGGCATAGAAATCGGGAAGCGGCTGGTCGAGCAGGGGATGGGTCACGTTGAACTTGGTGGCCGCTGAGAAGGCGCAGGCCGTGGTGTCGCAATCCGGCACATAGAGCCCGAAGCCGAGATCGTGCTTAAGCTGCCAGAAAAACTGGCTGAGCCGCGAGTGCGGCGGCGGGGCCAGCGCAGTGATGACGTCAAATGGCCGGCCGCTCTCGGGTGCGCGCACCCGTTCCCGGCTGGTCTCCAGGCAAAAATGGATCATCTGCCGGATCGCGTGGCGCACCGGCGTCTGGTCCTGGATCGGGGAGAGGCCGCTGTCGAGGTAATCCATCAGTGCTTCGGCAAAGAACGCGTCGTAATAGGCCGACCGGTGGCGGATCTGTACCGGCGACCACATCGGTTCAGCTACGCCCGTCCAGGATGGGCTGATCAATGCGGCTGCATCGGGGTTGCTCAAAATGAATGCGCGGGCGAGATTGAACATCAGCGTGGCGTGTTTATAGGTGCCTGCGTGAAGCCCGTCGAGCGCGGTGAGCAGTTCGCGTCCCCGCATATCCGGGTCGCCGGTCAGATTGAACGCCGCATAGGCTGGGATGAAATCGTTTGTGCGGTACGAGGTCAGCAAATGCGCCGCACACTCTCGGATGAGGTGTTCGATGCGGGGGAGTGGGATTGCCTTCGTAGGCGGAGCGACGTGGGCGGGTCGCGGTGCATGCTGCGGCAGTTTGTCGAGTAAGTCGGCTACCGGCCTGCCGATCCTCTGCCAATCGGGATGGGGTTCGTCGCGTGCGGCCAGGATCGACTCACGCACCGCGTTGTACCAACTCGAGTCGCGAAGATGTGGGAGGCCCGCACGTCTAAGTATCAAGCGGAGGGCAGGGTGGGCGAGGGCCACGCGATAGAATCGTTGGAGGTGAGACTCGCTGGCCGTGTCGGGCGCCAAGAGGAGCGGATCACACAGTTCGTAGAGTGTCGGACCATCGGCTCGTTGGGTGAAGACTCGGAAGGCGCGGCGTGTATAATCGATCAGCGGCATGACAGAGGAGTCAGCTCTCAGGTGGGCATGGAGTGGGCTGCGTTCGGGGGGTCATTGCGTTTGTTTGTCGGGCCCGGTGAATCTATGTGAAACCGTTATCGGCCTGAGGATGGTTCTGACGTTGGACTGTGAGGCGGAACGTTTCATTAAGTTATTTTGCCATAGGTGTCGTGCTTTCACAAATGGAATTGTCGAAAGATTACTTTCCCCTCTAGCGAGACCTGAGTGAGGCGAACAGTCGCGACGCCTCGTCACGATGGCGCCGGTCTTTGTCCGAGGATTCAGACGGGAGAGATCCTTGAAGGATGACGGCAAGTTCTCGTCGGGCAGCATCTGCATCTCACCGCTTGATATAGGCCTTGGCAAGATCCAGCCGCGCATGAGTGTAACCTGGATCAACTGCCACCGCCCGCTTAAGATAGTTCAATGCACCTTCCCTGTCGCCACCCAGAAACCATGGCAACTCTTCCAACATCATCCCCATCATATGCAGGGCCGGTGCATGGTCCTGTTTCAACTCGAGCGCACGCCGCACATGGGCTTTCAACTCGCTGACCGTCAAGGCGGAAGCCATACCCCCTGTTAACTGAGCTGCGCTACCCAGGTTGGCTGCATAGAGGTAATGTGCCTGCGCATTCTGCTCCTGTAGATTAATCCCCTCCCGTGCAATTCGGGCTCCTTCTTCATAAGCGGCCCGGCGCTTTGACTCCTCGCTGAATGCATCATCCCCAAGATCAAGATAGAGATTCGCAAGATGAACAAGAAAGCCGGGATCGGATGAACGCTGAGTTTTCTGAGCGAGGAGCGCCTGCCGCTGTTGTTCAAGCCCCGACGCAGTCGAATCACTGCCGAACGCATTGCTCGCCTGGCTGAACACAAGCACAGCGGCGCTGTATAGGGGGGCAAGAAGAGGTATTCTTAAAATTGACGCTTTCTTCTCACAGCGCATTGTCCGTATCGAGGCTCGACGAAAGTTTGACCCAGCGCACTGCCCCACGCGATTTGTGGAC
>DASRDJ010000293.1:0-2440 GCA_035652655.1 Terriglobales bacterium
AGAACGGTTTCAAGTTCAATGTAGGCCGCTGGAAGGGCTCGGAGGTGCAATGGAAGAGCCAGTACAATGCACTGCTCGGGTATCTCCGAGACTCGATGGCGCGTTTCGATGATACCTTTCATCCCCATACCGGCTCTTTGACAGACGACGACTTGAAGCTTTGGGAACCGACGAAGAGCCCGAACCATGTGCAGAAGGAACTCCGCAAACTTGACCTGTCAGGCAACCTGAA
Source organism: Terriglobales bacterium (assembly GCA_035652655.1). Classification (GTDB taxonomy): domain Bacteria; phylum Acidobacteriota; class Terriglobia; order Terriglobales; family Acidobacteriaceae; genus Gp1-AA133. Next base: position 233 of record DASRDJ010000293.1, read on the forward strand.
GCGCCCCATCGTAATCATGCATGGAAGCGCCGATCCCATCGTGTCTCCTGGCGAGTCCGAGGGTTACGCTGCGTTGGTGGACCAGCGTCTCGGACACAGAAACGCCGAGAGAGTCCTCGCGATTTACTTCATTCCCGGGATGGGCCACGGCGGAATGAGTATGACAATCTAATTGGCGGACAGATCGATGCGCTGGAGCAGTGGATCGACTATCGGAAAAGCGACGGGCAAAAGGGTGCGCTCCCGCCTGAATCGCTAGGCGGGTACTCGCGTGAGCGGGTACGTCAAGGTTCAATTGAGCGCAGTAGTCGGTGAAGAAGGGACATTCTCTTTTTTGCAGCACTTCGACTCCACGCCAAACGCAGAATTTGAAAAAGTAGCTTCCGGATACGCCGTCATCCAGATGGGATGAGAAGGCCGGTCTCCGAAACGGGATGCGATAAGCTCCCAAAGATGCGCGTCAGGCGCGGAAAAGGAGACCGGCTGTGAAAAAGATTAGCACTGCAAGAATCAAGAGCCAAGCGGCTAAGAAGAAAGTGACAGTGGGGATCGATTTGGGAGATCGAACGAGCCGTTACTGTCTGCTGGATGAAGAAGGAGTGGTGATCGGGGAAGCAAGCACTCCGACCACGAAGGCGGGAATCGCGAAAGTGTTTGGCGCCATGGCGCGATGCCGGGTAGCGTTGGAGGTCGGAGGGCACTCGCCGTGGGTGAGCCGGCAGCTGGAGGAGTTCGGTCACGAAGTGATCGTCGCCAACCCGCGGAACGTGCGGCTGATCGGCGAGAGCACACGGAAAGACGACCGGCTGGACGCGCGGACTCTGGCTCGCTTAGCGCGCATCGATCCGATGCTTCTGAGCCCGGTGCGTCACCGGGGCGCGGAAGCGCAGGCGGATCTGGCCGTGATCCGTGCGCGCCGAGTACTGGTCAGGGCACGGACGATGCTGATCAATGCCGCACGTGGATTGACGAAGTCGTTCGGAGAGCGGTTGCAAAAGTGCGGTGCGGGCCAAGTGGGATCGACATTGGCGGCCGAGCTGAGCACGCAGATCCGGGCTGCCATATTGCCGCTGTTGGCGGAAGTGGAAGCACTCAACCAGCGCATCGCGGCCTACGACCGACAGATCGAGCAACTGGTCAAGGAGCACTACCCAGAAGTAGACCGGCTGACGCAAGTGAAGGGTGTAGGGACACTGATCGCGCTCACGTTCGTGCTGACAGTGGATGACCCGAACCGCTTCCAGCGAAGCCGGGAGGTGGGATGCTACATGGGCCTACGGCCTGGGCGCCGAAACTCGGGCAAGAGTGAGCCGCAGCTGCACATCAGCAAAGAAGGCGACTGCTACATGAGAAGCTTGCTGGTCCAAGGAGCTCACTACATTCTCGGTCCCTTTGGGATCGACTGTGATCTGCGCCGCTGGGGTCTGAAGATGTCCGAACGAGGCGGCAAGAACGCCAAGAAGCGAGCCGTCGTGGCGGTAGCGCGAAAGCTGGCGGTGCTGTTGCACAAGCTGTGGGTGAGCGGCGAAGCTTATGATCCGCTCCGGAACAGTCGTCCGCTGGCCCGTGCAGCTTAGTCCGAGTCCCTTCGGATAGAAAGGATGCGAACCAACAAGATCGCCGAGTTCGGGTGACTTCGGGATAGCTCCGGCTCCTGGCCCGCCTGGGCGGAACGTCAGAGAGCGACATTCAGGTTGCAGCACCCACTGAAACGAGAAACGCCCAACTGGCACCGAGCAAATATGCTCAATCAAGAGTGCGGATGGAAGGATGGCGACAGATCGGCGGTGGATCTTCGAGGCGGGGCTTGCGACAAACAAGATGATGACCAACTCAACTGGCTAGGAAAAACAAATTCCCCATTGACACCGACCGGCCTTCTCATGGAAGGAGCTATCCGGCCAACCACCTCGCATTCACCAACGGGACGTGGTCACACAAGACGTAAACAATGTACGCTCGGATATCAGAATGCCGATGAACTACGAGCACATCGATAAGAAACATTGATTCCTGCTTATGGCGACGACGCCATTGAAAGCGGATTATGCCTGTATGACGGCGCATCCGGAAGTTTCTGGCCAACTGCTCGTCGGTTCCTTGAAGATCCGGCGGCAGACCAGAAGGACCGCCTCCTTAGACAGTACCGCCGGGCTCGGGGCCAGCAATTTTCTTCAGCACCTGTCCTAAGGAGGACAGAAGATCAAT
>DASRDJ010000294.1:0-7281 GCA_035652655.1 Terriglobales bacterium
GTGCATTGCCCTTCACCGTGATTGCGGGGCTGGGCGCGGGGTTCACGATCTGGAACATTCTCAACGCGCTGGTCGGTATCGTGGCGAGCGCGCTGTTTCTAGGCGTGTGCGGACTGTGGCTCTCGATCATGGTGGAGCATCGCGGCCGCAGCGTCGGCCTGCTAGGCGCGGTCGCCGTGTTTGGCGCCATACTCAGCACTTACGGGTTTCTGGGATCGTGGTTCCCCGGCTTGGCCGCGTTCGATCCGTTCACGAACCTGTACCGGATTCTGGAATTGCGCTTCGACTATCACGGATATATCGCGCCCCGACTATTTGGCCATGCCGTTCCCTGGCTGCTGATGAGCCTGCTGCTCTACGCGTCGTTCGCGGCGTGGTTGTGGATGATGATCGTGCGCAACCTGAAGCGAGACTATGCGGAGATCCGGCAGCTTTCGCGCTGGCAGGCTGTGGGCTGCGCTGCGTTTCTAAATCTTGTGGTGTACGCGCTGTTCACGTCGCGCGATGTATTGGTGAAGTCCGACGTGCTGGCCGGCTTTGTGGTTGGACTGAATGGCGTAATCCTGTTCGTGATCGGACTGGCATCGCTGACGCCGCCGGAGCGGTTGAAAGTGTGGTGGCGGGAGCGGGCAGAAGGACGCGGCGGAATCTTCTCGGTGGACGGGCTGCCCTGGCCGTGGCTGGTGCTGTCGGCTGCGGTGGCGTATGGGCTGATGGTGTGGGGACTGCTGGCTTGGCGGTTCGCGCTCGACTTCCACTCGTCGTCGTTACGCACGGCGGCGCTGCAGCTCACAGTGGTGCTGGTGTTTGTAACACGCGATATTCTGTTCATCCAGTGGTGCACGCTGACGCGGCTACGGCAACCGGTGTTGAAGGGAATTCTATTTTTGTGCTTGTACTACGCGACTGCGGGCGTGGTGGTGGCGCTGTTCAGCATCTCGGGACAATCGGCCTCAATGGCGGCATTCAACATCCTTACGCCGACCGGAGTGTTTCAGACCACGTTCGGCTGGGGACACTATTCCGGCAGCTTGTACGCGGGACTGGCGCTGCAGGCAGGAGTGATCGGGATGATTCTGGTGGCGATCAGTCATCGGCTGGGGAGGCCGAGTCTGGTGCCGGCAGTGAGTGAAGGGTAGACGCCAGTCGTCAGAGTCCAGTCGCCAGTCTTCAGGAAACACATCCTTCGGCCGACGACTCGATCTCGACGACTGGTAACTGCGCCAGATTAGTCTGTGTGGTTATGATTCGCACCTCGGCCAACGTCCCAGATTTCTGCTTCGGTTTTTTCCAGCGGGTAGAGGTGCACCATCCAGTTGAAGACCAGCGGATGGAAGGTACCGCCGTTCGCGTCGCAATCTTCTTTGGTGGCAATCGAGCCGTGCAGGCCGAACTTCGGGCCGAGCGCTTCCTGCTTGCGCTCGGCGGGAGGCATGCAGAGATTCACGTGCTCGTGCCACTGCGCGATCGAGAGCGGGATGCGTTTATCGAGGTCAGCTTCGTCATAACGCTTGGGCGCCGTGTACATTACGCCGACAAGTTTGTAGTCGTCCCCGTGCTTCCCGTAGAGCAGCGACGTCGGATGGTCGGGGTTGAATGAGAACGCGGCCTCGAACGCGTACTTGTAGTTCGTAAAGTGATACATCTTCTGCGGAACGTTGGGGAGGAAGATCTTGAAGCCGTCGGCCAGGGCGGTGTGGTAGTCCTTGTATTTTTCTGAGACGTGGCGGGCAGCTTCGACGACTTTCTGCGCGCGCTGTTCATCGCCGGGCTTCGGATCGCGCAGCGTGGTCATCTTCATGTGCGGACCGATGTCCATGTGATGGCCTTCCATGGAATGCATGGCCGGAGCGCTGGTAGCGGCGTCCATGCCGGGCATGTCTTTCATGCCGGAGGTGGGGGTGGACATGTCCATGCCGGGCGTGGACTGGGAATTCTGCTGCTTCTGTTGCGACCAGGCCAGTCTGGCGGTCAATGCGGTCGCGAAAAGGATGATCAGAACGGATTTGCGCATTACTCCCCCGAGTGTAGATCGATTTTATAAACACGAGAGGAGTGGGATTGTTGCGATTAGTGACAATCCGTTACGGAAGTAATTGTTTGAAGACGAGAGATTCGATTCTGCCGCAACTGCTTCTGCGCGACTACCGCACACCGCAGTTCCACAAATATAAGCATTTTGCGGAACGCACCTTACGGTAGGACACTGCCGGATCGCAGGTCCACATCTGTTCAACGAGAACCGCGACTTGATGACCTGAGTCGTCCAGCTTCGACGGTGGCGTGTCATGAGTCGCATGGTTGCAATACTGTTCGGGATCGGTCGCCATAATCCGGAACTGATACTTGAGAGAATAGGATGCTCCGGACTTGCTGCAGTCCTCGCACTCAAATCGTGAGTTGCTCGCGCTATCGATCGCGGCTTGGCGCAACATCGGATGGCCAGTAGCTACGTTAACCGACTCGACCGATCCGTTTTGTCCAATAACGAGATTCAATTCGACGTCCCCGTGGATCGCGGCTGCCGCCGCTAAACGGGGATAAATAGGAGAATGCAGCGTAACCAGCACGCCGCGACCCTCAGTTCGGTTTTCAGTCGCGGTCGCTTGAGCCCAGAGATTTCGCGAGTCCCTCGGAATAGCAAGAGCTGTAAATAGGAATAGAGCTGAACGACAGCCGGCTTTCAGGTGCCGTAGCCAAGTGCCGGTCACCATTTCACGACGTTGAGGGAACAGGCTGTCCCTCCGAGATGCCCAACCCCTTCAGCATCTCCTCTACTGCCACCGTGCCCGTCCGCACGCAGTCCGGAACGCCGATTCCACTGTAGCCATTTCCCGCCAAGGCCAGGCCCGGCAGCTTTTTTCGGAGAGTCTCAATCCGATCTAGGCGGTCGAGGTGGCCGACGCCGTATTGCGCCATTGCGCCTTTCCATTTGAAGACACGGGTGAAGAGCGGTTCGGCTTTGAGGCTGAGGATCTGCTGAAGCTCCTGGCGAACGATGATGAGGATCTGGTCTTCGGAGAGCGCGAGCATTTGCTCGCCGCGGGCGCCGCCGAGGAAGCAGCGCAGGATGGCGCGATCGTCGGGCGCGCGGTGCGGGAACTTGTTGTGGACGAACGTCGCGGCCAGTATGCGTTTGCCTTCGCTGCGCGGCACGAGGAATCCGAAGCCTGGGGGCAGTGCGTCGCGCACCTGCTTGCCGTAGCCCAGAGCTACCGTTACCGAAGAGCTGTACTGAATCGCGGCCAGCTCGGCGGCGAGGTCGGGGCTTCGTTGGAGCAGAGCGGCGGCCGCGTGCGTGGGCAGCGCGACGATGACCGAGTCGAATTGATCGGACTGCAATCCTGCGGAAACCACCCAGCCGCCTGCCTCGGGAGAAATTGCCTGCACGGGCGTCCCTGTTTTCAACGATGAGGCGTCGAGCGTGGCCACCAGCGCATCGACCATCTGCTGCATGCCTTCCTGCAACGACGTGAACAGCGGGCGCGGCTTCGTCTTGGGAGCGCGTGCCATCGCGGCGCGGGCGGCGAGCATTGCGCGGCCTAGGCTGCCGTGCTTGGCTTCCATTTCGGCGAAGCGTGGGAGAACGGCGCGCACGCTGAGTTGCGACGCTTCGCCTCCGTAGACGCCGGAGAGCAGCGGATCGGCGAGGCGATCGACCATCTCGGGACCGTAGTGGCGCTCGACAAAGGCGGCAACCGTTTCATCCTCGGTGGCTTTGCGCGGCGGATGAAACCACTCGCGCGCCATGCGCAGCTTGGCTTGCATCGAAAACAGTGGCGACATCACTGTCGGCGTGAGCTTGGTGGGGATCATGAACATCAGGCCATCGGGCATTTCGATCAGTTTGCCCTTCACCAAAATGTAAGTCTTGCGGTCGGCGTCGTTCGAACCGATAAGCTGATCGCCCAGGCCGATTTTCTTGCAGAGTTCGATGGCCCAGGGTTTTTCGGTGAGGAACGAATCGGCGCCAGCTTCGAGGATGCAGCCGTCGACCTTGTCGGTGACGAGGACGCCGCCGAATCGCGCACTCGCTTCGTACAGCACATACTCGACCTCGACGCCGGCGCGGCGTTTTTCTTCGAGCGCGTACGCGGCCGCGAGACCGGAGATTCCACCGCCGACGATGGCGAGACGTTTCATAGAAAAGCAGCTTTTAGCAATTGGCTTTTAGCTGTTAGCTTGAACCCCTTGCTCGTTGCAGTTTGCTCCTGCGCCTAGCTGATTTGCTGCCGGCTTCTGGCTTCGCTTGCTCGCGGCTCGAAGTGCTTACTCCGTGGCTCGAAGCTCAGCTCTTCAAACGTCCGTGCACGATTTCCGCCAACGCGTTGATAAGCTTTGGGGATTCGTTCAGCGACTCGGCGCGCCACAGGCGCAGGTCGTGCTTCTTTGCGAATTCCTGAAAGCCGATATCGATATCGTAAAGCACTTCAACGTGATCGCATAGGAAGCCGATGGGCTGCAGGAAGATTCCGATGTGTCCCTGCGCTTTGAACTCGAGGATGGTTTCCTCGACTGTCGGGCCAAGCCACGTGCCGCCCGACATGCCTTGGCTTTGGAATGCGAACTTCCATTCTTCGGGCTGTAACTCCGCCTCGCGGGCAACGAGTTCGGCAGTCTCGCGGGCTTGCGCTTCGTAGGGGTCGCCTTCGGCAATCGTGCGTTCGGGCACGCTGTGAGCTGTGAAGATGACGGGCAACTTTGCGCCGGCTTCGGTGGAAGCTTGTGTGCGACCGGATTTGAACTTCTCGACGAAGGCTTCGATCAGTAGCGGATGGTCGTGCCAAGCTTCGACGAAGTCGAGCGCGAATGGTGGACCTTCGGGTCCATCAACCGCTTTCCGATATAGGCCAACGCTGGTGCGGGAGTTTTGCGGCGCGAGGCAGATGCCGATGACGCGCTGCATACCGTCAGCTGCGATTTTCTTTACCACGTCGGGGATAAACGGCTTCCAGTTGCGCATGCCAACGTAAACCGGGAGACCCAACTGGCGCGCGAGAAGTTCTCCCTGGCGGGCGGTGATCTCGTTCATCGGCGAGTGGCCGATCAGCGAATAGCGGTGCTGTACTTCTTCGATTACCTGCTGCGAAACCGGGCGCCCGCCCGTGACGTGGCGCATGAATTCCGGGATGTCCTCGACGGAGTCGGCCGTGCCGTGGGCCAGGAGAAGGACGGCGGTTTGGGTGGCAGTCATCGATTCACTTCAATCAAAGTCAAAGGCGTTCACCACAGCGGTCACAGAGGAAATCAAACCCCTGTGGATCTCTGTGTCCTCTGTGGTTAATGTTTTCCCGAGTGCTCCTGCACGAACTTGCATAGGCGCTTCACGTTGTCGACGGGAGTTTCGGGCAGAATACCGTGGCCCAGGTTGAAGATGTGGCCCGGGCGTCCGGCGGCGCGCCGCAGGATATCGTCAGCGCGCGGCTGGATTTCTTTCCAGTCGGCAAATAAGACCACGGGGTCCAGATTCCCCTGCACAGCGCCTTTATTCTTCATCAATGCCCAGCCGTCATCGAGTGGGATACGCCAGTCGAGGCCGACGACTTCGGCGCCCGTTTCTTTCATGGAGGGCAGCAGAGTGGTGCTGTCGGTGCCGAAATAAATGATCGGCACACCCGTCTTCTGCAGGCGTTTCACCAAATCGGTGACGTGCGCGAGCACGTAGCGGCGGTAGTCTTCGACGCCCAGGCAGCCGACCCAGCTGTCGAAGATCTGAATGGTGTCGGCGCCGGCGCGCACCTGCTCGGCAGCGTACTCGCTGGTCACGGCGATAAGCTTGCCCATGAGTTCGTTCCACGCTGCGGGCTGCGAGTACATCATCTTTTTGGTGTGCACGTAATTGCGCGAACCCCCGCCCTCGATCATGTAGCTGGCGAGCGTGAAGGGCGCGCCGCAGAAGCCGATCATCGGGAGCTTGTCGCCGAAGTGTTTGCAGACGATGCGGATGGCTTCGGCAACGTAGCCAAGGTCGGCCGCCTGATCGGTGCGCAGGCGCGCGATGTCTTTGGGCTCGCGCACCGGCTTCTCAATGACCGGGCCTTCGCCGGCTTCGAACCGGAACGGCAGGCCCATCACTTCGAGCGGCAGCAGCAGGTCGGCGAAGATGATCGCCGCATCGACCCCGATGGCTTCAGCGGCCGTGATGGTGACTTCGGCGGCAAGCTCGGGTTTCTTGCAGATCTCGATGAGTGAATGTTGTTTGCGCACGGCACGGTATTCGGACATGTAGCGTCCGGCCTGACGCATGAACCAGACGGGCGTGCGGTCGACCGGTTGCGCCTTGCAGGCTTTAATGAAGCGGGAATCAGGGGCAGACATGAATGTGTAAATGTAACATTTTTGAGGGCGAAGTCCTTTGCCACAGAGGGCACAGCGAGGCACCGAGGGATCGGACTGAGTCAACGATGGGCGGCGGACGTCGTCACCGCCGGATCCTAGCGTGCACAGAAGCGACGTGGCGCGTCGACTGAAAATAGCCCGCCACTTCAGTGGCGGGTCGGCATTGTAAAGTCGGGCACGTGCCGTAGGCACGGCTGAAATATCTGCAAGACTCTTTCAGGCGTCCCTCCGGGACGCGCTCATCCCCTCCAGACGACCCGGCGCTGAAGCGCCGGGGTACTCTCAGTCGTCGCTCCGCGACGTTCAAGTCTACATATTCATGTGCATGGCATATCCGCCTTACGAGCGCGTTAGTTTTTCCAGATTGATGCGGCTGCCGTGCTGATGAATGTCGGTGACGATGTTGAGCGCGAGCGCGAGCGCGCGCCGTCCATCTTCGAGCGTGACTACCGGCGTGGAGCGGCGGCGGACTGCGTCCAAAAATGCGCGCAGTTCGGCACGCAGCGGTTCTTCGGACGTCACGGACGGCTTCAGCATGCCGATCTGGGGATTGACCGACGGCGTCGCTTGCGGCGATGAGTCGCCCACGGTGAACGCAACCACGTCTTGCCGCCCGTAGTCGATAGAAATGTACTGGCGCGGTTGAAAAAAGCGCAGCTTGCGGATGCGCTCGGTGGAAACCCGGCTGGCGGTGAAGTTAGCTACGCAGCCCGAGGCAAACTCGATGCGAACGTTTGCGATGTCAGTCTTACCGGAGAGGATCGGGAGTCCTACCGCGCGCACTTCTTCCACGGGCGACTTCACAAACGAGAGCACGATGTCGAGATCATGGATCATGAGGTCCAGTACCACGTCGATGTCGAGCGACCGGGGAGTGAAGACGCTCATGCGGTGGACTTCGAAGAACATGGGTTGGGTGATCAGCGGGACAGTGGCGCGGAC
>DASRDJ010000295.1:0-11770 GCA_035652655.1 Terriglobales bacterium
GATAGTGTGTGGCGCATGCATGTATGTACACACCCCCATTTTGCGAAGTGCGAAATCATCAATCTTTATGCTAGTGCGAGCACTATGACATGCGTGGAAGCCGCGTCATTGCTGGGGATGCGCGAGCGGTAAGTATGGTTAAAGCCAGGAAAGGCATCGGTTAAAAGAATGTGACGGAGTCGGAAGTCTGATTACCGGACAGGTTTCGCGATCCTCTTTACGATTGCTTCGAGAACAATGATGATGCCAGAAAGGATCAGTGCGGCAGCCAGGTAGCCTCCGCCCGAACCCAGGGAATTAAAAAATAACAGGAAAGCCAAGATTATGAATCCAATGCCGAGGAGAAACAATACTTTCCACGAAAGTAAACGGTTCAGAATTATTGAACGACGATCGTTCGTTTTGAGGCTCATATGAGGGCAACCCAAGAAACGGTCATTCGACCGAGCTTACGGAAAGGTTGAGATGAGGAGTGGCAGAACGAGGGTTGTGAAGCCAGTCACGAACCCTGAGGGTCTTTAGATACTCGGAGCCATGCGGGATGTTCTTGGATATCCGGGCTGCGAAGGTCCATATTCACAGAATTGCTTTCTAGAACGAAGCTGAAAGTTCAGGTCAGGCGTCTCTCTCTCCAAACTGGCCCTTAAGACGATGGACAAAGATAGAGAACGTCGGCAGCGCCAGTAGGGTAAACACCGTCGAGGTTACGAGACCTCCAACCATCACTATCGCCAAAGGGTGTTCGATTTCGGTTCCGTGTAGATTCAACACAAGCAGAGGAAGCAGTCCCAAGATCGCCGTCGACGCTGTCATAATCTTTGGCCGGACACGTCCGATACTTGCTTCTTTGACAGCGTCCTCAAAACCCCGACCGTCAGCCAGAAGCGTCCGAGTTTGGGTCACGAGGACGAGCCCATTCTGCACAGCGATGCCGAACAGTCCAATCAAGCCCACCAAAGCTGACTTGTCAGGACAAAGCTTGAGATTTATGCGTTTGAAACATATGCGTGCGCGTGATAACCTCCGGCCGCTGCGGTGGAGGAAAGTTTTGTCGTCGCGACTTCAAGTCGTCCGCCACCTGCCGTTCGCACTCATAATCTCCCTCGCTCTGACATTTCTGCCATCGCGATCATTCGCGCAGGGTTGAATGCCGATACGCTTCGACCTGCCCGGTCTGGGCAGGAACATCGGTCCTCTCAAAGCCCACGAATGGCAGGTCGATGTGGCCTACCGGTACCTATACACAGACCAGTTCTATGTCGGTTCGGAGATCAATGACAGCGCCGGTCCTTTTGGCAAAGGTCCGTCTATAAAGATTCATTCCTGGGAGCTGACGGTTAATTACGGTGTCACCAGTCGGCTCAGCCTGGCGCTAAGGTTCCCCTTCTCGGCGGGCTCAGCAACACGCTTGTTTGCCGACAATAATCTTCACACCACCGCAGCTGCCGGGTTGGGTGACATTAGCGCGATCGGAACAGTATGGCTTTGGAATCCCACGAAACACACCAAGGGGAATCTTGCGCTCGGATTCGGGGTGAAAACCCCGAGTGGAGATAACGCGGTCATCGACAGATTCTTTCCTGCTAGCGGCCCTCCGACCCGGGCACCCGTGGACCAGTCAATCCAGCTAGGCGATGGGGGATGGGGAGTGATCCTTCAGACCCAGGCGTATCGGGCGATCTCCTCCAGAACGTCGGGATATGTGAATGCCTCGTACCTCCTGAGTGCAAAGGAGAAGACGGATGTGCCCTCACCGATTCCCGGGGGAGTGTTGGGCGTTCCCGATATTTACTCTGTGCGTGTTGGAGTCGCTTACGCTCTGCTCGCGGAGAGGGGACTGTCGATGAGTCTGGGACCTCGAATCGACGGCATTCCGATCCGGGATCTTATCGGCGGCGGGGACAATAATTTTCGCAGGCCAGGTTACAGTCTCTTCATCGACCCGGGCGTGACATTTAACCACGGCCGCAACACGTTCTGGATAAATGTCCCTATTCGGATCCATCAAGACTTCAAACGTAGCCTTGCCGACATCGAGCACAACCGAGTGGGTGGCGGAGACTTGGCAAAATATCTGGTGTTTACCGGTTACAGCGTTCGATTCTGAGGTCAGCCTTCGAATGACAACCTCGCTGATCCCGGGGTAAATGCCTCTTCACGGCAAATTTAGGGTGGCTAAAATCTCTTGAAAGCGAGGGTCGCTCCGCAGTGGATCAAGGCGCGGTTCCACGGCAAGGACGATGAGCGCCCAGTCATGCTGCTCGTAGGCCTGCTGCATATACCTCATGGCCATGTCTTCGTTGTGGAGAGCGATGTGGATTACGGCTAAGTTGTATGCAGGCACAAATGTAAGCTTGGACCTCTGCTCTAAACGCCGTAGAATCTCGCGGGCTTCTATTTGGCGGCCTGCCGCGGCGAGACTGTAAGCCATTTCAGTCAGCCCCAGGTTGCTATCAGGCATGGTTTGGAGAATTTTCTCCGAAGCCGCAATGGCTTCTCTGTGCATCCCCTTCTGCGAATAGACTCGTCCCAGCCAAAAATGTGTCCTGGCGTAGTTGGGATCTAACTGCATCGCTTTTTGACCCTGCTCAATCGCGCGATCATAGTCGCGGGCATAGTACAGGGTGCGAACTACCTCGGCGTTATTGGGAAGAGACAAGGGATCTAGCCGCATCGCCTCATTTATTTGCTGCAAGGCCTCGCGATGACGCCGCTTCGCACTGAGAATCGATGCGTACAGACGGTGCCCCATTGAGTAACTTGGATTCAAGGTGATGGCTTGTGTGAACTGGTTTTCGGCGCCAGTCCAGTCCCATGCCGATCGAGCCATCGCCACTGCGAGCGAAGCATGCGGCTCCGCCAGATTGCCCCCCAAGGATACGGCGCGGCGCGCCGCCTCCAGGGCCTTAGGATGACCTTCACTCGTTGGGATGGAATCCGTTACGACGAGGAAATTATAGGAGTCGGCCAATCCAGAATAGGCTTCTGCAAAGTTCGAGTCGCGCTCGATGGCTTGCTGAAAATAGGTGATCGCTTTCCCGTATCCTTCCGGCGTGAATTGGTTCCAGAAGTACCGCCCGCGCAGATAGGCTTCGTTTGCCTCCGTGTTAAGCGGATGCGAGTTCGTACGGCCACTGTAAGTCGGACTCAGTTTTACTTCGATCTGTTCCGCTACCGCCCTTGCCACTTCCTCCTGCAATTCAATGGAATGGCTGATGTGCCGGTCATAGCTGTGCGCCCACACATGCACTTGGTCATGCGCCCGTATGAGTTGCACGCTGATCCGTACCTCGTCTCCATCGCGACGAACGCTGCTCTCAAGGACATAGGCGACGTCCAATTCGCTTCCAATCTGTTGCACGCTCTTCGAGGTTTGCTTGTAGGCCATCGTTGTGGTGCGTGCGATAACCCCAAGTTGGCCGGGATTTAATGCTCCCAGTTGAGCAATCATCTCTTCCGTCAGCCCATCACTGAAATAGTCCTCACTCGGGTCCCCGCTAAGGTTCTGAAAAGGAAGCACGGCCAACATTACGTATCCTGGTCTGGGAGACGGACCAGCGCGCATTCGCCGCCAGCCGAGGTAGGCGATCACAGCAAGGGTTAGTGCAAAACAGGAAGCGAGAATCGCGGCGAGAAATCGTGACCTGACACTGGATTTCCGCGCAACGGGGCCAGGCTCAACTACCAGCGTGGTGGCCGCAGCCGGGTACTCAGCCTCAGCCAGCTGCCCCTCCTCACTAACCTGCCCAATGAAACGATAGCCTTTTCTCGGAAGGGTTTCGATAAACCGTGGCGTCTCGGCAGAGTCGCCCAAAGCCTCTCGCAGGCGGTTGATGGCGTTGTTGAGGCCGTGGTCGAAGTCAACGAACGTATCAGCGGGCCAGAGCTTCTGGTGAATCTCCTGCCGTGTGACCAATTCCCCCGGTCGTTCCAGAAGCATGGCGAGAATCTGAAAGGGCTGATCTTGCAACCTGACTTTGAGACCCTGCTTACGCAACTCACCAGCTTGCAGGTTCGCTTCGAAGGATCCGAATCGCAAAATCCGCCATGCGGAGGTGCTCATGCCAGCCCGGACTCCAATGTGCTGACCGAGTGTACTCTCCGGGCGTGCCGCGGAAAAGTTCAAACCGCGGGAGAACTGCCGACAAGTCCCCTTGCTTGAGGGGTTTAGCTGGTGACATCCGATGGACCCACGCGTGGGCGCCACGGGATTGCGCGTTCTACCGCAATAGCGCAAAACACCCCTCATGAATCGCGAGTGTGTGTAAAGACACACCGATGAAAGCACCTTTTCGCACTGCGACTCTGGGGATCGCTGTGCCGGCTGGCAGGGAATAACAAGCAGCTCCGACGCGCCAATCTATTAAGGAGTCTCATCATGACTGCAATGTCGTTACGCGGCTGTGTACATGGAGTCAAGCGTTCTAATCCGCTGCGGATCCACCAAGCTTCGTCAAGCACATACCCATCTCCATCGCGCAGCAGACCGACGCCATCGCAACGTCCCTCTACCAAGGGAGGTTGGCTCGAGCTGGCAGGTTTTTTCGCGTTGACTATTTTGGTTTTCTTGGAACTGCTCACAACGCTGCCGCTGACCGCGCAGTCAAGCGTTCCGGTATCTTCCGTTCGCCAGAGCACTCCTGCGAAGTTGTATCAGCACCCCTATCGCCTTCGGACAAGACCCCGCCAGGATCTTATCCAGCATGCACCGGTTGCTGAGTTAACCGCACCGACACTCACGTCCAGCGAAACGATGTCGATTGAAAGCTCTCACGTAGGCATCAATCCGCTGATCAGAGGTGCCTTCACACATGTCCCGGCCACCGCCAATCCCAGATTCACCACGTTGGTTGACGGTGCGCCGCTTGTCATCGACAGTCGCATTACCGGCGTGGAATTCCATCGGCGAGGCAAAGTTTCAAGCCTTGCTGGAAGCTTGTCATCTGATCCTGAACGTATTCTTAAGGTCGAAAACGGGGTTGCCTATTGGCAAATCACCGGGGAACTTAGCGGGCTCTTTACCGATGAGTGGGGAATCCATTGGCTTTTTGGACCGATTGATGAGCAAGGAAAGAATCATCGCTTCGAAACATTCGGGCCTGGCAGCAATCCCCGTGCGAGCTTGCCCGGCGCATTTTTCAGCCTGCAAGTGCCGGTCAAGCACTGGAATGGACGTCTTGCGCAAATCCAGGCTGCGGCTGACGGCGGTTTCGGTTGGCCAGCGGCGGCGCTCATTATCAACGCGGTTGACCCGATTGTGCTGCTGGATCGTGGCTACGCCGTTTTTGATTTTGGAGCGGGCGGCACCGTCCCGCTTGGCAATCTGCCCGACGGTTCTACCGCTGTGGACACAAACCCGGAAAGCGGTAGCGGGATCTTCTGGACAACGCCGAGTGACGGACATCTGGTGCCATACCTGCGTCCAGCGGTTATCAGCGCTGACGGCAAAGAGACTGCCTTTCCCGACCCGTTCGTCATCAACTTCTGGAATCCGTTCGCGAACGCGATGGACACCTGGAATATCGGGGATCCCAACGTCTTTTTTGGAAGTCTGCAAGGGTACCCTGAGCCTGTCAGTGACACCGTTGTTTTTGCCAAGAATCTGTTGCGCCGCTTCACCGGAAGGTCGCCCGCGTGGGCGTGCTACATCGGTTGGTCGGGATCGGGACCGAACGCCCTCATGATCAATTCGAGCACCCGGGGTGGACTTTTTCAGACCCCTAGAAGTCAGGGCGTGCAGGCTGGAGGTGGAGACTTCAATGTTTGGGGTGACCGGACATCGGGAATGCGATTCGACGCGTTTCTCGTCTATGCGGCTGCCAGCCAGAATCACACTTTCTTCGGCGAAGCTGAATTCTCAGAGGTCGAGGTGCTCCCGCAGCGCCCAATTGCAGCGCCACTCGCCTGGGTACTCGGCGATAGCGACGTGAGCGTCCCGCAAAGCGCCCCTTACATATACGCAAATACGGTTGCACGGGCGCTGAACGCTCTCGGCCGCGGCAGCAAGGTGAATGAGTTTGTCCGCATCTATGCGGTCCCGAAGCTCACCCATGTGGTGCGCGAAGGATACGCAAATTTTGACCGGCCAATCTCGCAGGATGCGCTGTGGTACGACTACTCTGTCCAGTTCCCCAACCCCGGTGCCTTCAACACCGAGGGTCGAGGGCTGCGTGTCGCGGATGTGTTTGCCCGCGCGCTGCCATTTAACCAGCCATTCGATAATTGGGAGGAATATCCCTTTCACTACGAGGCACGCCTGGCCCGGTCCATGCCTCTCTTGCTGCAAACCCTCACCAATCTGCAGGATCGGACAGAACGTAATGTTCCGATGCCGAACAGCCGCATCCACCCCAATTTCTTCTCTGACGGCACGAACACGACCGGCAATCTTCCACCCTACCCGGATCCAGGTTGCGTCATCGGCGATGACTTCTTAGGGAGCGGCGTGGAGTGCTCGAAGTTGATTACGGAGGATAGCGCATCTCCTACATTCCCGCTGAGCCAGCATGAGATCGACGAACTCTCCTATTTCGCAACCCAGAATCCGCTGCATCGGTCCATCGAGCCCGTCATCCTTCCCGATATCGCAGCTCCACTGGGTGTGAATCTTTTCTATTTCAATGCAGTTTTGGAGAACCCGTTCACAACCGCTCAACTACGCGAGCGATATAGCAGTCATCAGGGATATGTCGACACTTTCAAGAACGCCAGCAAGAA
The DNA here is from genome assembly GCA_035652655.1 of Terriglobales bacterium. Classification (GTDB taxonomy): domain Bacteria; phylum Acidobacteriota; class Terriglobia; order Terriglobales; family Acidobacteriaceae; genus Gp1-AA133. The sequence continues at coordinate 6,718 of DASRDJ010000295.1, forward strand.
GCTTGAACGTGAGCGCCTCTGGGACGGAGAACTTGGAGCCTTGTACCTAGAGGAGGTTGCGCGCTCCTCTGTGCTGCGCGCGCCGTAGTCGTAGAGCAAATCACACAAGTTTCGGGAAACAGAACCCGAGGAGAACGCGCGTTAAGTGCCAGCTATCTTGGGAATTCCCTTGCCGCTGGCAGAAACAGAAATCACTACAACGGGTCAGACATTCAGTGGCACAAATCTACCCAGGAGTTACATCATGAAAGCACTATCGCTCCGTTTATTCGTGCTGATCGCGGCCCTGTCAATCGCCTTAACGCAGTCAGCCAGAGCTTCGAACCCAGTTGTTGACTGGAACCAAATCGCACTGACCACCGCATTAACGACGCCCGGGACCCAGATATATCTCACCTACGTTAATCTCGCGATGTACGACGCTGTGAACGCGATTGACCGGCGATATAAACAGTACGGACCCGAATTCCATGGACCTCGCGATGCCTCCAAGGAGGCAGCCGCGGTTTCGGCAGCTTACCAAACCTTGCTGTACTACTTTCCTGCCCAAACAGCGGCCTTGCAGGCCCAATACGATTCCGCGATCGCAGGTATTCCCGATGATCAAGCGAAAGCCAGTGGCATTGCGATCGGGCAAATTGCAGCAGCGAGAATCGTGGCCTTGCGGGCGAATGACGGAAGAGGTGCGACCGTTCCTTATACTTATCCTGCAGCCCCGGAACCCGGAGTCTGGATCGCCACTCCGCCAGCTTTCGCGCCGCCAGCGACGCCCTGGGTAGCGCAGATGGTTCCTTTCACCATGCGGAGCGCTTCCCAGTTCCTGCCGGTGAACGGCCCGCCAGATTTGGGCAGCCGGCAATGGGCCCGAGAGTACAACGAAGTTAAACTGCTGGGAGCGGTAAATAGCACCGTGCGGACGCCGGCTCAAACAGAAATCGCCTTGTTCTGGACGGCGAATCCTGTGGCAACCTATTTTGGCGCCTTCGGCCAGTTGGCAGTCGATCGCCATCTCAGCATTTCAAAATCCGCCAGATTACTCGCTATGCTGTCGGTAGCTTTTACGGATGCCGGCATCGGTTGTTGGAACGCTAAGTATCACTTCAGCTTTTGGCGTCCAGTAACCGCTATTCCAAACGGAGATATAGACGGCAATCCGGAGACCGAAGCGGATCCCACCTGGCTTCCACTCGCACCAACTCCGCCCCATCCCGAATTCCCCGCTGCTCATGGATGTGCTACTGGCGCGATAGCGAAGACGTTGGAAAACTTCTTCGGCACGCCTGATGTGAAATTCACCATAAACAGCGCAGCCACCCACACAACTCATACCTACTATACCGTCGGTCAACTGGAGACCGAAGCTTACTGGGCGCGTATCTACGCCGGGTTTCACTATCGACATTCACTAAACGAGGGATTCCGGCTGGGGCACCGGGTCGCGAAACAACTCAATCAAGACTTCTTTCAACCTCGTCACGCAGATGACCACTGAGGTGTTCTGACACGAAGCTCGGGGACGTTTCGCTCAATCTCATTTGCACAAATGAGGTTTGCGAAGCCTCCCCGAATCGGCTCGGATCGCAGCATTCATTCGATCTGTAGCGAAAGACCGCCGCATGAAAACATCTGGATAGGAACACAGACATCGAGTCTTAGATTCGTAGCGATCCAGTTGAGGGCCATTTAGTCGCTGTTTTGACGCGACCCCAGTTGCGGGCATGAAATAACCAGTCAACAGCGACTCATCCTGTCTCAAAACATCGTGGCGCACGGAGCACAACCTCCTCAACTTAATTGGCGATGATCGGTACCGACAAACGCCCTTCTGGGTGCGCTCTAATGGTGTGAGTTCATGCCTCGCGAAGGGCAATCATTGGGTTCACTTTCGTCGCCCGGCGTGCTGGGAGATAGCTAGCCAGCGCGGCCACTGAAAGTAACAGCAGAGGCACGATCAGAAACACAGGCGGATCATGGGGGCGCACCCCATAAAGCAAACTTGCCATCATGGGCGCAGTGGCTGCAGAAAAGACCAATCCGGCGACGATGCCCACGCCAGCAAGCGCGACCCCTTTGCGTAAGAACATTCTCAGAATATCGTCCCGGCGAGCGCCCAGGGCCATGCGGATACCGATCTCCCGCGATCTTTGGCCGACGATATAAGCCAATAAGCCGTAAATTCCGATGGAGGCCAGAAGCACCGCCAGTCCGGCAAATCCGCCCACCAGATCGGCAGAAAAGCGGCGTGAAGCTAGTGATCGATCAAGGACGTCGTTCATAGAAGAAACGCTAAATACCGGCAAGTTGGGATCAATGCTCTGGATTTCATGCCGAATCTGTGGTTCGAGCTGGGTCGCGGGCAGAGACGTCCGCAGCACCACGCTCAGTCGCTTGCTGTTGTCTTGATAAGTCGAAACATAGATGTGGGGAACGCCATCGATGTCGAGACCGTCACTCTTGATATCCTTAACAATACCCACGATGGTCGTCCACGGCTTGCTAGGGTCTCGTGCGAACCGCACACGGCGGCCCAGCGGATCTTGGGCTGGCCAATACTTACGAGCGGTGCTTTCATCAATGATGGCCACCAGCGGTTTGCCGTCGTCATCGCCCTCGGTGAATGAGCGGCCGCGCAGGAGCATCGTCTGTAACACCTTAAAATAATCAGAGCTTATCCGAATTGCCTCGGCGCTCAGATCGTGCGAGGACTCGACCGGTCTATCTTCAATTGAGAAGCCTTCAATCGCTACGCCACCGACCGCGTTGGGGTTGGTATTGGTGGTCGGCAAAGCTGAGGTGATGGCGGCGAGTTCCACTCCCGGAATTGCCTTCATGCGCCGCAGCAACTCACGATCAAAGATGGCTCTGCGAGGAATATCGAGATAGGGATCCGCCTCCGATTCGTTGGGATTCGGAAGCTGTATGTTTGCCGTGACAACTTGAGTTGGATTAAAGCCTGGATTTTCCTGCAACAGACCCCGCAATGTACGCAGCAGCAAGCCGGCTCCCACCATCAGTATGACGGCGAAAGCTAGTTCAGACACGATTAGAACATCTCGCAGTCGGCCGGTCTTTGTGCTGTAGCCGGACCCTCGACCGCCTTCACGAATGGCCGAGGAAAGAGCGCCTTTTGCCGAATGAAGTGCTGGAGCAAGTCCAAACATTAAGCCGGTGAGAATGGAAATCAACAGAGCGAACGCCAGCACCACCCAGTCGATTCGTACTTCATTGAGCCGGGGAACGTTCGACGGCACGAAGCGCAGGATGAAACTCAAAGTGCCAACCGCGGTTACGATTCCCGCGGCACTGCCGACAAGCGACAGCAGCATGGACTCGGTCAGCATTTGGCGCACGATGCGGGCGCGGCTCGCCCCCAGCGCTAACCGCATTGCCATCTCTTGTTGCCGCCCCGAAGCGCGCGCCAAGAGGAGATTGGCAATGTTCAACGATACGATGAAAACGATCAGGATTACCGCACCCAGTAACACCAGCAGCATGGGCCGAACCTTGCCCACCAAAGTTTCTTGCAATGGTTGAATCTCAATTGTCCATTGCGCCTGCGGCGGGTAGTCGGTGGGAAAGTCGTGGCGTAATTGGGCAGCCATGGCAGTGAGCCGCACCTGAGCTTGCGCCAGTGTGAGACCAGGCTTAAGTCGTCCGATTCCAGATACTAAAATCCGGGTACCACGCATTGGCGGGGGAAAGGGATCTCCGCTGAATCCGCCGGCGCCAAACACTTCCGCGTCGCCGGAAGTCGTCGGTCCAGGATGGCGAAATCCGCGTGGCAGAACCCCAATAATTGTTAAGGGATCATTGTCGATCCGGATGGTACGGCCGAGAACATTCGGATCGGCGCCATAGGCACGGCGCCACAGGCCATCGCTGATCACGGCCTCTGCAGCGAAACCAAGCACGAAGTCCTGCGGACCAAACAGCCGTCCAATTTGTGGGGTCACACCCAGCATGGAGAAGTAGCTGAAACTGCCATTGACCCCCTCGACACGCTCGGGCTGTCCGGCTCCGGTCACATCCTCGCTACCCTCGAAGATCGGCGACATATCTTCAAATACACCCGATCGCGTCTGCAGGTCATCCAGTTCGGGCTTGGAAAACCTGACGTCCCGCAATCCTACGCCGGGCTCGTTAAAGAAAACTCGTACCAAGCGATCGGGATCGGGGTAGGGCAGAGAGCGCAGCAACACGGCATTCACGATGCTGAAAATCGCAGTGTTGGCTCCCACGCCAAGAGCCAGCGTCAGGACAGCCACGATGGTGAATGTGGGCTTCTTGACCAGCATGCGCGAACCATAGCGAACATCCTGAAGTAAAGTCCCCATGAAGGCGCTCCTCCGGGTCAACATCACGGAATCATAGAAAGGCGAATTCCCCGATCCGACCAATCAGTTGGGGACGTTTCCGTCTGTCCCAGATTTCACAGATTTCACTCCGATTTCACTTTCTTCAGCGGTCCGGCGCAATCACCAGGCGGAAGCTCGCCTTGTTCTCTGCAGCGCTGTTGGCTGTCAGCTGTGACTATCAATAAATCGTCCAGGTAACGGACAATATCTTCCACTCCCCATCGATGTTGCGCACCTGCCAGTGTTCGAAGCCTGAAGTTAGTAACCTTGTCGTTGATGACAAAACCGCAGTTGAATATCGCCAGCCCTAGAGGAAGGCTTCTGGCGTCGAACTCGATTAACGAATCGAATCTCGCGAAATGCGACACTACTTCGGCGAAAAATCCGTCGGCCGCATGTACGTCCGGTCTATCTTTTCCACCAGCTTGTTGGCCTCCTCGGATTTGATTGCTTCCTGAACCTCCGGGTCGGCCAGCATCGCGTCCCAGTTCTTTTTAGCGTCCTCCCGGCTGGAATGAGCCACGAGGTATACGAATGTGTTATCCCAATCGGCTGCCCCCTCAGGTACCCAGTAACCCACGACCTGCAGATCGTGTTTGGCTAACAGCTTTGAATAGATGTCTCGAAACCGCGATTCCAGTGCCGGCAATTTGCCCGGTACAGTGTGATAAATGCGAAGCTCGAAGACGCGATTGCTG
>DASRDJ010000296.1:0-2320 GCA_035652655.1 Terriglobales bacterium
GTTTGATCTGGGCGGCGGCAACACCCGCCTTTCGCTCAATGGCGGTGGCGGCAACGCGACGTTCGCAATAACTGCGGTTCCGGAGCCGGACACCTATGGCATGTTGGTGGCGGGTCTGGGCCTGTTCGGGTTCATCGCACGGCGCAGGAAACAGAAAGCCGCTTAACTCCCGCTCAGCATCACTCACACAAACCCCGCTTCGGCGGGGTTTGTTTTTGATGCCTCGCGAATGCCGCTTCCGACCCGATATAGATAGTCCGTTCCTCTTTCCGCGATACTGGTCGCAGCTGGCAGGTATCTGTCAGTGAAAGCGGGACATGCACCCGCGGACTACGAATATTCCGACCCCAACGTCCGACGTTCGCCGCTTTAGCTTCGAGTCCGCGGGTGTGCTTGCGCTCGACAACGAATACTCAGGGTTTGCCGTCCTACCGGCTCACTATATTGCCTTCGCAGAACGCAAGCGTGCACGTCCCTGGACATCAATTTATCACTTTGGAAGGTACGATGTGAAGCCACTAGCCACTCAACTGTTCAGCGCCTATGTCGGCATCGATTGGGCGGATACCAAGCATGACGTTTGTCTACAAGCGCCCGGTGCCGAGGCACGCGAATTCGATCGCATTCGACACCAGATGACGGACATCGATCGATGGGCGCAGCCGTTGCACCAACGCTTCGGTGGTCCGATCGCGGTGGCGCTGGAATTGGCCAAGGGCCCGATCGTCTATGCGTTGCAGAAATACGACTTCTTTGTGCTCTTTCCCATCAACCCGTTGACCCTGGCGAAGTATCGTGAGGCCTTCGCGCCCAGCCGCGCCAAGGATGATCCAACCGATGCCGAACTTGCCTTGGATCTGCTCATGCGGCATCCGCAGCGATTTACTGCGCTGCGACCGCAGAGCGTGGAGATGCGCACCCTGCTCAGTCTCACCGAACACCGGCGTGAGTTGGTCGGCGACAAGACGCGCTTCACCAATCGCCTGACCAATACCCTCAAGCAATACTATCCGCACGCTCTGGACTGGTTTGAGCAGCATGACACCCTCCTGTTTTGCGACTTCCTGACCCGCTGGCCAACGTTCTCTCAGGTTAAGCGCGCTCGACGCGCCAGTCTGCAGGCCTTCTTCTACGCCCATAACGGCCGACGCCCTAATGTGATCAGCGCTCGCCTGGATGCGATCAAAGCGGCCATACCCCTCACCGAAGACATGGGCGTCATCGCCCCCTGTCGCCTGCAAGTTCTGGTGCTGATCGAACAACTGAGCACGACACTGCAAGCGATTGACCGCTTCGATCGGGAGATTGCCGAGCTCGCGCCGAGGCTGCCAGACTACAGCTTATTTCAAGACCTACCGGGTGCCGGCCCTCATCTGGCGCCACGGCTTCTTGTCGCCTTCGGGGAGGACCGCCAACGCTACCAGCACGTCGATGAGTTGGAGCAATACGCCGGCATTGCGCCCGTCACGGAACGCAGTGGCAAAAAGAGTTGGGTCCATTGGCGCTGGCAATGCCCGACGTTCGTCCGCCAGACCTTCGTCGAATGGGCGGGGCAGACAATCAATAAATCATTCTGGGCCGGTGCCTACTATCGGCAGCAGCGCGCTAAAGGCAGCTCTTATCAAGCTGCCGTGCGTTCGTTGGCGTTCAAATGGATTAGGATCCTCTATCGCTGTTGGCAAACCCGCACGCCATACGATGAGTCCACGTATCTCAACGCCCTCAGGAAGCGCGGCTCGCCACTCCTTAAGAACCTCGAACTGATTGCAAAAAACCCTTGACCGACTACCTCAGGGCGTGAAGCGGTCATTCAAACCGGGGCGGAGGAGCGGGAGAATGGGTAATTCGTGCGGCGCCGTGCGAGCAGGAGCGGATAGATCTTCCTATCCGTATCCGTTCGCGCTGCTGGAGAGAAAGACCTGTAGCTACGTGGCTCCTCGACCTGGACTCGAACCAGGGACTTGCCGCTTAGCGTGACGGACCGATATAAATCGTGTCCGTGTGCTATGGCTTTGGCGCTTGACCCGTCCTGACATCGCGCGAATCCTCGCGGCCAGTCTGCCTGGTATCGCGATTGTCCTTACGGCATGCCGAATTGCTCTTGTTGTTTGCTTTCCTGCAATCGATCTTTTCCGACCGTCCGGTCTGCCGGGCATCCTGTTTGGTGTCTCGCGCGCCACGGCGTTCCTGTGCGTTCTCGGTGGCAAATACTGGTGCCGACACCAGCGAGAATCCCGACGTGCATATCACGGCCGCAGCGATAGCCCAAGACCAGTCGTTCCGCTTGTTCATTGTTGTCTCCTATTGAATTTGCAGGGAA
>DASRDJ010000297.1:0-7004 GCA_035652655.1 Terriglobales bacterium
ATTCTCGCAGCCGAGGGAGTAGTTCTGAGTTGATTCCTGTAACACCTAAGACGTCGGTAGACCACTTGCGCCGCGCCACGTCCAGAAGCAAGGTTCCCGAAGCATCCGCAACATCCGTTACTCGCTCACCAGTTAGCTGGAAGCGCACGTAGTCTTTGGGCAACAGAACGTGAGCAACTCGCTGCCAGTTCCGCGGTTCGTTTTCGCGAACCCAAAGAAGTTTGGTGAGCGTGAAATTGGTAAGGGGTGCATTGCAGGTGAGCTGAACCAGACGATCCGCTTCGAACAAGGTCCCCAATTCCTGCACTTGGGGCTCTGTCCTCTGATCGCACCAGATCAGTGCCGGTCGAACAACTTCATCGCGATCATCGAGCAATACGGCGCCGTGCATTTGGCCCGAGAATCCAATGCAGGCAATTTCGTCGGCTCCAGTTCCGCTGCCGGAGAGAGCGCGTCGCACAGCCAACGCCGCGGCTCGCCACCAATCGCGCGGATCCTGTTCTGCCCATCCCAGCTGCGGGCTGGCAAAAGGAACGTGCTCCTCGGTGCCGGAAGAGACAACGCGGCCATGTTCATCGATGATAAGTGCGCGGGTGCCGCCCGTACCAACATCGATCCCAAGAAAGCGGATAGTCCCTCCTGGCTAAAGGATCACAGAGGCATCAACGCGGCGGTCGCTCTGCGATGTTGTCGTTACTTAGCTCGTTTCGTCGCGTTGGAGTTCATGCCCGTGGATTGACGCAAGACCAGGTTTGTCTTGAGCACATATTCCGTCCCGTTGGGCGCCGGCGTTTCTCGCTCAACGTCTGCCATGAGCGCATCGAATGCGATCCGAGCTAACTCCGCTTGTGACATTTGAATGGTGGTCAGCGGGGGAATCATGAACTGCGCGAGGCGTATATCGTCGAATCCAACCACCGACAAATTGTGCGGAATTGCGATGTGCGTTTCGTGACTCTTTCGCATGACGCCGATCGCCGTCATGTCGTTCGAGCACATCATGGCCGTTGGACGGTGGGATAGCGACAGCAGCTTCGCACAGGCCGCCATGCCGCCTTCCATAGTGTGGTCACCCTCCACCATTAGGGCAGAATCGCACTCCATGCCGATCTCGCGCATGGAGCGCACAAAAGCCTGTTGTCGTGCAAGCGCGGACTTGAGCTTGAGAGGTCCGGAGATGAAGGCGATTCGTTCATGCCGGAGAGCCGCCAGGTGCTGCACCGCCTGTCGAATGCCGTGAAGGTAGTCGATCCGTATGTTACTTACCCAGGGACGTTGCGGGCCAACGTCAACAAAAACGATCGGAACCTCGCGCACGTGAAGGTGCTCGAGCAGAGGTTCTTCCATGCCGAAGGTCAGTACCGCAACGCCTTCCACCCGGCGCTCAAGCATGCGCCGCACCGAGCTTTCCATGCGTTTCGGATCGTGACTAGTTGAGCTGAGCAAGATCTCGTAGCGATGTTGGACCGCGATCGCTTCGAATACCTGAACGATTTCCGGGAAGAATGGATTGGTGATGTCAGAGATGATTAAGCCGAAAATCCGGCTCCGCCCGGAAACCAGGGCCCGCGCTTGTGTATTGGGATAATATCCGAGTTCCTCGATGACATTCCACACGCGCTTGGCCATCTGGGGATTGACGGTGGGCACGCGATTAACGACTCGCGACACTGTGGCGGTAGAGACGCGCGCCCGTTTTGCGATCTCTCGGATGTCCATGCCCGCTCGAAGCTACGGAATTCTAGCATGGTAAACGTTCCCCTCTGAGAGAGCAGTGACATCACTTATACCGAGCGACGAATGAGGTGAGTAGGTGCGTGGCCACGTCACGTTTCTTTGAAGCGGACAGATACATAAGAGGGCGGAAGGTCCGAATGGAAATCGCTCCCGAGATTGACAAAAACAACCCGCTGCTCTACTTTCACGGGACGTGGTAAACGATTACCAAGGCCTTCCAGGCCTTTCCCAGGGGCTCTTCCCCGATGCTGCTGCCGGACTTGCGCGAACAGGTGTTGCAGGCCAACCTTGAGCTGGTTCGGCAGGGACTGGTTCTCTTCACTTTCGGAAATGTGAGCGGGATCGCCCGCGAACAGCGTCTGGTCGTCATCAAACCGAGCGGGGTCCCCTACGATTCCATGACGCCCGCTCACCTGGTTGTCACCGACCTTGCCGGAAAGATTGTCGAAGGAGAGTTGCGCCCCTCGTCCGATCTCCCCACTCATCTGGCTTTGTACCAGGCGTTCCCAACGATCGGTGGAGTCGCTCATACGCACTCGGAGTATGCCACGGCCTGGGGACAGGCACGTTGCCCCATTCCGTGTTTCGGGACGACGCACGCTGATTATTTTCATGGGCCGGTACCCGTCACCGACACCATGCCTGATCCAGAAATCGCCACTGACTACGAACTGAATACCGGTCATGCTATCGTGCGAACGTTCCAGAAAATCGACTACGCTGCCATCCCGGCAGTACTGGTTGCCAATCACGGTCCATTTTGCTGGGGCCGCGACGCGGGGGAAGCGGCGCATAACGCGGCAATTCTTGAGGCCGTAGCGCGCATGGCTTTCTACACGGTTCGCATCAACGACCAAGCGGAGCCGGTAGGCCGCACTCTTCATGACAAGCATTACCTAAGGAAGCACGGCACCAACGCATACTACGGGCAGAAAAAGGAAACCAAATGACGACAGCCTTGGCTGTGTTTGTCGCAGACCGGCTCGTGCACTTGTCTCCGGTAGATGTTGTCATCGTGGTCTTTTATTTTGCACTCGTCCTTGCCATCGGCTTTTATCTAAAGGGCCAAGCCAATACCAGCGAAGACTTCTTCATGGCTGGCCGTGAGATGACGGCCTGGGTGGCTGGTCTCAGCTTCCTTTCTGCAAACCTCGGCGCACTGGAACTGATGGGTTGGGCGGCCGCGTCCTACCAATACGGCATTCTCGCCACCCATTGGTACTGGATCGGCGCCATCCCCGCCATGCTGTTCCTGGCGTTGGTGATGATGCCGTTCTACTACATCTCAAGAACGCATTCGGTGCCGGGTTATCTCAAACTCCGTTTTGGAGAATCCAGCCGTACGCTCTCCGCGGTTTCCTTCGCGTTCATGACCGTTTTGATGAGCGGCATCAATATGTACTCGATGGCGCTGGTCATGAAAGTGGTATTGGGCTGGGACATTCATTTCAGCATCTGGGTCTCGTCGTTGACGGTCGCGATCTACGTTGCGCTGGGAGGCTTGCGCTCGGCGATCTTTAACGAAGTTCTGCAGTTCATTCTTATATGGGCGGGCGCGGCGCTGATTCCGATTATGGGTCTGATCGAAACCGGCGGCTGGAGCAATCTCAAGGCTCAGATCACGCACAATGCGTCCAACGAATATGTGCATCTGTGGTCCACGCTCGGATCGTTCAATAACAACCCGATGGGCATCCACTGGACGGGCATTGTCTTTGGCCTGGGCGCAATCATTTCTTTCGGATACTGGACTACGGACTTCCTGGTGGTGCAGCGGGTGCTTGCTGCTAAGGATCTGCGCGCTGCCAAGATGGCTCCCATTATCGGCGCGGCCTTCAAGATGATGGTTCCCATCATCGTGATCCTGCCCGGGTTACTGGGCTTGGCCGTGTTGCCGGTGAAGCTTACGGGAGAGACAGCGGCAGTGGCGAGCGGGGGCCACAGTTACAACGAAGTTCTTCCGCTGATGCTGGCGCGCTACTGCGGCCCGGGACTTCTGGGGCTGGGTGTTACCGCGCTGATTGCCGGATTCATGTCGGGCATGGCGGGCAATGTGAGCGCCTTCACGACCGTTTGGACGTACGACATCTATAGAGCCTTGATTAACAAGGATGCGCCTGATTCCCATTACGTCAGTATGGGGCGCTGGACCACCGTTTTAGGCGTCCTTATTAGCGTTGGCACAGCGTACCTGGTCATGCAGTTCGCCAGCATCATGGACTACGTACAAGCGCTGTTCAGTTTCTTCATCGCGCCATTGTTTGGTACCGTCGTGCTCGGAATGCTGTGGAAGCGGGCCACGAACGCTGGTGGATTCTGGGGTTTGCTGGCCGGCACACTTTCTTCGATCGGCATGTGGGCCTGGGTGAAAGTGGATCCAACCGCCCTGCGCTATGTGGCCCTCTCGCCCAACGCGCGCGACATGGCGGAAAACATGTATCGTGCTCTTTGGTCCTGCCTGCTGTGTTTCGTAGTTACCATTGTCGTGAGCTACATGACCAAGCCGAGGTCGGACAGTGAACTCAATGGCCTGGTGTACGGTGCGACCGCCATTCCTCATGAAGCCGAGGTTCCGATCTACCAGCGTCCATTGTTCTGGGCGGTGGTGGTGGCAACTGTCTTCGTGATCTTGAACATAATCTTCTGGTAGGCACAGGGTGGTGCAATGCACGAGCACGGAATCTCGATCTGGTTCTTCATCGGCCTTTCACTGCTGGTGAACGGCATTCTGATCACGGGTGCGGGTATATGGGAATTGATTTCTCCTCCTGCCAACCGTGTGGTTTTGTTCCAGTATCACGCCAACGTTTGGTGGGGAGCGTTCCTGCTACTGGTGGGCGTGCTTTATTGCGTGCGGTTTGCGCCTGGGAGACACGCCTAGCGCGCTGGAACTGACAGGGAATCTCTATGGCGACCAGGAAAATGACGATGGGATTGATCGTGGGGAATCGCGGTTTCTTCCCTGATCACCTCGCGAAGAGTGGTCGCGAAGAGATGCTCCGCGTTCTCGGGTCCGCCGGCATGGACGTTGTCGCGCTTACCGCGGAGCAGAGCAAATACGGCGCCGTTGAGACGCGCGAGGAATCCCGGCGATGTGCCGACCTCTTCAAGCAGCATTCGGACCGCATCGACGGAGTCATCGTGACTCTCCCGAACTTTGGGGAAGAGCGTGCCATCGCTGACACACTTCGATTCGCAGATCTGCGTGTCCCGGTACTGATCCAGGCCACTCCCGACGATCCAAAAAAGATGACGATCGCGTACCGACGCGACAGTTTCTGCGGAAAGATGTCGGCCTGCAACAATCTCCGGCAGTATGGAATTCCTTACTCGATCACGACCCTGCACACCGAAACACCGGACTCTCCAGAATTCGCAAAGGACCTGGAATGGTTCGCGGCTACATGCCGCGTAGTGAATGGCTTCCGAAATCTTCGTGTGGGCGCCATCGGTGCTCGGCCGACCGCCTTCAACACGGTGCGTTACAGCGAAAAAATCCTCGAATCTCAAGGCATCTCGATCGAAACTCTGGATCTCTCAGAGGTGTTGGGCCGGATCGAGCGCACAAAGGACAACGATGATTCGGCTCAGGCAAAGCTGGCCGCGATCAAGAAGTATGTCGATGCCAGTTCGGTCCCGGAAGCGGCGCTGCTAAAGATGGCCAAACTGGGTGCGGTCGTAGATCGGTGGATGGCAGACACCGAGGTCGCCATCAGCGCAGTGCAGTGTTGGACCTCGATTGAAGAGAACCTGGGAGTGGTCCCGTGCACGGTGATGAGCATGATGAGCGATAGCTTGCTATCGAGCGCCTGCGAAGTGGACATTTGCGGTGTGCTCGGCATGCATGCCTTGCGACTCGCTTCCGGTAGCCCTTCCGCCTTGCTTGACTGGAACAATAATTACGGAGCGGATCCCAACAAAGCCGTGTGCTTCCACTGTTCCAACCTGCCAAAGCATTTCTTCCGCTCGGTGAAGATGGACTTCCAGGAAATTATCGCCGGCACTGTAGGGAAGGAAAACACATTCGGCACGTGTGTCGGACTGATCAAGCCAGAGAAGATGAGCTTCGCACGCTTCTCCACGGATGATACTGCCGGCAAGATGCGCGGTTACGTGGGAGAAGGAAAGTTTACCGACGATCCCCTCAATACTTTCGGGGGGGCGGGCGTCGTGGAAATCCCCAAGATGCAGAAGTTGCTGCACTTCATTTGTGAGAATGGCTTTGAACATCATGTCGCGGCGAATCTTTCGACCGTTGCCGGCGCGGTTCACGAAGCCACTACGCGTTATCTGGGCTGGGACATGTACTGGCACCAAAGTCCCGACGGAGCCTGCTGATGGCAATTGTGGCGGGAGTCGACTTCGGAACTCTGAGCGTCCGCGTCTCCATGGTTGATAGCGAGCGGGGACTGCTCGCTTCAGCGGTCGCGGAGTATCCCCTGCATCGCAAACGTGAAGATCCCGAATACGCTACCCAATCGCACGCGGATCACATGAGCGCGTTGGCGGCGGCGACCCGCGAGGCAGTGAAGAAAGCTGGGATTACAGGAGATCAGGTAAAGGCCATTGCGCTTGATACCACCGGGTCTTCTGTTATTCCGGTCGACAAGAATCTTCAGCCGTTGGGCGAATACTATCTATGGTGTGATCATCGCGCGAAAGGCGAAGCTGCCGAGATCACCGAGACAGCTCATCGAGAAGGACTAGAAGCGATTCAATGGTGCGGGGGTGTCTACTCGTCGGAATGGGGATTTTCCAAGCTTCTACACTGGCTACGCCACAATCCTGACAAGCGGTCTCAGTTTGCTTCCGCCTTCGAACATTGCGACATGGTGGCCGCTACGCTGTGCGGCATCACCGACCCAGGAGAAGTGAAACGCAGCATCTGCGCAATGGGCCACAAGTGGCTCTGGAACGCGGCTCTCGGCGGTCTGCCACCCGAGACATTCCTCGTCAAAGTGGATCCGCTATTCGCGGGCGTCCGAGAAAAGTTGGATGGAACGTACGCGACATCCGACCAGATTGCCGGAACTTTATCACCGCACTGGGCACAACAACTCGGATTGAAGTCAGGCATTCCTGTGCCGGTCGGAGCGTTCGATGCTCATTGGGACGCGATTGGTGCGGGCTGCCGAACCGACGACATGGTGAATGTAGTCGGAACTTCGACCTGCATTATCGGCATCACACCGTCCGTGAATCTTGTGCCCGGAGTTTGTGGAGTGGTGCAGGGAAGTGTTCACCCTCAGCGGACGGGCATCGAAGCC
>DASRDJ010000298.1:0-2332 GCA_035652655.1 Terriglobales bacterium
CGACGGTGACGTTACCAGTCGGCATCATGATTGTTCCGTCGGTGGGCACGGCTGGCGAAGATGCACTGAGACTCTGAGGAGGCGTATATCCCTGTCGAGGTTCGACCAGGCACCAGCGCAGTAGAAACGACCAACGGTTACAAGTCTTGAAGTGGCCGTCTTTTTGACAAGTACGGATGCAACTATTTGTTTCGATTTTGAAGCGCGGGCTTGATGATGTGAGCTTGGATGACGCGAGTACGGGTGTTCAGGCTTTTGGCGACAGCCGATCGAACTTCAATTTGACAAGACACGCAGCCGGCTCGTGTGGCATCGGCGTTCAACGCTTCGAACCTGTGCTTGGCGGATGCGGCATTTCCACGGGCAGCTTCCAACCGCGCATACACCACCGATAGACGAAACTTCGCTAACCAGTCGGTGTTGTGGATGCCTTGCGCCCCTTGCACAACGTCCCAGGCCTCGCCAACCTTCTGTTGGCTCAGCAACGCCTCTGCGCCAATCGCAAGAGCTTCCATCTCGTCGGCACCGCGACGCTCGGCCTTGAGCTCTTCGATCGCTGATCGAACCGATGCATCAAATTGCTCCGGGTGTCCTTCTTCGAGTGACACCTGCGCCAACAGCACGCGATCGAACGCGGCATCGCCTTTGGCAGCGATCTCCTGGTTCGTAGCCAGTGCGTCCTCCAAAGTCCGGCGGGCAGCAGTGAGATCGCGGTTTGCCAGAAGGGCCCGTGCCAGCCCCAGTTGGACGGCCGCCGCGGTGGACCGGTCTCCCAACTCCTTGAACGTCGCCATCGCCTCCTGATACAAGATCACCGCCGGATCCGGTTCGCCGTGTACACGGAGTGCGTCTGCCAGATTTGTCTTCGCAAACGCCACGCCGGCCCGGTCTGCTGCGGCCTTCCGCAAAGCGAGCAAGTCTTCAAAAAGCTTGCGAGCTCCTCGGAAGTTACCGCCCTGATAAAGAACGGCACCGAGATTGTTCATGGTGATGTACTCGTTTTCCTTTTGGCCGATCTTTCGGAAAACCCGCAGGGCTTGACCGTAGAGATCCTCAGCGTCGGCGAGCCGCCCTTCCGCGCGATCGACCTCGCCCAGGTTTGTCAGGGTTGCTGCAAAACTGTTTTCGGCCCCGACTTTGAGGAAATAGTCTCGCGCCCGGCCAAGTTTTTCTTCGGCTCCAGCAAGGTCTCCCTCTTTCTGCAACACGATGCCTAAGCCGTTCAGCGCATCGGCCACTCCACTTGCATCCCCAGCCTCATCGAAAATCTGGAGTGCCGCAGAGTACGCCTCTCTTGCGTCCTTGAATTGTGACTGGTCGTCGAGCGCCCATCCTTTCACCAATTGAGCACGCGCAAGTAACAGGCGAGCTCCGGACAATTGTGCTCTTTTGGCAGCTTGCTCTGCCAATGCCTGCTGCCGTTTGTAGTCTCCGTTGCGCGCTGCGATGGAGGCTTCCGCTAGGTCGAGGCGGGGGTCGTTTCGCTGCGAAACCGGACCCGACCGTAAGCTCGACAGAGTGATCAACGCATCGTTGGGATTGCCGGCGGCTGCCTGAGCGGCAACAAGGCTCAGCCCCGACTCCAGATCATCTGGAAAATCCTGCCAGAGATGGCGATAGATGCTAATTGCACCCGCCCAGTCGTGGTTCAGTTCGTAATATCGTCCTTCGATTTCGAAACGTTCATTTTCCGGAAGCGAGGTTGACCGATCAAGCGCTTTCTGGGCCGAGGCGACCGCGCGGGCATCATAGCCGAGGGCTGACCATGCCTCGGCTAGCGCCGCATGCCCAAGTGCAAAATCGGGCGCTAGCCGGACGCTGTTCTGGAGCAGTTCGAGAGCTGCCGGATTCTCAGAAACACGCAAACGCGCTAAGCCCTCCGAGTACAGACGCGCCGCCTCAGGATTCGAGGGAAGCACCGTTCGCCAGTCCACGTCTCCTTCCGGTGGAACCGTCGATCCAAGTTTGCGCCGCATCTCCTGGCCGGCCCGCGCCACCAGGTCGAAAATCTCCGATTGCTGCCCGCTCACGGCAATACTGGCCAGGGTTTCTCCCGAGATCGTTTCCTGAAGCCGGAGATCCATCCGAACCTGGCCTGAATTTCTGTCACCGAGAGCGACATACGAGCCGGCCACTACATAGTCGCTGCCCAGATCAGCGTGAAGGGCGCGCAAGGTGTCGCGGGGGTAACCATTTTTTTCTTGTAATCCAAGGTCAGTTTTCGCCCGGGCAACCGTTTCCTCAGGAATGACTCGGATCCTGTCTCCAGCAGCCAGTTCGGTCGAGAGCATCCGGGTAAATGCAGTCGAGAGCCAATCGGCGTCGCGGCTTG
>DASRDJ010000299.1:0-2457 GCA_035652655.1 Terriglobales bacterium
CTACGACGCCAATCATGACGGAGTGCTCGACGAAACGGAACAGGCTGCGCTCAAAAGTGCCATTGAGAAGGGCGAATTGGCCTTCTCCCACGGTGAACAATCGCACGAATCTGGTGAGGGTCGTCATTGAGTCGCGATTGGAATCTGAGACGACCGCCGAGCCATAGCGATTGAATTAGAGTGTCGCAGTGAACGGCGCTCCTTTCCATGAACCGTCGAATGAACATGCCGCTCCTACGGAGCTTGAGAATGACCGAGGGGCGTTGGCGGCTATAGAATAGGGGTAGGGATGGAGGATAGAACTCCACCCCTCCCTCCAAACCGGACGAGCGGATTTCCCGCATCCGGCTTTCCGGTCGGTGGTCTCTTGTGGGAGGCTACGCATAGTCGCAAGTGCCGTGTTCCAGACTGTACAACCCTTGCGTCGCAAACCAGCGATTGGGCCATTGGTGATGGTCAACCGGACTGAGCCCGAAGGCTTGCCGCCGGTGTCTCCGTCGCAGCATGGCGCGCAGTCGGCGTCGTATCCATCCGTCCACGTCCCGCAGGCTCGTAGGCGGACTTTGGCCGAAGTATCCGCGCCATCCACGCAGTGTCGGGTTGAGTTTGGCCACAATCATCGCCATACTCATCCCGTTGCTTCTTCCGGTCCAGCGGCGCAGATTCTCCCGCAGCTTGAGCACACTTTTCTTTCGCGGCCATTTCTTGCCACCGCGAAAGGTCCAGCCCAAGAAGTCCAAGCCTTGGCTCTGGACATTGACGATACGTGTTTTGACAGGGTGCAGGGTTAATCCCGCCTCCGCTGTCCACGCACGCAAGTATTCCAGCACCTCATGGGCTTCTACTTCCGTTTGGCAGAGCACAACAAAGTCGTCCGCGTAACGCACCATCTTCCATCCTTTCTCGGCCACGCTGTGGTCGAGCGGGTTGAGGTAGATGTTGGCCAGTAGCGGACTGATGACGGCTCCCTGGGGAGTGCCCTGTTCGGTCGGTTGCCACCCTTTCATCTGCTCCATCACCCCGGCTTTGAGGTATTGTTCGAGTAAGCGCAGCACCTTGCTGTCCACGATGCGCTTCTCGATGAGTCCCATCAGCCGCTGGTGCGGGATGGTGTCGAAGTAGCTTTTAAGGTCTGCATCAACACACCAGATGTGCCCTTCTTTTATCAACCGCTCGACCTGGGCCACTGCCTGCCGGCATCCCCGTCCGGGTCGAAAACCGTAGCTATTGGTCGCGAAGTCTTGCTCGAAGATGGGTTCGATGACATTCCTTAGCGCCGTTTGTGCTATCCGGTCTCGCACCGCAGGTATTCCCAGCGGCCGTTTCTCCGGGCTATCCATTTTGGGTATCCAGACTCGTCGCGCTGGCAACGGTTGATAACGCCCGCTGCGCAGCTGCTCCCTGAGCTTGTTGAGTTGCCATTGCTCCTGTGCTCCAAACTGTTGGAGTGTCTGTTTGTCCACACCTGCTGCCCCTTTGTTACGCCAGACCGCGTAATATCCCTGCTGCAGGTTTCTTTCTGCCCATACTTTGTCCCATAGTCCAAACCATTTGGTTGTCGACTCGCTTTGTTCGAGTCGTGTTAGCATCCGCCTTGTCCAGACAGTACATTCCACCCACGGCCATCGCTCGTAGATGTCTTCGGCTTGCTTAGGTGGCGTGCTCGCCACCACTTTCGCCGATCGGTTAGCACCGTTATCTGTCATGGGTTTTAGCGGTTCCACCTTCCTGCGTTCCTTGGCTCTGCGCGGGTTAGGCGCTTCCTGGCTACTATGAACGCTCTGACTCCCACTGGGCGGCTCTTCGGGCCACAGGCCATGAACACCGTCTGGTTCCAATGGGTCTCCCTGCTTGTTTCACTCACGCTTCCTGCCATTCTGTCTCCTTTGACCGATTGATGGCGGCGCGGCCTTTCTGGTGATTCACTGTTTTCTTTGGCGGCACGCTCGCTGCGACGCTGGCCTTTCTTGCTCGCGCAAGAATCCTCTGGTGAGGCTTGGGCTGCGGCACGGATTTCGCACAGCCCTGACAGTCTCATCCCATCAACCTGCTTACTGAGTTCACGTTGCCTTTGCTTTTGCATCAGCTTTGTTACGGACTGGCAGTTCACCTCCAGCAGCTCTCCACCTCGTGTTACCACGACGCAGTAGCCTTCGGTCACAGGCCGGTGTACCCTCAGCCTGACGGGGACTTCCACCCCGCAATGTGAGTGCGTTTGCAGGCGCACCATGGCGCTCCTACGGAGCTTTTCAAGATGGTTCATGGTCCAGTGGATGTGCAAAGCAAAAAGGAGCGTTCCGTGAACCGAGTGGCCGCAATGAAACAACGGCCTCCGCCCCCTGCCCTCTCCTCGGAGGAGAGGGGGAAGCTTCTATCCCCTGACGAGTCTCTCCAATGCCTCAAACAATGCCGCTTTGTCCTGCAAATGTTTGGATTCACCCAGGCCTTCGACGAGAC
>DASRDJ010000300.1:0-47414 GCA_035652655.1 Terriglobales bacterium
GGCGGACGCCTCACTCATACCGGGCTTTCTTGATGCTGCCAGGTTTGCTGCGCGAGTTGATAGTTCTCGTGAGTGCCGATATCGAGGACATAGTCGCTGAGACGATAGGCAATCATGCGATCGCCCAATTGAGGCAGCAGATGGAAACCGATGTCCACCGGTGATCGCAGGGGAATTGCATCCAGGAGCGATGGTGTCCCAATCATTAGGCCCGAAAAGGCCAGATTGCCGTCGGGTTGGGCGGGCTTTTCGACGAACTTCTTAACGCGTCCATCGGAGTCAACCGTGACGATTCCACATCGCGAAGGATCCGGCACCTCATACACGCCTAAGGTGGCTATCGGATTCCGCTCTCTGTGAAGGTGCAACATGCCGGCCAGATCAGGTGCAGACAGCACATCGGCGTAGAAAATCCAGAAACACTCGTCATTCCCGATCCAGTCACGGTTGGCCCGCAAGGTACCGGCACTGCCGAGCAGAACCGGTTCTTCGACTAGATTCACCGCAAGATCGCAATTGAACCGAAGGGAAAGGAACTCCCGTACTTGCGGAGCGTGCGCGTGCAGATTGAGCAGAACCTCTGTAATGCCGAAGCGTTGACAGAGCCGGAGCCATATCTCCAACATTGGCGTCCCCCGAATGGGCAGAAGGCATTTGGGAACGGTGTTGGTAAGCGGACGCATCCGCGTGCCGTGACCGGCTGCAAGCAAGAAGGCTTTCACTGGAATTTCCGGATGTTGCTCGGTAAAGCAGACTCGCTAGAGGCTAGAAGACACGGGCACAAACGTCCATCTGGATCCGGTCGCGTCGTCCGAATCGATGAAGGGATCGTTGGCGATCACCTGTGTTCCGTGGGCATCGAATGCGAACGTCATCTCCCGCACGCCTTCCGCTGCCATCGCGCGCCGAACGTCACTTTGATTTGTGGGATCGCAGCACAGCAAGAGAAATCCGCCGCCGCCCGCGCCCGTGATCTTGCCTCCCATCGCTCCGTGATCTCGGGCCACGCGATAGATGTGATCGATTCGAGACGTTGAGATCTTGGACGACACCTGTTTCTTCGCTTGCCACGCCTGGTCGAGAAGCGACCCGAATGTCGGCAGATCGGACTTCATCAAAGCGTCATGCATCTCAGGTACAAAGCTCTCGGTTCGCTTCAGTGCCTTCGCGGCGCTGCTACCCGTGGTTCGTGTGGATTTTTCCTGCTCCTCCAAGATCGTCCAGGAGTGATGGGCTGATCCGGTGAAGAACAGCATCAGGCTGTTCTCAAACGCATGGGCAAAGTCAGCGTTGAGTGTGACTGGAGCCACCTCGGTCCCCCCGTCGCGGTGAAAGACGATGCGGTTCAGTCCCCCGTAGGCAGCGGCATATTCGTCCTGCTTGCCTACGTGTCGCTGCAACCCTTCGCGCGCAATGCGAAATGCGCGTTCTGCCAGGTCGTACTTCGACAGCGGAATCTGCAGATAAGTTGCGAGGGTCTTGAGAATGTTGACGCAAACGCTGGCAGAAGAGCCTAGGCCGGTGCCGGGCGGAATTTCGGATGCCAGAAAAAGATCGACTGACATATCGCGCCCGAGATCCTTCATGACGGCAAGAGGAATTTCCAGGCCGCTACCCCGTTCATCCATGGTGGCGATGTCGCGCCAGGTTTCAAAGATCCGAAGATCGGAAGAAATCACCTGGATTCGCCCGTCTGAGCGCTTGCCGAGGATGGTGTAGAAGTATTTATTGATTGCCGCGCTCAGTACACTTCCGCCGAACTGCTCATAAAACGATGGCAGATCGGTACCGCCACCGGCAAAGCTAATTCGCACGGGACTGCGCACGATCAGCACGCGGAGCCACCTCCCCCTCCATCTGTTCGATTGATCCGACTCGGGGCACGACGCCAGACTTACGGATTTCCACCACTTCTGCGGTCGACCTCCGCCGAGTCGCCAGCGTGAACAATGTCTGCAGCAGGATGGAAAGGTCTGTGGCCAGGGAGGGATTCAGCAAATACTGCAGATCAAGACGAGCCTTGGCTTCCGACGAATGCTGTTCCCGTAAACCTCGAACTTGGGCCAAGCCCGTCATCCCGGGCCGGACGCTGAGGCGACGCTCTTCCCACGACGTATATCGCCGCGTACGCGACAGAGGCTCCGGGCGCGGGCCCACCAAGCTCATATCGCCTATTAACACATTCCACAACTGGGGAAGCTCTGTGACGCTAAAGAGATCGAGAGCACGTTCGAACCGGGTTTCCTGAACGGCATTGCGACGCACATTGAGGCGCAACATTCGGAATTGCTTGAAGTTCGTTCCGCAGCGCAGGTCCCACTGAAAGGCGCGTCCCCGCAAAACGCGCAGCACAAAAGCACTCGGAAGAATCACCACCAGCGATGGGACAAACAAGATCGCGCCCAAGGCGATATCGAGCGCGCGCTTGGTCTTCAGGAATAACTGCGGAACGGACGGTTCACACAGCTTCAGGATAGGCAATCCGTCGAGATCGAGGAGCTTCGGGCGCGACAAATACAAGTCGTACGGCTGGGGCACCAGGCTGACGCCGATTCCCCGTTGCTGGCACTGCGTGGCTAGGCGCACGAGTTCGGCGGTGGCGGGCTGCGGTAGAGCCACGATCAATTCGTCCACTTCGTGCAGATCAAGCAGGTCTGTAACCTCTAGAGTCGAGACATCATGGGACTCAGCCAGGCTTTCGACCGTGAGAACGCTGTTATCAACGCGATCTTCGGGAAACAGAAATCCCACCACCCGACAGAGCATTTCCGGATGATGGGCGATCTTCGATGCAATTTCCCGAGCGATGTGATCCGATCCCGCGATCACAACCCGGCACACCTCTCCACACTCATGCTTACCACGCAGCGCTCTGCGGGCAAGATGGCGGATCACTAGGAACCCTGGCAAAAGGAGGAACACGTAATACGTAAGGGCCAGGCGAGAGACGTATTGGCGTGTCACATAAGCAGCGGCTAAGAGCAGACTCATCTCGCAGAACACGGCCAGGAAGAGTCCGGACGCGATGGACGGCATCCACCAGCCACCGTGAAAGCCATCCAGCCTCATTCGATAAAACAAAACGATCCAGGCGAAGCAGCTGCCGACGAGAAATGGCAGGAGCGCATAGATGGCGTGGTAGGTGATGCCGTCCCAGTGCACGCCATAGCGGAGAAGGCTTGCGAAGACGAACGCGAGCGTCGTCCATGCCAAGTCGCCCAGAAGAATCCAGCGCCGCATGTGGGCTGCCTCGGCGATCGAAGTTCGCGCGCCCGCTCGTGTCGTCCCTACGCGCATCTCGTACGAAGGTCTCTTTCGTGAAGTTTTCGCCGCACGCAAGTAAAGAGGGCATGCGAGATGCACAGATGCAGATCTTCGATCATCTGCATGTTATCGGAAGGAACAACGAGGCATCGATCACATAGCTTCTTCATCTGACCGCCCTCAAATCCGCCCAACCCGATGGTCGTCGCGCCCGCGAGCCTCGCCGTTCGCAGGGCCTTCAGCACGTTCGGCGAATTCCCACTGCCGCTGATGGCGAATGCCACGTCCCGAGGCCTGACATAATTTTCCAGTTGTTGCGCGAAGATGTCTTCATAGTGAACATCGTTGGCCCATGCCGTCATCAAGGGCACATTGTCAGTGAGCGATAGAACCCGGAAACGCTTTCCAGAGCCATTAACCGTTCCTTTGCCCAGATCGCATGCCAGGTGCGACGCCAGGGCCGCACTGCCGCCATTCCCAAACAGGAAGATCATGCGCGCATTTTCGTAAGCATCCATCAACACGTCAACGACGCCGTCGATATCGACGAATGGCAACCGCTCAATCGTCTGCGAGAGGCTACTGAAATACGAGCGACAGTCAGGCATTTTTCTCATCGAACATCAACTTTCTGGATGGGGCTTTGTGCTGCCGACGGCGAGAAGCCGATTTCCATTCCCGCCATTCCTCAAACGCCACGTCGAATGGAACTGCCAGGCGGACCGCACAATGTTCTTTAAGTCGGAGTGCCGAGGCGTCCAGCCGAACATTCGTGTGAGGTTCGCCGGGCTGGCACAAAGGATGGCTGGATCCCCTTCCCTCCGCTGCATGAAAGCGGCGGGAATCTTCTTGCCGCACACTTGCTCGGCTATATCCAGAACCTGTCTCACGGAGTGGCTCTGGCCCGTGCCAATGTTGAAGATCGACATTCCAGACTCGTCAAGAAGACTCAAAGTCCGAATGTGCGCATCGGCAATATCGAGGACGTGCACATAGTCGCGAAGACACGTACCGTCGTGAGTGGGATAGTCGACTCCGAAGATCTCCACCAGCGGAATATCGCCCGTAGCTGCCTGCAGTAAACGTGGAATCAGATGCGTTTCCGGTTCGTGGCGCTCACCCATTTGCTTTGTGGCGCCACATGCGTTGAAATAGCGCAACGCCGACACACCCCAACCGTATGCGCGCGCATACCAAGCGAGAACCCGCTCGAACATAAGTTTGCTTTCGCCATAGGACGTGATGGGATTCTTTGGATGATCTTCGGGGATGGGAACCGATGTCGGATTGCCGTAAACCGCCGCGGTAGAGGAGAAGACGAACTTGCGAATGCCCGCTTGACGCAATTCCTCGAGCAGGCCGATTCCGGCGGAGACGTTGCAGTCGAAAAAGATTCCAGGATTATTCACCGATTCCGGAATCAGCGCTTTCGCCGCAAAATGAAACACCACGTCTATCGCGTGCCGCGATAAAACCTGCCGGACTTTCAGGCGATCCCCGACATCACATTTGTAGAAAGTCACACCCTCCGGTAACGCCTCTTCAAAACCGGTCGAGAGATCATCGAGAACCACGACGGAATGCCCTTCAGCCAGCAACTGCTCGCAGCAGATGGAGCCGATATACCCGGCGCCTCCCGTGACCAGAATAGTTGTCATTCTTATAACGCTCCCGTCGCTTTCCACACTGCTCTGGGCGTCTGCAACAAGATTCGCAAGTCGAACATCAGTGTCCAGTTCTCGATGTAGTAGATGTCCATCTGAACCCTTCTCGCATAGTCGATGCCTTGCCGCCCATTTACTTGCCAATACCCTGTCAATCCCGGTTGTACAGAAAGCAGGATGGGCTGGTAATCGCCATATTTCTGCAGTTCTGCGGCTGTGATCATGCGGGGGCCCACAAGGCTCATTTGCCCGAGCAAAACGTTCCAGAGTTGGGGTAGCTCATCAAGGCTGTACTTGCGTAACAGACCGCCCAGCGGTGTGATGCGATGGTCGTTCTCGATCTTGAAGTTTTTTTGAAATTGTTCTTGGAGATTTCGGTCCGCCCTCAGAATCTCGTCCGCATCCGGTCGCATGCTGCGAAATTTGAAAGCGTCGAACGAACCCTGGGGGCCGACAACCCGTCTCCGATGAAAAACTGGTCCTCCATCCTGGAGTTTTATGAAGACGGCCACAAGAGCCAGAAGCGGCGCCAAGGCCAGCATTCCGAGGCACGCACAGACGACATCGATGGCTCTCTTTAGAATCGTCGCCCATGCGGGCCGGACTGGCGACACTGGAAGTTCGAGGTTTTCCTGGGACTCGCTCGCACTTCCAACGACCAACACTTCCTCCGGAGTTGTCATGGGTTTGCGGAATATTCAATCAGCGATGGAGTGCAGGGCTGCCAACTTGCTGGTCAACTTTGGGTACTCGATACGCTGGCGCGACAGACGTACCACACATCTCGTCTATCAAAGCCACCATCCTGGGCCCCCACACCTGCAGCGAGTAATTGTCTTCAATCGTTTGGCGAGCGCGAAGTGATATGCGCCGCCGCAGATCGGCACCGCTGACCAGTTGTTGAAGATGCTCGAACCATTGATCGGAAGAGTCCGCCAGTAAACCGTTGTCGTTATGTTGAATCAAATCCTGCGTCGCACCCACAGGCGAAGCGACGGTAGGAATTCCCATAGCCATATACTGAATGGCTTTGAATGCACACTTCCCTCGCGTCCACCTGGAATCCGGCATCGGCATCAAGCCGATATCCAATGTCCGCAGGTCAGGAAGTTCCGACTGCAGACGGAACGGACAATAAGTGGCATGAGGTATGTCCAACTGCATATCCTGACAGCCAAATAACCGAAACTCGACCCGCCCAGGAAGTGTCGCCGCAAGCTTTCGCAGCACTGGGGCAATGCTCGATAGATACGACGCCGTCGAACGGCTACCCATCCAGCCGACAACCAGTGGCCTGGTCCCATCGCCAACCGGCTTGTATTGATACTTCTCACAATCGACCACGGTTGGAATCACCGTAACTTTAGAGTTAAAGCGCTCCGCGTATTTCTCGAGAGTTCGGTTCCCTGCCACGACGTGAAAGCTCCTCGCGATCACTTGCTCAAGGCTGCGCCCGTACTTAAAGCGGTAGAGCCAGGGATGGTTCAGTAGCGAGGCGTCGGGATGCGCAGCGTAAATAGCGTCGTCGAAACTGAAAACGACCTTTCCGTGCCGACTCACAACCCAGTTTTCAAATGCTGGCGTGAAAAATGGGAATGCCTCCCGATGAATGAAGATCAGATCGAACTTAGAAAGCGCAGCGAGTCGCACGACACGTCGCGCGCTGCAGTAAATCGAATGAAATGCTTTGGCAGCCAGTTTCCCCTTCGAGTGCAGAGCCTCGAATAATTGCGGAGTCGAAAACTCCGAAACCGTGCATTCATATCCGGCACGTTCTAACAGCGGGAGGAATTGCTCTATCCGGTATCGCCGCGACGCGTCCTCTACTGGATGCGCCACTAAAAATAGAATTTTCGACATGGGGACTGAATGTTTCTAAGGCCTGCGACTCGTCAGGTGTTCATAAGCAGCAAGACACTGCTCCAGGGGCTGACCGCTCCAGCTGAATGCTTTTTGGATGCGGGTCCGCGCATTGTTGCCTAAGCGCGCGCGAAGTTCCGGATACCTGAGCAACAATTCCAACCCTGCAGAGAATGCGTCCTCGTCATCAGGCGGAACCAGCAATCCGCTCTTGCTGTTCTCCAGGTATTCCAGATTCTGGCCGACGGCGCTTGTGATCACGGCTTTCCCCATTCTCATGTAGTCAACAATGCGAGCGGAGCACTTTGAGCGGTGTACCTGGTTGTCAGGATACGGAAACGCAGCAATATCGCACGCATGCACAAGTTGGAGAAATTGTGTGTGCGGCAGCCGAGGAAAATAATGGACTCTTGCGGCAGGACGCTGTGCGAAGAAGTCTCGGACACGTTGCTGCTCGGGTCCATCACCAACCAATACCAATCCCGCGCGATTCTCTTCCGCGACTCGCGCACTCACGCGGCAAAGGAACATTGGATCTTCGGCCGGCTCGAAGTGGCCACTGTAAAGAATGAGCGGGCCTTCGGGTAAATGAACCTCCCGCCGGATCTCCGCCGGAGAACGCGAACTGGTCGTCGCGTAGATAGACGAGGTAGTCTCAGCGAATACTCCATTCGGCACGTAATAGACTCCGCTTTCGCTTCCCCGCGCTTCCAGCACGCGACGATTCAACGACCTGCTTGCGACCGTGAGTGCCGGGGCCCGGCGCATCATCCACCTTTCCTGTCGATCGATGAACTCCTTGATAACCCATGGGTACGATTTCACTTCATTCCAGCCGCCCCAGCCCTCCCAATCATCGCAGTCGACCACGATGTTTCTCATCCCTTTCATCAGCAAACAGCTGGCGAGCGCGCCTGCGAATCCTTTCGGCTTGAAGATGTGTGTCAACTCCGGTCGATACTGGTCGACCGCTTTCCAGAGCCTGAAAAGTAAGCGCGGATAGGCGCCGAGAGACGACCCAGTCTTCATATTGGAAACGCGTACGCCCGCCTTGGTCCATTCCCTGCCCGAGTCATCTGGATTGTCATAGGGAGTCAGGAACATCGATACCTCGTGGCCACGCTTGACCAGTTCTGCAGCCAGCGGAAACGCCCGCGCCTGCATCGTCCCCTTAGGGCTGAAAGCGAAACCACCGACAAACGCGATCTTCATGGGAAAGTGTTTGACGATCCAGTCGCAGCGCGCGCTCAAATGAAATCACGAGCCCACGCGGTCCAGAATCGTGAATCCATTGCAGTAAGGAACGTGTCGGATCAGCCAGCCATCTGCGTATTGGACACCCCCTTTGGTTTCGTCAATCCTGGTGTGAAGGTGTTCCTCAATAGCGCGAGTCACACCCCGATGATTGTTCCAAGACCATTGAATGCAACCATCTCTGCGGCACCATGCGATCCCCATGTTTGTATCGTGAAACATGACTTTCGCTGCGGGTGACAGGAGAGGGAACCAAGACTGGATCTCCCGGACGGTGTGTTCGTAATAGTGGCTGGTGTCGATGAACAGGAGATCGATAGAAGCCGCGATGTTTCTTCCTCGGCAAAAGTCTTGAAAGCGCGCGGCAAATGCAACATCGTCGCCTCGAACAAAATGCCACCTCGCGTAGTGTGAGACAGCGGAGCAATCGTCAATATCCACGCTCACCAGCGTTGCCGAACACAAAGCTGCGGCCCGCTCAAAAACGAAGGTGCTGGCGCCACCCCGGACTCCAAGCTCTACTATGAGCTTCGGCCTGAGCAAGAGTGTTTCAGTAAACATTCGTTCCAGGTGCTCGTCGATGTCGCTGGGCGTCGCTGCAAATTGACGAATCTCATCCAGTTCCTTGGATCCGGAAGCCAACAACGGTTGCGGGAAGGCCGCTCGGCGGAGCGCGTTGTAAAGGCGCCAGACAACCCGACTGACCGATCCCGGTGGGGCAATCAGCGGGGGACGAGAAACGGGAAAGCTTCCTGAGCTTAGCGATTCGCGAGATGCGATTGCAGTCTTATCCATTAGCTGGCTTAAGTGTGCTCGAGGTCCTGGCAGCGGATCGCGAAAGATGAACAAACGTTCCAATCCGCCGCCTGTCTGACTCGATCAGCCCATACTTCCAGAAAAGAAGTCCTGTGCCGCCGATCGAAGCTGACAATAACAGCAGGATCGCCGCCGGAGACTTCCCGAGCGCGTTGACGCTCAGAAAACACATGACAACAAAAGGGAGAGCACACGCAAGAGGTCTGAGCAGGCCGTGCTTCACCAACGTGGAACGGCTAAAAGCGATCTCCGAGGTTCGAGGCATATTGTGGAATAAATGAAATCCTATACCCACAAACGAACCAATCAGGGTTCCAATGGCGACTCCAATTGCGCCCAGAAAATAGGCGCCCAGCACGCTTGCACCTAAGTTTGCTATGCCTTCTGCCAGTGGAGACATGATCACCTTACGCTGCTGATTCGTGCCTAGCAGCAGAGTTGCGTAGGGTAGCGCTGAGAGACGAACGACATTTGCGATGACCAACACCTGTAGGATGCCGTTGCTGTGGGTAGCGTACTCGGCACCGACCCAGATGCGCAGGATGAACTTGCCAGCAATCATCAGCGGCAGCGCCATTCCCAAAAGAATGATGACTCCATAACGAGTGGAAGTGACCAACACTGCCCCTAACTTCTGCGCGTCCCCCCTTGCACTCAGGACTGCCGACGCCGGAAGGAGCGAAGCAAAGATAGCGTTCTGCGTTTGCGTAACGAAGCCAGTTAGTGTGGCTGCCACCGCATAGTAAGCCGTTGCCGCATAATCGAATTTTGCCACAATCGCCAGGTCCAGGCCGCTCACCATCAGCATTCCTGCAAACCAGGCTGCCATCGCCAGTGAGTAAGCGCCAATCTTCTGGGCGCACGCTGTAGAGACAAGCGAGATCCGAATCCTGACCTGAGGCGCCCAAAGCCGCCAGGCGAAGTATGCTCCTCCATACGAGGCCACATTGGCGAGCGCCACCGCTGCTCCCATCGAAGCCAGTCCCCAATGACGAAAGACTACCCCGACTGTCAGCGCCGCCATCGCAAGCCGGTTCGCAATCACAACGGCAGCCGGAATCTCATTTCTCTGCAGGCCAATGAACATCGCATGGATCACTGAGAAGGGGAGGCCGAGGGCAAACGATCCCCCCATTAAAAGCAGAGCGATTCGCGCTCCTTTGTTCAGGTGGGCGGGCATGGAGGTAAAAATCCTCGGCAATTGCCACGCCAATAGTGCCACAAGGCAAAATCCCACAATGGCCGCAACTACAAGCAGTGCAGCGGCCGTACTGACCGAACCGTCCCGTTCATCTGGATTGTGCCGTTCGTCGGCGTGAGCAACAAAACGAGCTACGGCCGTCTGAATACCGAAGTCGAGCAGACCGACATAGAGCGTGAGTTGTAACAGCAGCGCCCATGCACTGTAAGTCTCTGTCGGCAGCATTCTGACCAGGAAAGGCGGCAACAAAAGGGCCACGATGCCGGAGCCGGCGAGCCGCAACAGGTTGGCTGATGCGTTCTTACAAACCGTTCTGCTTAAGCTCGACTTAGTCATCATTGCGTATATGTTCTGTGTCGAACAGGCGCACTATCCCCCAGCGAATGACTCCAGACTCGCAAGCCTTCGAAGAACGCCTTTTCGCGCAGCCAGAACATTGGCAGCGCGGCTTTGCCGGATAGCAACTGGAGCACAAGGTGGGCTTGATAAGCGGGCACATAGTACAGGCCCCGCAACGGCCCGAAGTGTTTCAAGAGGAAATACACGCGGTTCCGGGTGGTATATCTCATCATGAAGCTAGAGAATAATCCCCCGGTGAGACTATGCGCTTTATGGAGAACTCGGGCAGATGGTAGATATACGAGGGTCAGGCCTGCCACGCTTGCACGGTATGAGAAATCCGTGTCCTCGACGTATGTAAAATAGTGGCTATCGAACAACCCGATACGATCGAAGACTTCTCTCCGGATTAACAGGCAGCAAGCGGGTGCGTGATCGACCTTGCGCGGAGAATCGAATTGTCCTTGGTCAACTTCGCCATATCCATGATGAAAACCGGCGTAACCTCTCTTCGGATCGAATCCTCCTCCCGCACTCCAGATCACTGTCGGATCGTGGTGAAAAACGATCTTGGGCGCCACCATGTCACAGGCATGTTCTTCCAGCCCCGCCCTCAGGAGCTCAATCAGGCGTGGTTCGAATTCAATGTCATTATTCATTAGTAGGACGACTTCGCATCCGGCTGCCAGTGCGGCATGAATGCCCTGATTGTTGGCATCGGCAAAACCACGATTTTCCGGGTTCGCAATCACGCGAAGGCGTGGGTCTTTGTAAATCGCAACCCGGTGCAGAGTATTGTCTGACGATGCGTTGTCCACCACGTACACGACAAAGTCGGAGTGAGATTGATTCAGCACACTCATCAGAAAGCCATCAATTACCTGGCTGCTGTTGTACGTCACTGTTACTATGCCGACGCTGGATGAATTATCCATTATTGAAACAGGCTCTCGCAGGCAAGGCCAGGCTCATGGCGCCAGGCGGCGATCACTTCTGGGCCAGGGCGATGAGTTTGTCGCCCAGAGGGACATACATGAAAAGACAATTCATCGAACGTCTAATGGCCCCCAGCCAAGTTTGTTTGCCAAAGGCGGTCTTGATCTTGACCTGCGCGTCAGATTCTTTCCGGCCCAGCAGTCGACGTAAGTTTTCCGCATACAGGTCTCTACTCTGTGTCACGATACGGCGGAATCCGGTTTCTTGCAGCAACCGCTCGAGAGTGCCCGGCCGGAAATACACGACGTGCTCTTCCGGGCCGATTCCATAAGCCTCGGATCCGTATAGTCGGACGAACAAGCTGCCAAAGTTTGGCGTCACTATGAAGAGCACGCCCTCTGGCCGAAGCACCCTGTAGATTTCATCCATGAGATAACGGGGTTCCGCGACGTGCTCGATGACATCCATAAGGGTAACCACATCGAACGACTCGTCTTCCAGCGCCGCTTGCTGCAAGGTTCCGCTGTAGACAGGACATCCCGTGCTTTCCCTGGCATATCGAGCCGCGAAATCTGAGGTCTCCACACCTGCCGCGTCCCAGCCAGCAGCCTGCGCTTCATGCAGCATGAAGCCCAACGCGCATCCGACATCCAGCAGCCGAGGGCGAGCCGGCAAGCGGAAATGGCGTCGAATCATGGCGAGGTGTGCTCGCCGTTCAGCCAAACTGTTTTCCCGGTTACTTTCGTGAAGTGGCAGGTAGTCATTGAGAAAGTACTCGGCGGTCTCATGCTCGCCCCGATAGTCACCCAGGGGACTCACAAAGCTCAGGCCGCACTTTTTGCATCTTCGAATCGTTTCGAAGACCAGCGCGGACAATGCCGACCCGCAGAGAGGGCACGGACGCAACACCGAGCAGTCGATAGTCGCGTTCATAAAGAGGCCGGATTGGGTCCCGCGCGAAAAGGAGTCAGAGGCCGTTCTGCGATCCGGGGCATAGCTTCGCTCAATCCCACGAACAACCAGAGCAGGTAACCCGCATGTGGACCGTAGAAGCCGGAGTCATCACCGAACCATCCGATCAGGTTCGTGGCCAGTGCAAATGCAAGGGCCAATTTAAGCAGTCTCAGATCTGGATCGACCCCGACATCTTGCAGGTTAGAACGCAATGTTGAAACCATGATTACCAGAACACTCAGGGTCCCGACGAGTCCGATGCTTGCGAGCAGATACAGATAAGTTTCATGTGGAGAGCTTCCTTGGGACTGAGGCCCCAAAACGTAATCGTATCCCGCCGAAGTGACCTCGTAATTGCCAATGCCAACTCCTAAGAGAGGGTGAGACAGCCAGGTCTGCATAGCCAATTTCCAGCCTATTAGACGAGTAACAATATCCCACGTGAGACTGCCGATCGCCGTGCCGGTTGCCTTGGCCACTACGATTGGTCTTAGAGGGCCATAGGCCACCAGCGCTACGAGCAGCGACAAGATGACCACGCCCGCCAGAAGTAATTTCCAGCGCGCCTTTCCGGCTAAGGTCAGCACAAACAAAGCACACGTAGCTGCCAGCGCAAGCCATGCACCGAAAGTAAAAGTCAGCACCAGTCCGGCTAACATAGCGAATGTCATCAGCAGCCATTTCGAACCAACACGCCGGCGGCCCTCGGTCAGCCAGAGCATCACCCCGACCGGAAGACACAAATTGAAGTAGTGCCCCAGTTCCATCTCTGACGTCAGTACGGAAATGATGCGATTCCGCCACGGCCAGAAATCGTCGCGATAGTGAGCCAGGCTCGTATTCAATCGGGGATTCACAATCCAGAACAACGCGCCGTACCCCTGAATCGCCCACTGATAGAACCCGTAACAAGCAACCAGAAACGTCGAGACCGTCAGTACACGAAGGAGTTGAAAGAGCTTCTCTCGGCTGTCCACCAAATTAAGCGCCAAATAAACCAACCCCAAGTTGGACGCGAGGCGCACTGACTCCTTCACGGTAAATGGAAAGTCGTTAGCGCGAATTAGTGACAGCAAGATGATTCCGGCCAATACGGCAAACCATTTGTTAAATCTGCTCCCGATAAACTCGGACCGTTGCCTGCGGGTAAGCAAAAAGGGAATCCAGGCAAACACCTTCAATAGTTCGATGGCGACCGGCACCGTCCCAATGGTAAAAACAAAATTGAAAGGAATCAAGAAGACCATCACGAGCAGCAACTCATAAGGCCGCGACAGACAATAAAGCAAGAAAGGAATGCCTATCACGATTACGAGTGGCAATGGACTGTAAAATGCTGATGCCGCTAAAGCGACACTGACGCCGGCGGCAGATAAAACGAAGGTATCGTTTCTCAGCCAGTCGGCACGTCCTGTGATATAGGGGGTTGACACTTCAAAGTCCTAACGCGTGCGGTCTTCGGTCTGAGTGGTCCTGCTCCTGGAACCATTTTTGCTTCCGTTCCTATTCCAAAACCGGGTGCCCGCGAAGGGCATGAACCCGTCGGACGAGATCTGATCCCAGATCTCTTTGACGAATCTCTTCTCGGGCGATTGATTTTCATCCCAGTGAGCTCGTCCGATAACCAGCGTCGCGCCGCACAACAAAGCGAACAACGTTCCGAGGAGAATAACCCACGTTCGCGGAGGAAACGATTTCTTTTCGGGCAAAGTTGCAGGATCCAAGACCTTCACTGAGGCAATCTCTTTCGCCTCTTGGATCTTGGCAAATTCATATTGCTGGGTTAGCAACTCGTACACGGTCTCCTGAATTTTCGTCTCTCGAAAAAGGTTCGCCCATCGAACGCCAACCAGCGGCAGTTTGCGAATAGAAGGAAAGTCACCCGCAATCTGCGAGTCGTCAGAACTGGGGTCTCCCTTGTTACCGCTCATGGTCTCAACCTGGTGTTTGAGGGCAGATACGCGGGCTCGCACAGTCCGCACCCGGATGTTGTTGTCCGTGTAAATCTGTTGCAGGCTCTCGAGTTCGGATTGCGCAGCCACCAGGCTGCCCTGGAGTTGCGCTTCAGCTTCCACCATCGCCTTGGCCTGAGAGGGGACGTCGAGGGTGCCGTTCTTGCTTGCAAATTCGCTGAATTGCCGGGACGCTTCGTCCAGGTTTTCCTTCACAGTTTTCAGGCGTTGTTCAATGAATTGTCTTTGGCGGCGCGCCGCCGAAGTCGAAACCTGCGCCACGAGCTGATCGAGTTGCTCAACGTAAGCTTGGGCCATCTGTTGGGCGCGGTGGGGATCGCGATCCGTCACCACCAAAGTGATGACGCCGCTTTTTCTGTCTTCCGATATGTCGGTGTGTTTTGCGAGATCTTTCCGGGCATCGGACCAATATCGGTCCCAGTAAACCTTTCGAAGATCAAAACGCCGGATCAGGCCGTCCTGAACCGTCTCCCCCTCCAACATATCCATGAAGAGAGCGCCCGAACTTTTCAGGCCCAGGAGATCGCCCGCCATGCTGCCCATGCTACCGCCCAAAGAGCTACCGATACCTCCTGTCCCCGAACTGCTGCTGCCTCTGCCCGCAAATGCAGCCAGCATAGCTAAACCAGAACCTGACTGATCGTCCGGCGGCATCAGGCGAGTCTTGGCCTCATAACGGACGGGGAGTAAGAAAGCGACAAGGGTAGCCAGGATGAGTCCGCGAACCGTCACCCGCATCAAGAATGCGCGTTCTTCCCAAAGCAAGCGCAACCAGACGATGTGTTTTGGTTCCGCTTGAAGAATCGTCTCGATAGGCCGGTAATTCTGCGAATCCACCCTTGCCGGCTCATATGCCGGAATCGCGTTCTGCTTGGACGGCTTCATTTGTGATCCTTCACTAGTCTTCGCTTCAGGCTGTGCCTACGATCAAGTGTGCGAAAGCGATTTTTCATTTTCGAAGCTGCCAATGCGGATAAAACGTTAGCTGCAGGGATGCTGTAGTGTTCGATTGGTTGGTAGAACTGAGGATGGGGAACCACCACTTCTCGTGTTGCACAAATCCAGAAACAGAGAATCTGGAACCCAAGGTGTATTCGCCGCGAACGGAATAGTCGGTCAGGCGTCCGCCTTGGACGAAGTCCTTGTACACCATCTGCAGCCTGTATCCCAACTGGATCTTTGTGCGCGGAGAAATCCAGTAGGTAGCCCACGCTTGCCCACCTCGCCCTGCCCGGCCAATCCAACTCGCCAGCAGATTTCCATTGTTGGTGTAACCAGAGCGATACCGGCGAAAATCGAAGTAGACGAAACCAGGAGGAAATTCACTGGTGTGGGCGGTGCGCAGAACTTCCGCTCGCAGGTCCAGCCCGCGCACTTTTGGAATTTTCGGCAGGTATACCCCGAAATTGAGGGTTGGACGCGAAGATCCAATCGGAGAGATTTCATCCACCACCAGAGAATCCCCGTAAACTGTCAACCAGTCTCTTAGTCCTGGCACTCGATAAGTGAAATCGAATGCTGAACTACGTTTCCCTGGATTGTTAGCAGGATTCGCGGAATGAACATAATAAGTACTAATAAAATTGTGCCAGGTCACGGGCAAGCCCGGACCTCCGAACATGGCAGTGACCCCCATGCCCAGTTCCAGGTTACGCGTTGGCTTGAAACTGATCTTTTCCCCGTGGATGAATGGCTGTGGGTCGATGTTCGGGCCTACAACACCCTGCCAGTTCACCAACGCGGAACAACTGGCGGCTGGACAGTATTCCCAGTGCTGGCCGGAGAGCTGTCCGATAAAGAACTGTGTACGCACCCGCCCAATCAATTTGGAGAGCAATGGGATTTCAAAAGGCGAGACGCTGTCGATCTTGAACATCGGAAAAGATTCTGCATTGTCGCTCAAAAGCAGCGGGCCAGATTCGTTCGGCGCAAGCCACTCGCTCTGCTTGCCGAACGAGAACTGAACATTGTTAATTGTGAACGCAACCATTGCGTCCAACAGCCGAATCCGATCAACCTGTGCTCTCCCATTCGGCAACTCAGGCGTAAAATCAGCAGCGGCCGTGGCTGCTAATACTTGAGGGGCATCGGAAGGTGCAGACGGCGAATGTTGATATTCGGCGCGCACCGAGAAAGCAAACGGACCCGCCACTGCCTCAGTGCTGATCCCGGTAACATTATTGAATCCCGTCCAGTACGGACGGCCGTAGTCATTGGTGATCGTTTGCCCGAAGTGATAGCCATCGCGCAGCGGGGTGCCCGATATCCCCATAAAACGGGTGTAGACCGAATCAACCTGAACATCAAGGTTCGGTCCCCCTTCCAGGCGATTAATCTCATTGGCAAATTCGGATCGCAGCGACGAGTAGATTCCGCTGGCGTTGTCTTGTGGAATATCGACGTTCTCAATAGCCTCGTCGCTGGCCTCGTCAAGCAGTCGCGCGCACTCCAGTCGGGTCCACGGACGAATTCCGAGATACGCACTGCGAATCTTCCCGAGCGCAATCAAGCGGTCGAACGCCGGGTAAATCCAGCTGTCGATAGGGACATATGGCGACCCCTTGCTTGGAGGACGGCTTCCAGATTCTGCACGATTGTCCCAAGGATCGCTCCACGCGCTTCCACCAAGTCGCGGATCGTGGTGAGACCGGTAGACCTGGCGCCCAAAATACCAGCCCAGCAAACTTCCGACGACGGCATCGGAGGTAAAGTGCTCTTTGCTCGTGACGCGTGTCATGGTGACGGCTGTGGCCATGCCATAAGCAAGGAATTTGGTGAGAGGCCCCGGGTATTCGTGCGCGACTACACTGGCCACC
This sequence comes from Terriglobales bacterium, assembly GCA_035652655.1. Lineage (GTDB taxonomy): Bacteria > Acidobacteriota > Terriglobia > Terriglobales > Acidobacteriaceae > Gp1-AA133. Next base: position 17,078 of record DASRDJ010000300.1, read on the forward strand.
GACCACGCTAAGGCAGAGTGATCGGAAGGAAACGAATTGCCCCCCTGGAAAAATGTTCCTTTCCCATCACCAACCAAAGGTCGGGGACGCTGTGTCGTGAACTTGAACACTTGACTTACCGCCAGCGCATTGATCGCAGCTTCTCCGGAGAGAAATCCCGTCTCCCGCAGGCGTTCATTCTTGGTGATGTGCCCCCACACGAATGCTCCCCCAGCAGCGGCCGCCATGGAGTAGGCCATGTAGTCCGACACATTCAGACTTTGTTTCAACTGGTTCGGCTTGTCCGGCACTTGTTGGGAAATCCAGTGGTCGCTGGCAAACAGCGCACTCAACCCCACCACGCCTGGCATAATCCAGCGAAGATCTTTCGTACGCAGATGAGTTGGTGCCAACCAGAATCCCTGCTGGTCCTGTGCAAAATGCTCGATCAGAGGGAGTCCGACTCGGTTCTCAGGATCTGCGCCCGGCTCTAAAGAGTGAGCATTCTCACTCACTACTTGTTGGTTGGGTGTGACCAGTTGTTGGGGTGATCCCTGGAGCGGGTTTGGATCAGTCTGTGCGCGCAGCCGAGAGACGCTGAAACCTATCCATAAGATTGTCGCAGCGATCACCTTGGCGCGAGTCGACAGCATGGCGCGAGTCTGCAAACTCAGAAGCTACGCGCAACCTGAACTGCAATGCCGACGGCCGAAACCAACTGCGCGATTTGGAGCGTCTGCTTCCACTTGAAGCCACCGCCGTACGCCTTGTCAGGAACCACGATCATGTCTCCAGGCTGTAACGCCGCGTCCAGAGCGCCGCCGGTGAACATGCCCCCCTTCCCGCCGACCACTGTTCCGTCCGCGCGAAGAACGAAGATTCCCTTCTTGTCGCCCATGTTCGTGGGACCGCCCGCTTGCCGGAGATACCAACCCGCGCTTCGATTCCCCTTGAAGGCGATGGCTGTCTGGTTATAGACCGCTCCATCTACCATTACGAAGTTTGGTTTCTTGGGGATGTACAGAGTGTCGCCTGCGCGCAATTGGACGTCAGCGGCCGTGTTAGCCCATTGCTTGACGTTGCTTGAAATGTGGATCACCAGTCTTCCCACTGGCGGCGTGCTTTGCAGTTTGGCCAACGTATCGCGCCACTGAAGAACCGATGCCTCTTTCGCCGCCGGCTCGTCGATCTGCGACTTGAGGCTCGTTCCCTCTGCCTGGACTGTCCGAATCAGCTCTTCGCGACTCTTTTCCTGCATCTCTCGGATCTGTACACGCTCGAGGATGGCACCGTAAGGATAAGCGTCACCCAACAATCCACCCGCACGCGCCAGCACGGAACTCAGGCGCTCTCCAACTTCAATTCCGTAGGTGCCCGGGTGAACAACTTCGCCTTTTACCTCGATGGTCGCTCCGATGTCGTTCCAACCGGCCAACTGGCGGATGGTCAGAACATCTCCGTCGTGCAGTAAAACGTCTGTGTCAGGAGCGCCCGCCATGGCCTGCGCCAGCGGAACACCTACGTGCTCCCCTTCAATGTGTCCTCCTTGGTCCGCTGAGTATCGAGTCAGGTCGGCCTGCTCTGTGTAGGCGGAACGCTTCAGTCCCCCGGCCAGGCGAACCAATTGAGCCGCGGTCATCTCGTCCCCGAGGGGATACTTGCCCGGCTTTGCGACTTCGCCTTCAACGCGAACGGTGGCCGGATCAACCTTGGACAAATTCTTGTGGATGAAAATTCGGTCTTTCGATTCCAACAACACGTTCTCGCGAGCGTCCCCCGCCAGAGCCTTGTTCAGGTTTGCGCTCAGTACTTTCAACGTGCCATCGCTCGTCCGGCGAAAGATCTGCACGTCATCCAACTCGGCATCCTGAGTGGTATTCCCCGCCAGGAAGACTGCATCGCGCAAGTAGGTGGCGCCGTTTGTTACGTGGTCCCCCGGATCACGGACTTCGCCGGTCACCGTAATCGTGGGAGCGTCTTCAAAATCGAAGCGGCCAAAAACCCGGACCGTATCAAACGGCTTCAACGTCAGGTCCTGATCTTTGCCTGCGAGCGCGTCAGCCAGATTGAACGTGAGGATCTGCGGAGTAAAATCGGGCGCATTCAGGCGAATGATCTCGGCATGTTGCTTGTACGGCTCGGGCATCATGTCTCGATAGGACTGGATCAAGTCCGTGATCTTCATCCCTTCGCGATAGGCGTATTTGCCTGGATGAAAGACGTGACCGTCCAGATAGACGGTTTTATCCGCGAAGGGCAGGATGGGAGAGATCTTGATCTTGTCTCCATCCTGGATCGCGAAATCTTCGAGCGCCTTGTTGACCGAACCCTCGTTGTTATTCTCCGGGATGTCCAGGCGCAGCATGTTGCGGCTCTCATGTGCTTGCACGCGTTCGACATCCACGTGCCGTAACGTCCCAGAGGGCAACACTCCTCCCGCGAGTTCCAATACCTGAGCGAGATTCTTTTCACCATTGAGCTCATACAGCGCTGGACGGCGAACCATGCCTTCGACGGTGACCTGCGCAGAGGGTGGCGGTACGAGCAGCGTGTCCCCGGATTGAAGGCGGGCGGTATCGGAATGGATTCCGTGAAGCAACAGATCGTAGACATCGACATTCTCGACGAGTTGTTTCCCGCGGAAATGCTTCACGTTACGCAGAGATCCCCGTGAAGTCGGGCCTCCCGCCTGATACAGAGCGTTCAGCGCGGTTGACAGCGAGCTTATGTCGTAAGCTCCGGGACGCTGAACATCTCCCACTACATACACCCGCACCGTCCGCACGCGTGATAACGAAACGTCCGCTTCTACATCGCGGTACTGCGATCGCAAAGCAGTCTGCACCAGGTGCTGAACATCTCCTAGCGTTCGTCCGGACACCTGGATCGATCCAACCTCGGGCAGCGCGAGGCGTCCTTCGTGATCCACCGCCCGCTTCAGTCTTTGCGAGAAACTTCCCCACAAATCGACGTTAACACCATCGCCAGGCCCCAGAACGTAGTCTGGACCAACCGGCAAGTCCATCGGCAACTGATCTGTATTTCCCGTACCATTCTCAAAGACATCTGCTCCGAATCGCGTCAATACCGGCAGCCGCCGTTCATACTGCGAGTAGAGATCATAGAGCGAGGGCACATCCGCATATGGATTGGCGCGATGCCGTAGTGCAGGCTGGTCGGAACGTTGCGCATTCCGCAGCGGAACGATGCTCGACGACGATGACATATCTTTCCGCGTCGGCTGCGGAGGCACATCGCCGCTGCCCGCAGAATCGGGCAAAATTGGAGGCAACGTGCTGTTCGGTGAGCCCCCTTTCAGATCTCCACCCATGTCGGTGAGGCTGACGTTGCTGAGGTCGCCCTCATTGCCTTGGGACGAGCCACCCATCGCCGACTGATTGCGCATAGCCATCAGCTGCGTCAACTGATCAGGGCTAAGATTCGGGGTCTCGTTACCGCCCAGCACATCCAGCGGCAAACCACTGCCGTCATCTGCTCCTTGAGCTTGCGCCTGCAGAATCTTGCGGCGGGGATCATCGGCAGGAAGAGTCTGCGGAGATGGCGTGTTGGGACGCCCGTTCGTTCCGGGGGGCGTCGAATTTTGTGGCTGGCCCGGAACCTGGTTACCGGGATGCGACCAATAGCCGTCTTCCTGGTTCGTGCCGTAAATGCCATAGGACCCGGATGCTCCGCTGGACCTGGCATTCATGGAACGGCGCTGCCACTCGTCCAGTTCTTTCTGACTCGGTTTCACCCGGACGTAGTTGCGGTCCACGATCTCGTTGGTGATCAAGACGCGCACAGTTTCGTCTTCGCGAATCTTGCGAAATACAGCCTCGTCGGTGAGTTCTTTCGGATCAAGGACGCGGCCCTCCTGGTACGCCTTCCGAACCAGCACCTTCTTCACTTGCAGAAACAACCCGGGCTCGCGCTCAAGTAACACGATGATGCGCTCCGCCGGCAACGAGACCAGACGCTCCGCTTCCTGTTCGGCGCGCGATTCGCGTTCATCAATGGCTCGCGTCCGACTCGCGTATGAATCGTCCGTCTGACTGCTGTTGCGGGAAGGATGGCCTTGCGTGTTGTTGCTCTGCGCAAAACCCGCTACGCAGCCGCCGAGCAGCACGCTGACGGCGAGACCCGTTCGTATTGGAGATTTACCTTTGCTGGTTAGCATCTGCTGAAATCTTCCCGGGCCGTCAGGCCCCAAAGATGTTCTCGGAGTCAGAAACAATTCCTGCGGCGATGTTTCGGAAATTTAGATCTACTGGCGAGTGGTCTAAGCAATCGGCCGAACATCGGCTTCATCAATCTCGAGGGCTACCGACCGCATGATGGCGTCGATGGAGATAACGATTCGGCAGTTCTGCTTCTTGCGTATGAGAATTCCGTGTGCACCGGCAAGCGGACCATTTTGCACGTAAACTCGCCTGCCCACTTTCAACCAGGAAACAGATTCGGCATACAAGCCGCTGCTTAGGCCATTGCGTAACGCCTGAATTTCGTGTTCGGGTAGCGCCGACGGTTTGCCCTGCGTGCCAACCAGTTGCGAGACACCAGGAATCCGCAATACCGAAAGGCGATTCTGCAGCGCTAGCCGAACGAATAGATAGCCAGGAAACAAGGGCAGCTCGAGTTCTTTGCGACGGTCTTTCCAACGCCGCAGTGATTTGTAGCTCGGCAGGAAGCATTCGATGTCAAAGGCCCTCATCTGGTGCGCTACGCACTTCTCATGACGGGGAGCGGTGGCCACGGCGTACCAGTTCTTCTCGCGATATTCCACCGGACTAACCGGAAGCGCCGGTATTTGGTCGGTATTCAACGTCGAAGGTGCCCAAGGTGCTGCCACAGCTTCGCCCCCTCACTTACAGGCCCACGTGAGATAACCCAACAAAATTCAGTTACTTCCGCCATCAGCGCACTTCAGCAGACCGACCGCGGACGGTCCGCGGCAGGCGCAGACTTACGCAGCACATTCAAAATTTCCTCTTCGGATGTCTGAATGCGGCGAGTTCGAATATCAACGAAAGCCCAGTACGCAATGCCGGTGTTCCGCTCAGGCGCAAGCGCAAGCACTCTCATTTGCGGATACCGACCCAGCAAAAACCCGCACAGCCCCGGGCGCGGGTCCGGATCCTCCAGCGCGATAATCAAATAATCCGGCCGGTAGCGATCTACGAGTTCGGTGATTTCGGCGTCATCCTGAGCTTCGCCCACGACCTCCATGTCAGGCTGGTCACAAATCGTTGCAGCAACCAGTTCCCGCATAAGGCGTGGACGGTTTGCGACAACTACTCTGATCTTGTCCACGACCAGCTCCCGGCTGCCAGTATCGAATCTTTTCCTGCCCCTGATAAGGTGCAAAGATGGGCCGTACTGATTTCGGTCCCAGGAGTACTACTTACTAAGCGTGCGAGTACTCGGAAGGGCGTTGTCGAGCTTGAGATGTCGCGCAAGCGACAGAACATGAACGCGGAGTAAGGCCTCGCCAATCCCGGGACGTCGGTGAGCGGATTGCGAATCCCGCCGCTGTAGTAGGAGCCGCGTCCCACCCCGCGCGGGCCGAGGGATACCCGTTCCTCATCGGAGATGCCGGTCGATGACTGGAAATCGTAATAAACTCCCACGCCCCCGCGGATGACCGTTTTTCCGTCGCGCCAACTAACACCTGAAAGCGGGATGGCTAAACGAACACGCACGCACTGGATGGCGTTCGAGGAGCAGCACGAAAACACCATTGTGTTCCCGATGTGCTTCCCGGCAAATCGCCCGTCAACACTTCAGATTTGGCCTGAACTTCTGATCGTAGTGACGCCGCGACCGCGCCTCGCCAGTTTTCGCGAATTCGCTACGCTCGATGCATGTCGCTTGACTCACAGACAGTCGCATCGCTGTTCTCCACAACGGCGCTGGCGGCGCTACACGAATAAAGAAGGTTGGTCGATTGAACCCTTGCGGGAGATCGGGTGCACCTGTCGAGCGACAACAGTCCGACGTAAATCCAGAAATGTCAGTCGGACTACCTGCGCGATTCCAGTCCACGAGGCCCGAGGGAGGACTTCTCATGGACCCGCGCACTGTTAGTTTTAGCAGCTTACAGCCAAACCGATTCTGCTGAAGATAGAGACGCCTCAGGCTCACGACCTGACGGGCTTGGTGTGTAAGGGGTCGCTGTCGCACAGCCGATTCGAATGCGGCTTTGTAGCTGAGCTACAAACTCACGGAGTTGCTTATGGAAACGAAGCACGCGAAGTACGAGCGTCTACTCGAGCGCTGCAAGATGTTGGCGCCCACACCAACCGCCGTTGCACATCCGTGCGACGAGAGCTCGCTCAGGGGCGCCATCGAGGCCGCCGATCTTGGCCTCCTCACACCGATCCTGGTCGGACCGCGGGCAAAAATCCAAGCGGTCGCGAAGCAATCCGGCGTAGACATATCGCGCTACGAACTTGTCGACTCGCCTCACAGCCAAGCCGCCGCGGATGCTGCCGTCCGCCTTGTCCGTGAAGGCAAGGCGGAGATGCTGATGAAGGGTAGTCTCCACACCGATGAGTTGATGGGCGCGGTGGTCGCTCGCGACACCGGACTCAGGACTGCGCGTCGTATCAGCCATTGCTTCGTCATGGACGTACCGACCCTCGAACAGGCAATCATCATTACCGACGCGGCTGTGAATATCTTTCCGACACTGGAGGACAAGGTCCACATCGTCCAGAACGCGATTGATCTAGCTCACGCACTTGGCAAGCCGCAGCCCAAGGTAGCGATTCTGTCGGCTATGGAAACCGTAAATCCCAAGGTGCAGTCAACCATCGACGCCGCTGCGCTGTGCAAGATGGCAGACAGGGGGCAGATCACGGGTGGCGTCCTCGACGGTCCCCTCGCGCTTGATAACGCAATCAACCTGAATGCGGCAAAGATCAAAAAAATCGAATCCCCAGTGGCGGGTCGGGCCGACATCCTTATCGTCCCTGATCTTGAAGCCGGTAACATGCTCGCAAAGAGCTTGTCGTTCCTTGCTGATGCAGACGCTGCGGGCATCGTGCTCGGCGCGCGTGTACCGATCATCCTGACCAGCCGCGCCGACTCGGTCATGACCCGACTCGCCTCATGTGCAGTGGCAGCCCTCGTTGCCAACGCTCGTCGCGACAGCGCGAGTCGAACGGTAGGCCAGGCAGCATAAAACACGCCCCATTTCCCTGCAAACAGGTGACACATGGATGATGTAATTTTGGTTCTCAATTCCGGGTCCTCGAGCATCAAGTTTTCAGTATTCGTCGAACGTGCAAACCAAGTTGAACTTAAATTTCGCGGGCAAGTCGAGGGCCTCTACTCTTGGCCCAGATTCATAGCCAAGGACTCTGCGGGAACGGAAATCGGTGCACACAAGTGGGGTGACGGTGAGCGACTTGGTCACGAAGGCGCCGTCGCCTACCTGACTGAATTCCTGCGCGACCAGCGTAAACATAACCGCCTGATCGCCGTAGGGCATCGGGTCGTACACGGCGGCCGTGACTTTTCCTCACCGACGCTAGTCAGCCCGCAGGTACTTGCCACCCTCGAGAAATACATACCTCTGGCTCCGTTGCATCAACCGCACAATCTCGTGCCCATTCGATTGCTCAACCAACGCCGGCCGGAAATGCCTCAGGTCGCCTGCTTCGATACTTCTTTCCATTGTTCCCAAGCAGATGTTGCGCAGGCCTTCGCTTTGCCAGCCTCGATTACCGATCATGGTATACGCCGCTATGGCTTCCATGGGTTGTCTTACGAGTACATTGCGAGCGTACTACCCGACTTCGAACCTAAAGCAGCCTTGGGACGGGTCGTGATCGCACACCTCGGAAACGGGGCCAGCATGTGCGCGTTGCGCGCGGGCAAGAGTATAGCGACCACGATGGGCTTCACGGCAGCGGATGGTCTACCCATGGGCACACGTTGCGGTTCGATCGATCCTGGCGTGATTCTCTACCTTCTGAACGAGCTAAAGCTGGATTCTCACGCGATTGAAAAGCTCATTTACCAGGAATCGGGGCTGCTCGGAGTTTCTGGAATTTCGAGCGATATGCGCACACTGCTGGAGAATTCGCAACCACGTGCCCAATTTGCAGTCGATCTCTTCACCTACCGCGTCGGACGTGAACTTGGCTCTCTGGCTGCCGCGATCGGCGGTCTCGATGCGCTGGTGTTTACGGGGGGCATCGGTGAGAACTCGGCCGCGATTCGCGAACGGGTTTGTCGTGGCGCCAGCTGGCTTGGAGTGGAACTCGACGTTGCCGCTAATAACACGGGCGGTACCCGCATCAGCACTAAATCAAGCCCAGTTTCGATATGGGCCATCCCGACAAACGAAGAACTCATGATCGCGCGCCACACTCGGCGGGTGATTGGATCTGCAGTCGCAGCCGCTTAATTTTCAAAGAGTCTAAGGAGGAGAGTATGGCCGCCAGTCCGGTATTTGTTGAAGACCGAGCAGAGGTTGGGTGGCGCGGATTCACCCCAGGCATGTGGAAGAGAAGCGTCAACGTTCGCGAGTTCATCCAGCGTAACTACACTCCATATGAGGGCGATCAAACCTTTCTACAGGGCCCCACCCCGCGCACCCTCGGAATATGGAAGACGCTGCAGCCACTATTCGCGCAAGAGCGTGAGAAGGGCATACTGGACGTCGACCAAGTTCCCTCCAGCATCCTGGCGCATGAGCCCGGTTACATCGACAGGGACCGCGAGATCATTGTCGGCCTCCAGACCGATGCGCCGCTCAAGCGCGCGATCATGCCCTTTGGTGGCTGGCGAGTGGTTGCGGCGAGCCTGGAGGGCTACGGTTACGAACCGGACGCCCGCCTCCGCGAAATCTTCACCAAGTACCGCAAGACACACAACGATGGGGTATTCGATGCTTACACGGAGGACATCAGGAAAGCGCGCTCGGCTCACGTGATCACGGGACTACCGGATGCCTACGGCCGCGGCCGCATTATCGGCGACTATCGACGAATCGCGCTCTACGGAGTGGATTTTCTCCTTGCCGACAAGCAGCGCGAGAAACGTGAGTTGGACGATTACCACGCAACCGAGGATGTGATCCGCTTGCGCGAAGAACTCGCGGAACAGATCCGCTCGCTCCAGGAGTTGAAGGAGATGGGATCGCGCTACGGTTATGACATCGCGGGACCCGCCAGCAACGCACGCGAGGCAGTGCAGTGGACCTACTTTGGCTATCTCGCTGCCATCAAGCAACAGAACGGTGCAGCCATGTCGGCCGGTCGGCTTTCCACGTTCTGGGACATTTACTTTGAGCGCGACATGCGCGAGGGTACCCTGACTGAGAGCCAAGCCCAGGAGATCATCGACGACCTGGTAATCAAGTGGCGCATTGTGCGCTTTCTGCGTGCCCCCGAATATAACCAACTCTTTTCTGGAGATCCTGTATGGGTCACAGAGTCGTTGGGTGGGATCGGCGAGGACGGACGGACGCTGGTCACCAAGACCTCGTTCCGTATGCTGCACACCCTGTATAACCTCGGACCCGCTCCCGAACCCAACTTGACAGTACTTTGGTCCCCGCGGCTTCCCGATGGCTTTAAACGCTTTGCAGTGAAGACCTCGATTGATACGAGTTCTATCCAGTACGAATCCGACGACCTGATGCGGCCCAAATGGGGTGACGACTGCGCCATCGCTTGCTGCGTTTCAGCGATGCGGGTTGGCAAACAGATGCAATTCTTCGGAGCTCGCGTGAACTTACCCAAGGTGCTCTTATACGCACTGAACGGCGGACGCGACGAGGTGAGCGGTAAGCAGGTGGCGCCTAAGCTTCAGCCAATCACCGCTGATGTGTTGGACTACGACGAAGTAATGGATCGTCTCGAGAAGACTCTGGATTGGCTAGCCAAGACCTATGTAAATGCGCTTAACGTCATCCACTACATGCATGACAAGTATTGCTATGAAGCAATTGAGATGGCGCTGCACGACCGCGATGTACTGCGCACGCTTGCTTGTGGGATCGCTGGCCTCTCCCATGCGGCCGACAGCCTTTCTGCGATCAAGTACGCGAGAGTAAAGCCGGTGCGCGACGAGCGTGGAATTATGGTTGACTTTGAGACTGAGGGAGAATTTCCCTCCTTTGGCAACAATGACGACCGTGTGGACGACATCGCTCGCATGCTCGTCTCGATGATGATGACGAAAATCCGCAAGTACCCCAGCTACCGCAGTGCCGTCCACACTCAATCGGTACTCACCATCACTTCCAATGTGGTTTATGGCAAGGCAACGGGGAACACCCCTGATGGTCGCAAGAAGGGCGCAGCCTTCGCACCTGGGGCCAATCCGTCGAACGGACGGGACACACATGGCGCGCTCGCCGCCCTGATGTCGGTCGCCAAGATTCCGTACGAGGACGCGGAAGATGGTATCTCGCTTACTTTGTCGGTTGTGCCCAGCGCACTGGGCAGCGAAAGTGATCGCATCGCCCGCGGTACCGGCGTGCTCGACGCATATTTTTCGAGCGGTGGCTTCCACGTCAACATCAACGTGTTGAACCGGGAGATGCTTCAGGACGCGATGAAGCACCCCGAGAATTATCCGCAACTCACGGTTCGGGTATCGGGATACGCGGTCAACTTCGTCAAGCTTTCCAAAGAACAACAACTTGACGTGATCAATCGCACGTTCCACGGCACCATGTAGGAGAAATTGTATGAGCCAGCCAGTCATCGGCAGCCGCTACGATCTTCACGTCACTCGCAAGGGGGCAGCGGAGAGCAAGGCCGCGCGCGATTACTTCGCGGTGCATCCGGGAGACATCGAGGAGGTGCAGGAGGAGGACGATGTAACCGGATACGTGCACTCGTGGGAAGTGGGAAGCACGGTGGATGGCCCGGGATTACGCTTTGTGGGCTTTCTGACGGGCTGTCCTCTGCGCTGCCTGTACTGCCACAATCCGGATACCTGGCACAAATACAACGGCCACCCCGTGTCCGTTTCCCGCGCGATGCGGCAAATTGGCAACTATGTGCAAGTTCTCAAAATCAGTAACGGAGGCATTACGCTCTCCGGCGGCGAGCCCCAGTTACAGCGGGAATTCGTGACCCGTATTTTTCGCCATTGTAAGCAGCTCGGACTGCATACCTGCCTCGATACCTCGGGTCGCCTCGGTGATCGCTTTAGCGATGAGGAATTGATGGACATTGATCTTCATCTTCTCGACGTCAAGTCCGGCGATCCGGATACGTTCAAAAAGGTCACGAACCAGCCCCTACAACCCACGCTCGACTTTGCACGGCGACTGGCAACTCTGAAGCGACCCATGTGGATACGCTTTGTCCTGGTGCCGGGCTTTACGGATGACCACGATAACGTCGAACGAGTAGCCGATTTCTGCGGTGGTCTTGAGTCCGTTCAACGAGTGGAGATTCTTCGATTCCATCAAATGGGCCAAGACAAGTGGCGCAAGCTCGGTCTTGAGTACGCGTTGGCAAATATCGCCCCGCCCGGCGTCGAACTTACTGAACGTGTCCGCGGGCAGTTTCGCAATCGCGGATTGACCGTGTATTGAACTCGCGACAGAAGGAACCGCCGTGGAATTCATCAAGACCTTTCTCGAGCAGCAGCCGATGATGGCGCTTTTTCTTACCATCGCGGTCGGCTATCTCGTAGGCGAGATTAACATTAAGGGTTTTTCTCTCGGAGTAGGCGCAGTTCTCTTCGTTGCACTCGCCATGGGTTGGTTCGCGCCAAAGTCCGTGCCGGCGGCCATGGTGGGAACCCTGGGGCTAGCGCTCTTCCTTTATACGGTGGGCGTCCAGTACGGGAAGCAGTTCTTCAGCGGCCTAACCAGTCGTAACGGCCGCCGCGCGAACTTAATCGGGTTAAGCGGTGTTCTGTTCGCGGGCGCTGTCAGCCTTCTGTTGATGAAAACGATCGGTGTCAGCGTGGGAAATGCTTTAGGGCTATTTGCAGGAGCAGGAACGAGCACGCCGGCGCTTCAGGCTGCGATCGAAGCCCTTCGCAACAACGATCCTGCGGTAGGCTACTCGGTTTCGTATCCAATTGGCGTAGCCGGCCCCATCCTGTTTCTGTACCTGGCTTTTATGATCTTGAAACCGAAGATGGAAGCATCGGCCGGTACTGGGCTGGAAATGCTCGAAATTCTGGTGTGCAAAGGGGAGCTAACTGGGAAGACGCTCGCCGAGGTAATGACTACATTGCCGACAGGCGTTCAGATTGTGGCAAGGCGCACGGCGGGCCGGAATGAACCCGCTTCCTCTACCGCTGTGCTCGCCGAGAATGATGTCTTGCTCGCCGTCGGTGCGAGCAAAGAAGCCCTCAGTCAAGCTGGTAAGAGTCTGGGCGAGGAATCACCGGGCCTCCTGGTCCGTGATCGCGAGCACTTGGATTATCTGCGTGTCTTTGCATCTCGTCCTGCGGTCGTTGGCAGAGCACTAAGCGACCTGGAACTGCCGGGAAAGAATGGTTCGGTCATCCTCCACATTCGTAGAGGGGATACAGAGCTTATGGCGCAGCCTAACCTGATTCTCGAGTTCGGCGACCGTGTGGGGTTATTGGCCGATCGCGAGCGCTTCGCGGCAATGCGTAAATTTTTCGGCGATTCGATCAAGGGCACGGCCGAGTTTAGCTACATTTCCATCGGCCTTGGTATGGCACTCGGCTTTTTGATCGGTGCTGTGCAGGTACCACTGCCAATCATAGGAAAGCTGGTTGTGGGTTTGGCGGGTGTTCTGATCGTGGCACTGATACTTGGAAATGTCCGCCGCACGGGCAGAATAAACTGGACCATTCCGCTTTCCGCCAACCTGGTTCTCAGAAACTTTGGGTTAACCCTCTTCCTCGCACAGATCGGAATGTCTTCTGGACCGAAGTTTGCGGTGACGATCTCGCAAACCGGTTTCCAAATGCTGGGACTTGGCGCGGTCGTCCTGACTGCACTCGTCCTCCCGGTCGTGGTCCTTGGCCTGTTTGTCTATCACATGCCGTTCGATGAGGTCGCGGGCATTGTTTCTGGTGTTTGTGGGAATCCAGCAATTCTCGGCTTTTCTAACAGGCTGGCACCGACGGACAGACCCGATCTCGGCTATGCAATGATTTTTCCCGGCATGACTATCGTAAAAATCCTCTTCGTCGATATCGTCGCGAAACTGTTTTGAAAAGAGAAAGCCGACAGTGCCACATCATTGAGTACGAATCTGCCCGGGTAGCCCTGGCTGCACCACAACTGCGGTGTCCGACTGGCTAGTACTACCGAGCCGTTTCGCTGCCTGGTCGAGATCGTGTTGGACACTGTCGTGCAAGGCGGCGAGCACTTCATGCTGCATCATCGCGACCTGATATCTCTGTTGAATCAAATATTCCGCCTCGGCGCGCGTAATCTGGTTGGTTCGGTTCGCTTGTGCGATGCGAACCAGTTCAGCGGACAGGCTCTGAGCCAAGAAGTTCATTTCGTCTTCGTATCCTTTGAGCAGATCGGCTGGCCCAAAGGGGATGGCTGGCTGGAATGTAAACAGACCTGCGATGACCTGATCGGACTGGCTTGTTTTAGCGAATGCGTGCGCTGGCAAAACGGGCGGCTCCGCCGCTGCACTCACTGGGGTTGCCCGGATTTTTTGGGCAACGGCGAAATGCGGCATGACAGCAAGCATGCATGCAGCCACAACAACTAATCGGGATTTCATCGTTCACTCCTGTAGCGATGGTAGTCACGCAACCCGGAGATCGATTCTCCGCGTCGGCCGCCTTGTTGCCGACAGTGACGTCACACTGTGCCTACCTCCATTCGGGCGAACACTCATGCTACGGGGCCAGTATGGGAAGCAGAACTGGGAGTTCTTGCAGAGGCAGCCCTAGAAAGAGCTTAACTGTTGATAACTGGCGTCTCTGACAATGTCGGCGCCAACCAGTGCTATGGCGACATACGCCGACCATTGACAACTCTCGTGAAAAAGCTATTTAGCTTCTTGGCAGGCAGGTTTCCGAGTGAACACAACAAGCGTCATTTGAACTTGGGATAAACAAAATCCCGGGCTAGTCGTAAGACGCGAGCGATCGGCTCAAGAAGCAACTCGCGTAAACAAAGTTCGGTAGGTCGATCCACAAGGTCACTCGCGGAAATAATGGAAGGGGCAAGCCCCGTGGCCCCGGACGGTCCGGGTTTGCAGGACCAGTTGCTATTCTGGTTTGGAGATATGGCCCTTTTGAACTATAGAGACTGAACACTCTCAGGCTCCTTTGCTGTGTATGACCATGGGAAAACACGCCACACCCTCAGCGAGCTATTGGAGGACAGCACCGGCAGCGCCGTCGCGCTTTCGCTCAACCTATTTGCGAGCGCAGGGACTGCGAGAGGCTCAGCAAATTCTGGGGAGCTACAAGAATTAAGCCTCCCCGCGGGCTATCAATGTCAGAAATCAAGAAAAATGCGATGGCCACTGCAATCGGTACGATCAGAAATATGCGCCGATTGGTCTGATGGGCGCCATAGCCAATCAGCAAGTTACAGCAGATGGCGATGGCCGCCATCAACCCCCACGCCGCAATTGGAATGCGGTTCCACCACGCGGCCTGGGTGTAACCCTGCGAATTCAATACATCATTCATACCGGAAACCACGAGGGCCAGTGGAGGTGTCGGCTGAGCCGCTGCTCCCGGCAGCACTGCGGACCACAGCTCCTTCTGTATTTCAGCCGTATCAGCTTCGATCTTCTCAAGCCGTTGCTGGTTGCGGATCGTGTAGAACAAGACTCGCTTATCGACATACTTTTTCAGCAGGTCTTGCACTCTCGCCGCGTCCGCAGCGGGAAGAAGGTCCGCCCGCACGTACTCGGTGCCAATCGCGTTGGCCTCGGCTTCTTCATAATTCTTGCGTTGATCGTAGCGGCTAACAGCCATCGAGAAGCTGAAGCCGATCAAGAGTGCCAGCAAGGTGAGCGTCGCGCCCAACACAACGCTGAAGTCTTCTCGCCCGTCTTCTCGCAAAGGTAGTACTTTGTTACGGAGGAGGTCGCCGACGTAAGCAGCAAGAAACAGCAGCACAAAAGTAAAAGCCAGCACCAGAAGTGGGAAGTTCATTAGGTTCATATGCTGCACGCTCCTCAATTTTCGCCACACATGGCAAACTTCCGTGCCTACGGCGGCGCCTCATATTTGCGAGGAGCGCCGGATGCGCCAAAAGATGCAATCCCACTTGAAGAAAGGTGGGGTGTCCGCACCGAAACATGGCTCAAGTAAGTAAGCGCACGTGCCCCGACGTGATTTCGTAGATGGCTCCGACCAGCTTCGCGCCAGCCTTGATTGCGTTCTGTCCTTCGGCGGTCTCCAGAATCTGGTGCATGGACCAGCGGACATTGGCTTCTACGGCCATGCTCAGTTGTTGCTGTTCAGAGCCTTGCGAGTCGATCTCTTTGAGTCCTGGCACGATGCAGTCGACCAGGTTTTGAATGCGCGATAGATGTCCACGTCGAGCCAACTTGTGTTCTAACGCCGCCTTTACCGCGCCGCACCCTTCGTGACCGAGAACAACAAAAAGGGGCGTGCGCAGATGCGCTCCCGCATACTGGAGACTACCCATCACTTCGGGCGAGATCACGTTCCCGGCAACGCGTACGATGAACAGTTCTCCAAAGTTGGCGTCGAAGATCAGTTCGGGAGGAACCCGCGAGTCACTGCAGCCCAGGATGGTCGCGAAAGGTTGCTGGCCTTTGGCCAGATCGGCAAGTGTTTCCTTGCATACAGTGGAAAAACGAGCCTCCCCGCGCTTAAACCTCTGGTTGCCTTCTACCAGTTTCTTCAGCCCCTTGTCGGCAGCTGAGCGGAGCGAACTGTCGGTTAGACATTCGGTCGCCGAGCTATGGTTGTGAGGCTGCATAGCTATCCAGCTCCGTCGCCTGAGCGTTCTCGCCTGCGAGCTCGAGGTTGCCGTGGTGTGACAGCCAATCTGAGACCCTGGCCTGGCCCTCGCGCAGTTGCGCTTTTGTCATGATTTCCGTGAGCGCCTGCAGGGCACGCCTGCTGGTAGCCCTGCCGTTTGCAGCTAACGTGAACCACTTATAGGCCTCTGGGTAACTCAAGGGAACGCCTAATCCATTCTGATAGAGAACACCCAGATTCGACTGCGCCAATGCATCGTTCTGATCTGCTGCTTTCTGGAGCCATTCTGCTCCTTGTCGATAATCGCGGCTGACTCCTTCCCCGCGACAATACATATAGCCGATCGTGTTTTCTCCGATTGGATTCCCCTGTTCAGCTGCTCGCCGGAACCACTTTGCAGCCTCGAAATCGTCCTGCTGCACGCCTTCCCCAATCCTGTACAAATCGCCCAATTCGAGTTGCGCCGTTACAAGACCAAGTTCCGCCGCCTTGCGATACCATGCCACCGCTTTCACCGCATCTCGGTCTACACCTTTTCCGTACTCATACATGTGCCCCAAGCTTCGATACGCGTCAACGAGTCCTCGACTTGCAGCTTCGCTGAACCATCTCAATGCCTCAGGATAGTTCCGCGCCGTGCCTCTACCCTCCAGATACATCACTCCGAGATTCTGCTGTGCAGACGCCTCTTCCTGTTCAGCTGCAAGGAGGAATAGTCTAAAAGCCGAAGCCTCACTCTTTGGGACGCCGGTACCGCGCGCATATGCCTCCCCCAGTTCGTTCTGAGCTGCGCCCAGACCTTGTGCTGCGGCTTGGCCGTACAGGTTCGCCGCGCGAGTGTAATCACGTGGCACACCCTGACCATATTGATACATATGGCCGAGATTGTGTTGCGCTACTGCAAGCTTCTGCTCTGCCGCGCTGCTGAAATAACGCACAGCTTCACGAAAGTCCTGAGGCACTCCCAATCCGTTCTCGTATAGATATCCCATACGATTCTGCGCCGCAGCCAGTCCTTTCTGCGCTGCTTGCAAACACCACCGTATGGCTTCCGCGTCGTCTTGGAGCACGCCAGTCCCGGTACTGTAAGCGTTCGCCACGCTGTACTGCGCATGTTCATCGCCCGCCTCGGCTCGTCGCAGGAGTTCGGCGAACTGTCCGGATCGGTTAGCCACGACAACCTTTGGATCTTCAGGAGGACCTTGAGACACGTCCTGCGCGTTAAGTAAGCTTCCAGCAAGGAAAGCCACTGCGCAAATCCCAAACTGCTTATTCATCGGAACAGCCCGTTTCCGTGACGCCAGTGCCGCGGACCTAGACGACAGGGATGCGCGCCTAAGCCTCGGCCGGCGCAGCGAACATCACCGACAGTCATTGGAAACGTAAACTAAGAAACTATACGTAGAACACTGACAAAAATTACAGATCACTCGGCTTAATGGGGAATGAGACCGGTCAGATTCGCTTTCGGCTCGGTCAACAAGCAGACAGGAATGACCAGGTGGGATGTGCATGGCGATTTCGATCAATGAAGCTTTGTCACTTCACCGGTGTCTAGTGAATAATAGGCTTCGATGACCGTGAGCTTACCCTTATCGACGGCCTCTTTCAGCATTTTGCTCTTCGCCAGCAATTCCTCCGAAACACGGTGGATGTGGTCGCGAACAGCTAAGTCAAGGGTCTCGGGCTTCTTCGGATCCATCTTGGTACACGAAGGAGCGATGGGGGCTACGACGGCGTCGAGATTTATCGACTCCGACTTTTCGCCGGAACAGGCTGCCGTGACCGCACCACAGCTTTGATGCCCCATTACGACGATCACGCTTGAGCCCAAGTGCTCGACTGCATACTCAATGCTGCCAATCGATAAAGGATCATCATCCTCACCGGCGGAGCGCACCACAAACAAGTCGCCCAGCCCCGTGTCAAAGACTAGTTCCGGAGGCACGCGACTGTCGGAGCAACTCAACACCGTGACTCGGGGGTGTTGAGACTTGGCGAGTTCTTTTCGCTGAGCAAGGAGGTCCCGCGACGCAGTCGTACCCACGACGAAGCGGTGATTGCCGGCCGCCAGATCGCTCCAAATCTGTTGGGCAGACACCGTTGGCGGGTTCTGCCCCACAGCGGAGCATACGCACAGAATTACAACTACCAAGTATGCAAATACACGTAGGGCACGACACATGAACCCTCCTGATCGGATACGGACTGCACCTACAAATGAGTATTCGTTTACACACGCATCGATTTCCTTGGTAATACCTCTCCTGCATTCTGAACGCGGCTCCTTAGCAAAGCACAACGGATACAGCTAGTCCGCCTTCTGAAGTCTCCTTGTATTTCGTATTCATTTCCTTTGCAGTCAGGCTCATCGCGTCAATAGTCGTGTCCAGATCGACGCGACGCTCCTCAGGGATCTCTTCGCTTGCGATGCAGTACGCCGTCCAAGCCTTGACTGCGCCGTAAGCGCAACGCTCAATGCACGGAACTTGAACGTAGCCGGCGACCGGGTCGCAGGTCATGCCGAGGTGATGTTCAAGAGCCGACTCGGCAGCATTGGAAACCACCTTTGGACCGGCACCCAAAGCCTGCGCTATCATTGCAGCTCCCATCGAAGATCCAACGCCGACCTCGGCCTGGCACCCACCTTCAGCGCCGGACAGAGTTGCGTTGTGCTTGCAGAGGTACCCAATCGCGGCTGCTGCCAGAAACCCTTCCCGAATCTTTTCCTGCGGTGTCTTGAGGTCGCGGAGGGACTTGACGACCGCGGGGATGATTCCCGCCGAACCCGCAGTAGGGGCAGTCACGATGATATGGCCGCGCGCGTTCTCCTCACCCATCGCAAAGCCGTACGACGCCACCCGAGTGACCGCTCTTCCCGCCTCCCCCTTAGCGGTGTTTTTCAGATTGCGTTGCATTGCAGCAGCCTTGCTATGCAGCTTAATTGGTCCTGGGAGAACACTCTCCACGCTCAACCCAGTGTCAACGCCACGCACCATGACCTCGGTCACCTGGTCGATAAATTCCCAGATGTCTTTCTCGCTCTTTCCTGAAATGGCCATTTCGTTGGCCAGCAGCAGTTGTGGCAGCGGAATTTTGTCGTCAATGAGATACTTCTTCAGATCGCGGGCATGCTCGAAGACGTACTTGGGCTGTCCTTTGTCGGGTGGTTTGTAGCCCTTCCACTCGATGAACCCGCCGCCCACCGAGTAATATTCCAATTCATAGAGCGTTTCGTTACCGGCGAGCAGCTTCGCCGTCATCGTGTTTGGGTGATGGAACTCGCCCTTCGGAGCGTCAAAGATGATGTCCTTCAACGTCAGGTTCAGGGTCGTAGGCCCGATTGTAACTTTGTGCACTTCGTCAGGATTGTTAGCTAGTCCATCGAGGAACTCTGGAGGGCACGTCGCAGGAGCTTTCCCCAGGAGGCCTGCGAGGGATGCCCTGTCCGTTCCGTGACCTTTGCCGGTCGCGCTCAAACTGCCAAACAAATGGACCTTGAGCGCGGTGGCCCGCTTGAGCTGATCCTCCGGAAGCTTGGTGACTCTCTGGAAAAAGTCGTATGTGATTCTCATCGGGCCCATCGTATGCGAGCTCGATGGGCCAGGACCCATCTTGTAGAACTCTTCGAGCGTTGTCATGATCGGGCCCTTCGACTGCTGGACAACGGCAAGATCTGGCGACAGAGCGGGAGCAGCGGGAGCCGCCTCGGCTGCCTTTTCGGTGGATGCTTTGTCCGAGCAGCCGACAAGCAGTGTGCTAACAGACGCGGCTAGAATTCCCCGGCCTAAATCTCTGCGGCTGAAGGTCGTTCGAGCTTCGCTCTTGGGCGCTTCGGTTGTACACGTCCCACAGCCTGTCGTATGGCAGCTTCCACACCCGCTAGCTGGGCTGTTGATCACTTTGAGTAACTTGTCCATTGGTATTTCTCCCTTCAGGAGGTCGCTTTAGTAATTCGCATGCTCCGTACAGTTATTGCCGCCGGCCAGTCATCGTTTGAGGAATAGGAAGTTGATTTCTCTTCGACCTGGAGAGTCGCAGACACCTCTGGGAGTTAAAACTGTCAATTCTGTCAGCAATCGGAAGATGACGAGGTGGTACGCGGGCGCACTTCGGCGAGTAATTTCGGGGTGGCCTGGATGGAAGGGTTGGCCACTCCGGACAAGCCCTAAAAAAAATGCGTAGCCCGTGACCCACGCGCTGCCCCGCGGAAAGGCAGCACGTAAGCACGGGACATTTCACAGCCGCGAGAGTGCTCTAGTTGCCCGCGATTCCCTTGTTGACGAGAACTTTAACCTCGACCCGACGGTTCTCCGCCCGTCCGGCTTTCGTCTCGTTCGGTGCCGCTGCTCCGTATTCACCCATCGCGCCCGGCGCCACGATATGCCGGATCGGAACGCCGCCCTGCTGCATCAAGCAAGTGATCACCGCTTTAGCGCGGTCCTCACTCAGTTTCGTATTGATCGCAGCGCTACCGGTCGAGTCAGCATAGCCCGTTACTTCGACGATGTATCCAGTGAGGCCCTTAGCAGTTTCGGCGAGCTTTTTGAGTTCTTCCTCGTCCGCCCCCGAAATTTTGGCGCTCCCGACATTGAATTTCACGGTGGATTCGCCCTTCACGTCATATTCACTCAACGCGCTGAAGCGTTTCGTGTTCTCTTCGATTTTGCCCAAGTTCTGTGAAATGTTCTCTCGGTTCGCCGCAATATTCTGCTGGTTGGTTTCGATATTTTCCTTGTGAGCAGCAAGCTGTACCTTGTTCGCAGCGATATCTCCACGGTTGGTCTCGATTGCCTGCACGTTGGCCGCGACTTGCTCGGCGGTGGGATGCAAACCGGCCTGGATCATCTCGGCCGATTCCAGGTCGTCGCCATCGACGGTGATGGTTTTTGCTACAACCCGACCCTGCTCGGCGGGCGTTCCGTCAACGTCCACCTTGAGTCCGGGGATTAGCACTGCGTTGGACATATGCTGCTTGTCCAAGCCGAAAAGCCCCTTGTCATCTTTCGTCGTCGTATCATCGGTGAGGACCACGGTAACGTTTCCATCTGCGGTCTGCACTATCAACGTCTCTCCGGTCCGGGCAGTGATCATCCCTTTAACTTCGGCTTTGTCGCCGCCAAAAGCCGATACGGATGCCAGGAAGAACAATGCCAGCAGACTTACAATAGTTTTCCGGTGCATAGCTGCCTCTCTCTTTTCTGTGTTCTTGAATTTCAGACGGAAATGTCCGTCTGTTCGTCCTTTTCTAAAACAACTCACTGTCTTGTTCGACCTTGCCTGAGATCGGCTCAGATCAACAATGTGATCCTGACCGGGTTCTCACCCGCAACATTACGGGTACCGAGAAAGGGATAAAACAACAACCCCGCGCATTACTACGCGAGATAATCGACTCGGATGCGATACAGCGCCACTGTGAAAACTACCAGCAGGCAGCCTCCCAGTTCTTCGCATAACCGCCATGCCACGACCAAGCCGTGTTAGATAGACGCTTTTGCCATCCAGCTTCTCGGCTAGACCAGCAGATTCGCGATTACAGTGTGGACTGTTGCTTTTTGCAGTCGCAAGGGTGACCCAATGTCAAGGCTGATTGCTGCTGTTGCGCTCGTGCCGGCTATGCGCCGCTTTGACCGTCGGTTCAGAAAAGAAGGTTGTCCGACCACCGGGAGCCGAGCCCAGTGCTTCTTGGAGTCATGCACTCCTCGTGAGCGACACACTCTACGTATCGAGTATGGGCGGAGAGAACGCTGAGGGAGGGTTGCCGGAGACTTCGAACAAGAAGTGAAACAGGCTGTG
The DNA here is from genome assembly GCA_035652655.1 of Terriglobales bacterium. Taxonomy (GTDB): domain Bacteria; phylum Acidobacteriota; class Terriglobia; order Terriglobales; family Acidobacteriaceae; genus Gp1-AA133. The sequence continues at coordinate 38,744 of DASRDJ010000300.1, forward strand.
GACAACATTGGCGCCGTACTGAAGGCAGCTGCAATGTCGTCTGAAGACGTCGTGAGCGTGCAAGTGTATCTTACCGATACGGCGACCTTCGAGAAAATGAACGCCGTCTACAAGGCATACTACAAAGACCCACGGCCGACCCGGACAACGGTGTTGTCGCTAAACTGGTGGGACCAGGCCAAATAGAGATCACCGTGACAGCTAGGAAGTAGAAACTCCTAATTGGGCAGTGCGATAGAACGTGACCGTCAACAGTCCCTAATCTGCCTGTTCCGGGACTGGAGTCCAGGACGTGTCCGGATTGAAACGCTCCATTTTCTCGAACTCCTCGAGTGTTTTCGGGCCAAGGTCTTTCTCGTAGACAACGCCGTCATGGCTGACAAGGAATGTCCTCAGGCCTGTGACACCGTATTCAGCAGGCGCTGCTACCAGTGCGAAGCCGCCAATCATTACACCCTTCACGACAAAGTCCATCGCACCGAGAGGCGCAGCTGCTCCTTGCCCCTTGAGAATCTTGAAAAAATAGCCGTGGTACGGCTCCGCACGGCTGGAGTAGCCCTGTTCGATCGCCTGGGCAATCTTCTCACCGATCGGCCCACCCCACGTGCCATCGGCGTTTTGCCAAGCCAAACCATCCTGCTTGCCGGGGGTGCTAATGATCCGCTGAGCGTACTGGTTCACGTCGTAGCCCTCTTGGGGCTGAAGGGCATATTCGTGCTGTGCTTCCACGTAACCATGGCATATTGCGATGGCATCCAATTCATTGGCTCCGATACGGCGATAGAGGAGTTCCTGGCGACCCTCCTTGGCGTCAAATGACCACTTACCGGCCCTCTTCACAATCGGCACGGGAAATGGCCAGTCCTCGTTTCCTACGAGGAGGAATGCTCGAGCGCTGCTTTTAGGATCCACAGAAACGCTTTTCTTCTCACGGGCCTCGGCGACGAAATTGGCAGCGTGCTGCCGATCCTGGGCATATTCTCCGCTGAATACAATGTCCTCGCCACCCGGACCAAAAATCTGCCCGAGGGCCACCACATTGAATTTTTCAGCCGCATCGATTAGCACATCGGCGGCCTGCTGCGGTGTGTCAAAACTTCTGATACTCGATGCAGGAGTCGCAGCCCGAGTTGTCGTCACCGTCGGCTCCTGTCCAGGTGCTACTGACGCCCACAGACAGATAGACGCCATCGCACCGATGATCCATAGAGGACGGAATAGATTTCCATTCCCACGTCTTGATTTCATTCGAAGCTCCTCGGAGTTCTATTTCCGCAGTCCCCCTTGCTATCTTCGCCGTCCGCCACCTCCGCCACCACCACCGCGACTGAAGCCCCCGCCGCGAGATCCCATACTGGAACTGCCACGGCTACTGCTGCCGCGAGCGCTGGATCCGCTGTATCCGCGGGAACCTCCGCCAAAGGCATCCCGGTTTCCACCACCGCTGCGCGAAAGATCTCGACTGCCTATGCGATCCGCTCCGCCTCCGCTCGCCCTGTTGCCAACACCAGCACCGCCGCCGCGATTGCCTATGCCAGCTCCTTCGCCGCGACTGCTAGACAGGTTGCCGCCTTGGCGACCAAGCTGTTGCCGCGCACTCGATTGGCGGTTGCCCAGGGAATCACCGCGAGTCGTGCCCCCAAACCTGTCCGCGGTCGCTCGGTCTTTATACGGGGCCCCGCCCCGATGTTCCGGGTTGTGTTGCCATCGATCACCCCCACCACCGCCTCGCGCCGGTTGAGTCGAGGCCCGGTTGCCGGAGCCGCGAGCTGGCTGATTCGAAGGGCGGTTTCCACCGTTGATGTTGTTGCGATTCCCGCCATTAATATTGCTGTTGCGATTGAAATTGTTATTCCTGTTGATAGTGATGTCGTTGTGGCCGCCCCATCCGCAGCCCCAGCCCCAACCGCCGCTCCAAAACGCTCCCATCATCACACCAACGCCGAAGGAGAGCGCCATGCCCGCCGCGTAATAGCCATATGGCGGATAGTAAATCGGTGGGTAAGGGTAGATCGGTGGACCGTAAACGACGACGGGATCGTACGAGGGCACATAAACTACTTGCGGGTTGGCTTGCTCGACCACGATTATGCTCTTGCTTTCGATGACCTTGGTTTCCACTTTCTGCTGCTCGGTGGATTTCAGATTGCCCTTATCCTGAGCCTTCTTGCGCATGCGCTGCACGGCATCCATGACATCGCTTTGCTGCGCCAGGAACGCGTTTCCCAAATCGGTGGTCCACCGAATATCGTCTGCCAGTCGCTTGACCACATCGGGCAGTGCCGCCATTGCCTGCACACTGGGATCCCACGACTGTTTTGCCACGGCGTCTGCCAGCGCTTTGTCCTTGAGGTTCTTGTTCTTCTCAAGCCACTGTTGGAGTTGGATAATTTCAAGGGGATAGGTAGATGCGGCCAGAGCCTGAGCCAGCAAGGGGTCTGGATAGAGAGCAATGGGAGCGACAAGAGAATCCAGCTGGTCGGGTGGGATCTTAGGAGTCTGGCTCTGTGCGGGAGTGGACTCCTGCCAGGATGAAGACACGTATGCCAGGGTGTCGCCGGTTGCGAGGACAACAGTGCAGACAATCACCAGCACAGACCGCAAGGTTGTACCCGTTCGCTCCTGATTCATGGGTATCTCCCTCTTAAGTTGCTTCCCTGCACGTTAAGAGTCAAATTGGAAATCAGCCACTGCCACTTCTGACAGTTTGATATCCATGACGCCTCCACTACGGTTCATGAAGCGAGATTTTTGCGCCTGATAGCGGACGGGCGGAGGTGTATATGCGGATCGAGCACGATTTACTTGGGGACAAAGCAATTCCCGACGACGCTTACTACGGCGTGCAAACCGCCCGAGCTCTGGAAAATTTTCACATCTCTGGAGTGCCGATCTCTCAGTATCCAGATCTGATTCGGGCATTGGCCATGGTGAAACTGGCGGCGGCGCGTGCAAACTATGAATGTAAGCAGTTCAGCGAAGCAATCCTTCACGGCATTGAAGGCGCTTGCCAGGAAATTATCGATGGAAGGCTGCATGAACAGTTTCAAGTCGACCTGATCCAGGGTGGGGCCGGCACTTCCACCAACATGGCGGCAAATGAGGTGATCGCCAATCGTGCACTGGAGTTCATGGGTTTTAGCAAGGGACAATATCAACACTGTGACCCCCATAATCACGTTAACTGTTCGCAATCCACCAACGATGCGTATCCGACGGCTCTCCACGTTTCCATCTTCCTACTCAATACGAAACTGATCACGCAGCTGCGAAGATTGGTCGCGGCGTTCCGCGCTAAGGGCAATGACTTTCGCAACGTCATCAAGATGGGTCGGACCCAATTGCAGGACGCCGTTCCCATGACACTCGGCCAGGAGTTTCTGGCATTTGGCGAGAGTCTCGACAACGAGGTTCAGGCGCTGGCGCGAGTGGAAGCGGTGCTCTACGAAGTCAATATGGGTGGCACCGCGATTGGAACCGGCCTAAACGCTCCCGCAGGGTACGCGGAACGGTGCGTCGATCACCTAGCGAAGATAACGGGTAAACCAATCAGCCTGGCGGTAAGTCTGGTCGAGGCCACGCAGGATACCCAACCCTTCGTTCTGTTCTCTTCCGTCTTGAAGAGCCTTGCGATCAAGCTATCGAAGATCTGTAACGACTTGCGACTGCTCTCTTCGGGGCCTCGCGCAGGCCTGAACGAGATTAATTTGCCCGCCATGCAACCCGGATCAAGCATCATGCCTGGCAAAGTGAATCCGGTGATTCCAGAAGTTGTGAATCAGGTCTGCTTCAAAGTCATTGCGAACGACCTAGCGGTGACTTTGGCGGCTGAGGCTGGTCAACTGCAACTCAACGTCATGGAGCCCATCATCGCCTATTGCATTCTTGAGTCGCAGACAATGTTCATGAATGCAGCCGACACGCTACGACAGCATTGCGTCGACGGCATTACCGCAAATCAGGACACTTGTCGCAGATACGTGGAGCACAGTATCGGGGTGGTCACCGCGCTCAATCCTTTGCTGGGCTATGACGTTGCCACCCAACTGGCGGCCGAGGCCATGAAAACGGGCAAGGGTATTGTCGAATTGGTGCGCGAGAAAAAGTTACTGTCAGAGGAACAGATCAGCACCGTGCTTGATCCAAGAGTGATGACCGGGGCCGGGGGGCAATAGAAGGAAAGCCCTTATGATCTGGCTCGAGCTCCTGGTTGTACTCGTTTGCATCTTTGTTGGTGCTCGTCTGGGTGGAATTGCTCTCGGCACGGTCGCGGGGATCGGGCTGGTCGTTCTGGTATTCGTCTTTGGTCTCCCGCCTGGGATGCCTCCGCGCACTGTTCTAGGCATGATTCTCGCAGTCATCACAGCGGCCGCTACCATGCAAGCCGCAGGCGGACTCGACTACCTCATCGTGATCGCCGACCGGGCACTACGCATTTGGCCAGCCGGCATCACTCTGATCGCTCCTATCATTGCCTACACTTTCACCTTGGCGGCGGGCACTGGTCATATCATCTACGCATTGTTACCAGTCATCGCAGAGGTGTCGCGCAAAGCCGGCGTGCGGCCCGAGCGACCGTTGTCCATCGCAACGATTGCTTCCCAGCAAGCCATTACCGCTTCGCCCATCTCTGCTGCGACTGTTGCCTTGCTGGGGTTGGTAACTCCGGCTGGGATTACCCTACGGAATATCCTGTTGATTTGTATCCCTGCGACATTCTTAGGCAGTTTGCTCGGCGCACTAGCGGTCATGTGGAAGGGCCCAGAACTCAAAGACGACCCTATCTATAAAGATCGGCTTGCCAAAGGCGTGATTGAAGCGCCAGCAACAAGCACAGTGTTGGAGGGCACAGACCTGATGCGTGCAAGAGGTTCCGTGATCGTATTCTTGCTGGCATCTGCACTGGTCGTAGCTATTGGTTTGTACCCCTCGCTGCGACCGAACTACTCGCTTTCGACGGGAGGACAGGAAAGTGTCGAACAAGTGGAGATGGCTCCCGCGATCATGATGGTCATGCTCGCGGCAGCAGGTACCAACATGCTGCTTTTTCGGGCCTCTCCCACAAAAACCGTCAAAGGCAGCATCATGAACGCTGGTATTGTTGCTCTCATTTCAATCGCCGGCCTTGGCTGGCTCGGCTCATCATTTTTTGAAGCCAACCGGCAGCTCATCATCCACAGTATTTCTGGCGTGGTTCAGCAGCACCCCTGGGTGTTTGCTGTGGGACTTTTCGCTCTTTCGATCTTGCTTGCGAGCCAGGCGTCGACCGTCGTCACTCTCATGCCTGTGGGCATCGCTCTTGGTTTGGGAGCGCCCGTCTTGATCGCAGTATTTCCAGCCGTCAACGGTTATTTCTTCCTTCCCACCTACGCCACACTGTTGGCTGCCATTTCTTTTGATCAAACAGGCACAACGCGGATCGGAAGGTATGTCTTGAACCACAGCTTTATGGTTCCAGGGATGGTGGCCACAGTATCGTCAGTGGTCATCGCATACGTGATCGGAAGGGTTCTCTTGTGAACAAGAAACATGCCATGCCGAACAGTGCAGTGATCGCGGCCGATCCGATCACTGGGATCACCGGGCACGATGAACTTGACCGTTCCTCAGTGAAGTACCCGCGGCCCGTGGCTTGCATTCAGCCAAAGTATTGCTGTAGGCGAACGAAGGATTTCCTGGGTCCGCAGATCTCAGGGGACAATGCAAATCAGAAAGGCGTGCAATCAACGTCTGTCCGTTCCGCGGCCATATCCTTTTAAACTCAACCTCGGCGGTAATCTTTAACTGGTTGCTGTTGCCACCCTTACCATCGTTTTTGCTAATGAATCCGGTCACGCGTTTCCCGTCGCTCAACCCCACAATTAAAGTATCTTGGCTCTTCATTTGTTTTGACTTCCTTCCAGTCAAAATGGACGTCATCCTTCATATAACTGGACTTAAATATGAGTTCACCATACTGGAGCGCCTTAATCTCACCAGTAAACTTGTCGCCATTTTTCATGATAACGACGTCATCTTTTCGTTTTCCGACGAGGAACAGGTCCAGAGCAGCACCAATGCAAGTGGGGCTACGGACTTGAGCCCAATTAAAACCTGCGCACCGTAGCTTCTCCATCACTTCCAGGCCCTCCTGAGCCCCTGCCGACAGAGGCTGAATTGGCCCTGTAACTACTCCGGATTCGAATTTGCAATCCGGTAGCTGAGCTCTACCTTAGCGAGCACGATCCGCCACGGCCCCACATGATGGGGGTGAACCACGGATACTAGCGGAGCAGAGAACGTGCTCTTCCTGACAAAACTGACAGTTCTCCCTTAGGCCACCGTTTGGCATCTTGCTCGTAATTGATGGAGACACTATGACTCGTCCCCGCGTGTGTAACTGGATGCGATTTGTCTGTGCAACAGGAATCATCGTGGTTGTCTTGCCTATTTGGACGAGAGCACAGACCCAGGCTTCCCAAGCGTCGGACGTCCAACAACTGAAGGACAAACTCCTGCAATTGGAGCAGGAGATGAACGCGCTAAAGGGGCAGATCAGCGCCATCGAGCAGCCTCCGCAATCCGCAGATCTGACTATTCCCACTGCCGCATCAAGTGGCACACCTGCGCCTGAGAAACCGCCAAAACCGCAAAAGGAGGATGAACCGAAGAGCAATATCGACCTTTACGGTTTCATCATGCTCGACTCCGGTTATGACTTCAAAACGAACAATCCGGACTGGTTCGACGTCATTCGACCAACGAAATTGCCTTCTTTTAATGGTGAGTTTGCACCGGATGGCAAGGCCTACTTTGGCGTGCGCCAGACTCGTTTCGGCGTGAAGACTTCGACCCCAACCGGACTTGGCACTCTAAAGACGCAATTCGAGTTCGAGTTATTCGGGACCGGAGTCGATGCCGGACAAACGACTTTCCGCTTACGGCATGCCTACGGGGAACTGGGGCAATTCGGAGCGGGGCAGACCTGGAGTCCGTTCATGGACATTGACGTGTTCCCGAACTCGATCGAGTACTGGGGACCCACCGGGATGGTTTTCTTCCGCAATGTACAGGTGCGCTGGATGCCGATCCGCAGTGACAATACGCGGCTCACTTTCGCAGTGGAACGGCCTGGCGCCAGTGCCGATGGGGGCGTCTACGCGGATCGTATTGAAGTGCAAGGAGTCAAGCCGAAGTTTGACATGCCCGACTTCTCCTGGGAAGCACGCTTCATTCGGCGCTGGGGCTATGCAAGGTTCGGGGGTATATTCCGGAAGATCTCATGGGTTGACACAAACACTACCGATAATGTCGACCTAACCGGCGACGCATTTGGCTGGGGCGTGAACTTCAGTTCCAATCTTAAGTTCGGAAAAGACACTATCGGCAGATTCATGGTCGTTTACGGCGCGGGAATCCAGAACTACATGAACGATGCGCCGATCGACATCGGTGTTAAGAACAACTTCAGCAATCCCGTATCTCCAATCAAAGGTGTGGCGCTGCCTCTACTGGGAGTTGTGTCGTTCCTTGATCATAACTGGAGCGAACGTTTTAGCTCTTCAATCGGCTATTCGATGGAGAACATCGAGAATTCTGACGCAGAGAAAGCATCAGACTTTCACCAAGGTCACTATGCCCTCACCAACCTGCTGTATCACCCAGTTCCGAGCGTCACGATCGGAAGCGAGTTCCAGTTCGGCCGACGGGTAAACTTTAGAGATGGCTTCAATGTGAACGACTATCGCCTTCAGTTTTCATTCAAATACGACTGGAGGAAGCTCTTTGAATTCTGACGACAAGAGCAGTCGCTTGATTACATGGCTAAGGGTGGGTGGCTTGAGCACAGATCGCGAATGATTGGAAGATGAGTACGATCATCGGAGGCACTAAACACTTATGCGGCGACTGCAGATCAACAAGATGTGTATCGCGGCACTTGTGGCCGCGATTTTTGCTCCCATCGCGGTGTCAGCGCAGACCGCACGAAGTCCGGTAGCTCCCAGGCGCGAACTGGTTGAATCGGTAGTCCGCGAAGCCTATGACAAATTTAAGGGCGATGTGAACGGAAAGAATGCCGACTACATCCCTTATCTGGCCCAGGTAGATTCGAAACTGTTCGGCATCGCAATTGTAACCACAGATAATCAGATTTTGACGCTGGGAGATGTCAACTACTCGTTCTCCATCCAGTCAATTTCCAAGGTGTTCACGCTGGCACTTGCGATGGAGGAGCTAGGGCCGAACAAGGTTTTCGAGAAGGTGGGCTCTGAGCCAACCGGACGTCCCTTCAACTCTCCCTTGGCAGTTGTGGACATGGGCACTCACACCGGAAATCCCTTCGTCAATGCCGGCGCCATTGCAACTACTAGTCTTATCTCCGGCAAGGACGCGACAGAGAAATGGAACAAGATTCTCAATTTTTATAGCAAGGCTGCTGGAGAGAAACTCGTCCTAATCGATGACGTCTACAAGTCAGAAGCTGCCACCAATACCGGCAACAAGGCACTCTCCATGCTTTTGGCCAAGTATGACCGGATTTATGCTGATCCCTTCGAGTCCGTGGACATCTACACTAAGCAGTGCTCGGTCGGTGTGAACGCTACTCAACTCGCCCGTATGGGCGCGATGCTTGCGAACAACGGCATCAACCCGGCCACAGGCGTCCAGGTCATTAAGAGCGAGCACATCC
>DASRDJ010000301.1:0-12923 GCA_035652655.1 Terriglobales bacterium
GTTTTCGCAGCCAGTGTCGTTTTAGCGGCTATCTTCTTGTGGGCGGTCTTCTTCGCGCGCCGCGCCGGCTCGGCCGGCTCCTCCTCCGCCTGCGCCGCCAAATCCACTGTCGCCGGCTGCGGAGCAGCCACAGCCGCCTTCAGATCCGGCAACTTCTGTTTCAGTTCCAGTACCGGCGCATGCAGGTCTCCCATCTTCTCAAAGCGTTCAATCACCTTCGGAGCCTCAAACACCAGCAAGCCCGCATCTTTCTTCTTGAGCGCTTTCTCGATCTCTTCCCACGTAACCGGCGTCGACACGGTCGGCCTCTCCCGCGCTCGCAGCGAGTACACCGACACGGTCGTTTTGTGCTCGTCATTCTGACTCCAGTCGACGAACACCTTGCCAGTGCGCACCTCTTTCTTCATGTCGGAAACCACCAGCTCAGAATGATCGTGCTCCAGCAAGCGGGCCAGTGCGTTGGCGAATGGCTTTGTGACGTGATACGTAGTCGGCGTGTTCAGGGGCACATACACCTGCAATCCCTTCGAGCCCGAGGTCTTCGGAAAGCACTGCAGTCCCCAGTGCTCGAAAATCTCCCGCAGCCACAACCCTACTTGGCAGCATTGCACAATATTCGCAGGCGGCCCCGGATCGAGATCGAACACCATCATCGTCGGACAGTTAATGTCCTTCGCCAACGCCAGCGACGGATGAATCTCGAGCGACGCCAGATTTGCCAGCCAGGTCAGCGTAGGCAGATCGTCCACCAGCAAATAATTAATGTGCCGCCGATTGTGCCGACTCCACACCGGCGCCGTCTGCACCCAGTCGGGCCGATGCTTGGGCGCATTCTTCTCGTAGAAGTATTCCGACTCCACCCCATCCGGATACCGCTTCATCGTCACCGGCCGCCCCTGCAAATGCGGCAGCAGCGCGGGCGCAATCCGAGCGTAGTAGTCGATCACTTGCCCCTTGGTGAACCCGCTCGCTGGATACAAAACCTTGTCGAGATTCGACAGGTTCAGCCGCTTCCCCTCAACCTCCACCACGGGCGAAATCGCCAAGCCGCCTCCCTTGGGCACGCACCCTCCTGTGCCGCCGCTAAGTATAACGGGGCTTCAGACACTTCGATTGTCTTGGGATGCGCCCACCAAGGCGATGCGGAGATCAATTTTCACCGACCGGGCACAAGGATTGATTTTTAACGTCAAGAGACCATTCGCCGCGTGAATCAAGTGGACCGTTTTGGTCGCCATCTATCGACCAACCAGCCAACCAGGTAGAGCCAGGCAGAGATCAAAACCGGCGTCAAGATCATAAAACTATGGACCTCGCTGACGCCCACCCGCGCCAACCCCCTTCCCAATCAAGCCACCGAGCAAGAACGCCGGAAAAGCCAGAACGACCAATGATTTCGTCACCAGTCCATAATCCACCAGAATCGACTCCGGCCCCCATTCGCCACAGCGATCGGTTCCGTCTTTACAAGCGGACCCGGGTGCCATAAGACGCTTTGAATCGAGCGGAATCCCCGACCACCAGAAATATCGCCCCGAGGATTGGTCGCGTCGCACCGCCTGAGCGCTGACGCATGCGAAAAGGAACAATCCGAAAATGGCAAAAACGACTCTCCAGCGCATTTTCATCAACTCATTAGACACCAAGTCACTTCGGATACGTCCTCATCGCAAACGACGATGCGGCGGGTCCGGCACCGCGGGAGAAGATGACCGTGTCCGGCCAACGTCCAAAAGCCAAGGACCAACGACGCTTTTAGCTAGCGACCAGCGACTGACGACTAGCGACCGCCGTTTGACATCCCCCTTCCCACCCAAGTACTGTGGATTTCTTCCCGGTTTCTGGCCCGTCCAATCAAGGGATGCCGTTTCGTGAACCAATATCCACCTGCAGTGGAGGTCCGATGAAGCAAGTAGCTGTTCGCGTGTCCGTACTGATCTTCCTTCTTATTACCGTCGCCGCCGCTCAGGATGTAGCTTCGTTCGAAAAACGCACCACCGTCAAAACGCTCCCCAATGGCCTCACGGTCGTCATCCTCGAACGCCCTGAAGCCCCAGTCTTTTCATTTTTCACGCACGTCGACGCCGGCTCCGTTCAAGACCCCATGGGCAAGACCGGCCTCGCCCACATGTTCGAGCACATGGCCTTCAAAGGCACCGACAAGATCGGCACCACCAACTACCCGGCCGAGAAAGAAGCTCTCGCCAAAGTCGAAGTCGCCTACGCCGCATATATCGCCGAACGTGACAGGCGCATTGGCCGGGACGACAACAAACTCAGGGAACTGGAAAAATCCTGGAAAGACTCGATCGCCGCGGCACAGAAATACGTCAAACCCAATGAATTTGGCGAGATCGTGGAACGCGAAGGCGGCGAGGGCATGAACGCCAACACCAGCGACGACGAAACCAACTACTACTACTCATTCCCGTCGAATCGCCTCGAACTCTGGGCCTACCTCGAATCCGAGCGTTTCCTGCACCCGGTGATGCGCGAGTTCTACAAAGAACGCGACGTCGTCATCGAAGAGCGCCGGATGCGCACTGACAGCAATCCGGTCGGCCGCCTGGTCGAACAATTTGTCAACGCCTCTTTTCAGGCGCACCCGTACCATCGCCCCACCGTCGGCTGGATGTCAGACCTGAATTCCTTCTCAGCAACCGACGCGCAGAACTTTTTCGACCAGTACTACATCCCATCGAACATGGTCATCGCGATTTCCGGCGACATCAAGGCCGCTGACGCAATGCCCATCATCGAAAAATATTTCGGGCGCCTGACCACCAAGCCCACACCCGACGAGCGCACTACCACCGAGCCCCCGCAGAATTCCGAGCGTCGCGTCGTGCTGCGCCAGGCCGCGCAGCCCTTCTACATCGAGGGCTATCACCGACCCGACTATCGCAATCCCGACGACGCCGTCTACGACGCCATCTCCGATCTCATGTCCAACGGGCGCACCTCGCGCCTGTATCGCGCTCTAGTTCGCGACAAGAAAATCGCCGCCTTCGCCGCTGGATTCTCCGGGCTTCCGGGCAACAAGTATCCGCACCTCTTTTCGTTCTACGCGGTCCCCGTACCCGGACACACGCCTCAGGAACTAGGCGACGCGATTCACGCCGAGATTGATCGCATCAAGAAGGAAGACATCACCGACGACGAATTAAAGATGATCAAGACGCGAGCGAAAGCCGACCTGATCCGCGGCCTCGGCGACAATCAGGGTTTAGCGCAGCAACTCGCCATCTACCAGTCGCGCTACGGTGACTGGCGCGAGTTATTTAAGTCGGTCGACCGCATTGATAAAGTCACCAAGGCCGACATCCGCCGAGTAGCCAATCAGACTTTTTCGGAGAGCAATCGCACTGTGGGCATCAACGAAACGATAAAAACCGCAGGCCCGACCGCGGGAGGTGCGAAATGACAACTCGCACCCGAACCAATCACCTGCTCTCTTGTCTACTTGCTCTCTGCGCGCTCGTGGCTATCGTCTCCATCGCACCCGTGTCCGCTCCCGCGCAAACCGGCTGGCAACAAATTCCTATCCCCCCGCTCCCCGCGTTTCATCCGGCCGAACCGAAGCGCATCGTCCTGCCCAATGGAATGGTGATCTTCCTGCAGGAAGATCACGAACTCCCGCTGATCGACGGCTCCATCCGCATCCGCGGCGGTTCGCAGCTGGAGCCCTCTGCGAAACTCGGCCTCGTTGATCTCTACGGTGAAGTCTGGCGCACCGGTGGTACCAAGACGCAGACCGGCGATCAGCTGGATGACTACCTTGAAGCCCGCGCGGCTAAGGTCGAGACTGGTGGTGGCGGCGACTCCACCTCCATCGGCTGGTCGTGTCTGAAGGCCGACTACGACGACGTTTTCAAAATCGTCCTCGACCTGCTGCACAATCCCGACTTCCGCGCCGACAAGCTGGAACTCGCCCAGAGTCAGTTCGAGGAATCGATCGCCCGCCGCAACGACAATCCCTCCTCGATCGCTGCACGCGAATCGATCAAGCTCGCCTACGGATCCGACAGTCCGTACGCGCGCCAGCCCGAATACGCCACCATCCTTGCGGTCAAACGCGACGACCTTCTCAGCTGGCACAAGCAGTACGTTCAGCCCAACAACATGATCGTCGGCATCAGCGGCGACTTCGATTCCGCAGCCATGGAAGCCAAGTTGAAAGCCGCTTTTGCTTCGTGGCCAAAGGGTCCGGCGGCTCCTAAAACGAAAATCGAAATTCATCCGGCCAAGCCCGGCTATTACCTCGTCAGCAAAGACGACGTTAATCAGTCGAACGTGCGCATGGTCGCTTCCGGCACCGATCGCCGCAATCCCGACTACTTCGCCATCGAAGTCTTCAACGAAGTCATGGGCGGCGGCTTCTCTTCCCGTCTCGTGCAAGACATCCGCACTCGCCTCGGCCTGGCTTACTCCGTGGGCGGCGGTATCGGCACCTCGTTTGACCACCCCGGCGTAACGCGCTTCGTGTTGGGCACCAAGAGCGAAAGTACTGTACAAGCCGTCCAGGCGGTTTTCACGGACGTCGACGACCTGCAGAAGAAGCCCATTACCGACGACGAAATCAAGCGCGCCAAAGACTCCATCCTCAATTCCTTCATCTTCAATTTCGATACTCCCGACAAGGTCCTGCACGAGCGCATGGCCTACGAGTTCTACGGCTATCCGCTGAACTTCCTCGAGCAGTACCACGCAGGCATCGAAAAGGCGACAGCCACCGAAGTCAACCGCGTCGCCCTAAAGTACCTGCACAAGGATCAGCTCGCGGTGCTAGTGGTCGGCAATCCCAAGGACTTCGACAAGCAGCTCTCCGAACTCGGTCCGGTCACGAATATCGACATCACGATCCCGCCGCCTCCCGGTGAGCAGCCAGCAGCGTCAGGCGGCGCCGCCGGAGACGCCAAGCCCGAGGCTGCCGCCCCGTCTTCGCCCGCTGCTTCGAATCCCGAGGGCAAAACCCTTGCTGCAAAGGTCGCTGAGAAAATGGGCGGCTCTGAAAAATTAAAGTCTGTGCATTCCATGCAAGCCAAGCTCGCCCAGCAGTCAAAAGACGAGCCAGCCTCCGAAATGCAACTCACCGTTCTCTATCCCGATCATATGCACCTCGCGATGGAATCTCCGATGGGACCGATGACCGTAGTCTTCTCGCCCACCGGAGCCTTCATGTCGGCCCAAGGACAGGTGCGCCCAATTCCCCCTTCTGCCGCGAAGGAAAGCCTCGATCAAATCAAGCGCGACCCGACTTTCATCGCCGCCCATGCCGACGACCCGAAATTCACATTCACCGCTAACGGCTCAGAGAAGATCAGCAATATCGACGCGAAAATTATCGACATCAACGCCGACGGCACCGCCGTGCGTTGGTATGTCGACCCGGCCTCGGGGATACTGCTGCGCGAGTCTTACACTGCGACCGGCCAGGCAGGCCCATTCCGCGGCGAGACCGATCTGTCCGATTGGAAAGTCTTCGACGGCATAAACATCCCTACGAAGCACACCAACCGTCAGGACAATAAGGACTCCAGCGTGGTGACTTTCACCGAGGTCCACATCAATCCTGAAGTCGACCCCAAGCTGTTCGACAAACCGGCGGCCGGAGAAACAGCAAAATAACTAGAGCGCCAGCGAACTAAGCCTTCACTAGCTTTGTCAGCCTGCGCTGAGCGAGGCATTTGCCAACGCGGTCGAAGGACCCCTGGAACCTGCGTGCCTGAATTCGAATACACTGGCCTGGGAACCACTAACGCCCAACCATCGAAGCACCAAAGATAGCCAACTCATCCAAGTAATCCAGATGTACAATGCTCGGCTCTGGCCGGGCTAGTGTGCACTTCCACCGGTCTGAGCTTGGATTAGCCAGTCGTTCGACCGTGAGGTGGGCTGTGTCGCTCGGACTAACCCCCAGACCGGCTTTTGGTCAGTTCTCTGAGCCTCGCCACAAAAGCGCAGGCTTGGCTTTTGTTCTATCCCTGCTCATTCCAGGCTCCGGTCAACTCTATTGCGGCAGAGGCGCCCGGGGGGCGATCACACTCGCCTTCTTCGTTTTGGGAATCTGCTTCTGTTTCTTTTCCGAAGATAACGTTCGCGGCATCGGCATGTCTCTGGTCGTATGCCTCTGGATATTCGCCTTCCTCGATGCTTACTTCACAGCGCAGGAGATCAACCAGGGCATTTCCGATCAGGTCGATGCGTCGAATCCCAGGGTCGCCGTAGTTTTAAATCTGCTCACCGCCGGACTCGGTTATTTCTATTTGGGAGAGCGGACGAAAGGCATCGTCCTTTTCATATTCCTGAACATCTTGAAGATCGTCGTCTACTCGACCAGCCCGTTCTGGAGCGGAGTCGTTTCGCTGCTAACTCTTTCCGTGGCTCTGGTGATGGCAGCGGACGCCTACCGTCTTGCTCGCGCGCAAGTTCGCGACGCCCTCGGCACCGATCCTCTTCCGTCTGGCACTCCTCCGCCAAAACCGTCACGGTTGCCCGCGTTTTTTCCCGTTAGCTTGGCCGTATTGGCAACGGTTGGTTTCTGTGCATTGGCAGTGGTTGGGCTAGCTATTCGCGCCGCGCGTCTGTCAGATCCATCCTTGGCAAACCGGGCCACCCAACGCGTAGCGCCTCGCGCGTTCAATCGCTTTGCGACTCGAGGTCGTGGATCCGCGAACGCCGCCGTCGAAGCTGAATTTCTTCCCGCGGTTCAGGATATCGAGCGTATTCAGAGGGAGAGCAATCGCGGTCCGGATGATTTGGAGAACCTCGAAAAGGATCAGGATCACATCTCCAGTGCCCTGGGCACTGGCGCGCTCGATGATTCCGACATCATGGTTGCATACTTTTATCGGGGCTTGGCCGCCAGCATGTCTAACGGAATTCGTAGAAAAGAAGGCATGCCGCTCGACTCCTCCGCTGCACACAAGGCCCTCGATGACCTCAACCGCGTGATATCTCATGTCGGGAACACATATGACCCCGCTGTAACTCAGGCGAATGCTCAATATATGGTCGGATTAATTCAGCGAAACGACTTCCATTCCGAAGCTGATGCCTACTCCAGCTGGGACAAGTGCGCGCAGAAAGGTCACGCCGGATGCCTGAATATCATGGCCAACGCGCACATCACCGGAAAGGGCGGGCAATCGGTGGATATTCCCACCGCCATCAACATGCATCTCACGGTGTTCCACAGCGGCGCCCGCTTCCATTGCGCGGCAGCTTACTCGGCGAGAAGCATCGCGAGAATCGAGCACTTCACTGGCGTCCCTGCGCCCGAGGGCGACAAACTGGATTGGCTGCAGAAAGCCTACGGACTTATGGACAAGGTCCCCGTCACCGGACAAAGGAACAATGCTTGCGATCGATCTTCGGCGGAAGTCGAAGAGTTTCTCTTTCGCCTTGGCCGAGGCGAACGTCGCGGCGATCTCTTGCCCGATGCCCGCAGCCGACTCGACGACAAATCCACTTCATCCCGCGCCCTCATTGATCTGCTGTCCGGCAAGACAAACAAGTCCGCCTTTGTAGCCGCGGTGGATTCCGATAACTCGGAAGATCGCCGCTGCTCTGCTTACTTTGACGCGCTGTGGTACGCGAACCTCAAGAAGAATCGCGCCGACACGCAGGACTACTTCGAACGCATGACAAAACTAGGCGATTTCTACTGCGGCTCCGACCTGGTCTTTGCTCGGAAGTTGACGATGTAACTCAAAGTACGAAGACAAAGAAGTCCTCATCACGCCTGGAAGGAGGATGCTCGCATGACGCAGACCGCCCTTCACCATGGTTCCTCCAAGGAACGCCTGCAGCAATGGATTCACGCTGCAGCCGCCATGCTCGTCGGCTCAGCATTCTTCGCCCTTTGGTTCTGGATTCTCCCCGCTTGGCTCGGCTTTCGGGTCGACACTGCAGGCGAGGCCCGCTGGCGCTGGCTGGCCGCGATCCCATCGATACTCGGATTCGCGGTCGCGCTCCACTGTGTGTGGGATTTCGGCTGGACCGGGCGCGGCACCCCCGCCCCCATGCTCCCGCCCCAGCGCCTGGTGGTCGTTGGATTTTATCGTTACGTGCGGAACCCGATGTATGTTGGCTTTGCGATCGGCTGGATCGGCCTGTGGATCGTCTTCGGGCATGCCAACCCGCGACTCATCGCCGCAGTCGCCGCCGCCGCTTCAGCCGTCCATCTCTTCGTTCTCTTCTACGAAGAACCGACGCTCCATAAGCGGTTCGGTGCCGACTACGAACAGTACTGCCACAACGTCCGTCGCTGGTGGCCGCGCCTCAAACCATGGAGTCAACCCTGACCGAATCCTCACGCACCCTCAATCTCGGCCTCCACCGCCACATCAAAGTTGGAATAATACTTCTTCACATCGCCAGCCCCATACTTCTTGCGGAACTTCTCGACCACCGCCGCCACCTGCGCGGCATCAGTGATGGAAACAGGTTTAACTTCGGCCTCCATGCCGCCTGTTTTGATCCGAATCTTCGGATTCTTGAGCACATTCTTGTACCACTGCGTATCCGATCCCTGCACCGGCATAAGGTAAAGCTTCCCGTCAAAAACAAACCAGATCGGGATTGAAATCGCCCGCCCCGACTTCCTGCCAATCACCGTGATCGTAATTTCGCTAGACCGGGAAAGGTGATCCTTCAGATCATCGCTGCGCGCTGGCATGTGCCCTCCTTCCGCAAACGGTCCATGCGGAACCGCATGGTTTATGTCCCAGGTGACTTTATTGTTCTCGAGGTGCGATGACTTTACGATGAGTTCCCGGCTTGAAAGGTCGTATGCCAACACAGATCTTTTGCCGATCGAGCCTCGCACGAGCGCCCCTGCCTCCACACAGTCAGCCACCAACAAAGACATTACCGCAAAGCCAAAGCACCTTCTTGATGGGTCTTATCCCAGTTTCGGCGAGCATCCGAGTTTTGCTCGCTTGAGAACGCACGAAGGCGTTCAAAGTCGCCAAGACGACGCGAAGCGTCCCGTCTCCAGTACCAAAGTACCGACACTTCTTCGTCCAACCCCCAACGCAGCGCATCAAAGCCCCGGAAACGTAGAATTTTCAACATTCCGCGGTCCTCAACGACTCAACGGACGGCAGGTGACGAAAGCTCTCGGCACACCGGCGATTTGACCTCGCTGCCCCCGTTGTGGATCATGGAGGTGGAATGGACGCGGAACAGACCATTGCCGACATCGAGTTGCTGGAACGAATCTTCGCGGTCCCAGATACTCGTCCGCTCAACCTGAGCGATCTCGCGGCCGCAAATCGCAGGCACGACGAAAAACTAGCGCAAAGTCCCTGGTTCCGTCTCTGGCAGCAGTACGGCATCTGTTGCCGCCCGTAGTCTCGCATTGTCCCCAACCGGCCGAAGCAGGCTCCCTGACAAGTCCTCTTACTTCTTCTGCACAACGGCAATTCCTGAAGGCGCATTTCCCCCCGAAGCAAACGGAGAGCCAGCGAGAGCGGTCAGGACGCCAGTCTGCGAATTGAATGTGAACACCGAAATGTCATTCGACGCGTTGCACACGTAGATGTATTTGCCTGCAGCATCTGCGGCAATGCCGAGCGGCCCATTGATGGTTCCGTTGCCGCCGCTGGGGAAAGGTGAGCCCGTCACCACCGACAACGCGCCAGAGGTCGAATCGAGAGTGAACGCGGATATCGTGGCGTCGGCGGTATTGGCAACGTAGACGAATTTGCCAGAGGGATCCAGGGTCAGCGAGGAAGGATCGGAACCGGTATGCGAGGTCGTCCCTGCGGCCGAGAGCTTTCCGGTCGCGCTATCGAGACTGAAGACAGCGATCAGGCCGAAAGATGTGCTGCTCCCGTTACTGACCGCGATCAAGAATTTCCCCGCCGGATCGGTAGCGATGCTGTTGCTGAATAGATCAATGGGATACACAGCGCCAGCGATAAAGCTCGCTGCACCAGTGGCGGGATCAAGCGTCAAGGCGTAGATGCTGGTAGCGGCGGGCGAGGCATCGGCCGTCACGTACAGATACTTGCCGGAGGGATCAATGGTGAGGGCGCCGGAATCGCTAACGCCAGCATCGATCGGTAGAGGCGAACCGGTCAGATTGTGCAGGACGCCCGAAGCATCGATCGAGAACTCCCACAGATTGCCGGAAGATCCGCTGATCGCATAGAGATAGGCCCCACTGGGGTCGATCGCGATCCCGTTAACGCCGCCTTCGACGGAGAAAGGCGAACCTGCAACCGGCGAGAGGGCGCCGGTGCCAGCGTTGATGCTGAAGGCCGAGATGTCGCCTGAAAAGGTGTTCGCAACGTACAGGAACTTGCCCGTCGGATCGGCCTTCACCGCTCGAGAAGCGGACCCGGTGTTATACGGGGAACCGGAAATCGTGGACAGAACTCCCGACGTCTGGTCCGAAGACAGCGCGGAAACTGTAGATGGACTGCCCGCCGCATTGGCGGTGTAGACGAAGTTGACTTTTCCCGTCGGCGGCGGAGGTGGGCCTGAACTGGATGAACTGGAACAGGCACTGAGAAACAGAATCATCCATGCAGCAAGCAGCGGTGATAGGACGCGACCCGAACTACGCAGCAGACGAAGTTGGTGGTACATAAAAATCCGCCCTCCTTTGCACACTGGCGACGGCCCTGAGTTTCGTGAAGTCCCCTAAGTGCCGCAAGGACCTCCATTACAGATGTAAGTGACTAGTTGGATTTGCACGGAGGAGAATTTCCAGGTCCGTGGTCCGAATCCGAAATGCGCCACTGAGTGTGGTTCAGCCGGCGACAATAGGCAAGTAACAAGAGGTTGCATCTTGCCCCGACGTCGAAATTCTGGAACGCATCTACAGGATACTGGACACGCACCCTGCGATCACGTGGCATAGCGACACTGCTTGCGATTTCAAGTCTCTCTCGCGACATGTGGCTAGCAGGGTGCAACGACAACCAAGGGTGCCCCATCCTAAAATCGCGTCCTTTGCGAGGTTTAGGGTGCGGATTTTCTCTTCAACTCCTCGGGAAGGTGACTGCGAAAGCCAGTGGACCTTCGTGGGCCTTGATTAAGTGGGAATCACGATGCTGCCGACGATTCCCGCTCCGCCGTCTTAACGCGATCCCGAGTTCTCACTCCCACCAGTTCACTCGCACTGCTCCGACAGAATTAGACGAGACCTTTGAAATTTGTCTCAAAGATGAAAATAAGTTTCAACACCTGTGCACTTTTCTATTTCAGTCCGCCATTAGCCTGAATGAGTCACCGCGATGCAGCTAGATCGTGACGGTGTGTTAAAAGTGATTCTTTTCACTGACACTGCTGGGCTTTTGTGCTACCAAAGATTGCCTGGATGCTGCGTTTTGCGGATCTAGAGCTAGAATGCCTCCCCCCTTTACTGGCGCGACACGGATCGCGACGCTGGACAAGGAGTACCCGATGTTACGCATTTCTAAGGCATTTACTGTCGTATTTTGCTTATTTCTTAGTTGCGCTTCGGCAGCTCAGCAGTCCTATCAGACTGAACGGCGGCTCTTCGGACATGCTGGACGAAATCACTCCATGATTAACCGTTCGCACGAAAGTGGCAGTTCGGTGCCAAAGTTTGCCGGTTGGAAAGCCTCTCAATCACTGCCCAGGTTTTCGCGCCCGCACAGGGCAGCTCAGTTCCTGTCAGAAAGTAAGCGAACGGACGCATCCATTCAACGATCGACCGCTGCTCCCGCTGTGGTGAACCCGGTGGTCAATCTTGTTGGTTTCGGATTTCGCAAGCCTGAGCCCGCTGGGTTTATTCCTTGCGGTGTGGTCACTGGAGATTTTAATAGTGACGGCAGGCCAGACTTTGTCGTTGCCAATGGCGGAGAGAACACGCTCTGGGAATATTTGGGGAACGGTGACGGAACCTTTGCCCTCCCCGTGATTATTCCCCTAGCCCAAGGCCAATCCCCTGTCTCCCTGGCAGCAGCCGACTTACGCGGGAATGGAAAACTTGATTTGGTGGTGGCAGAAGCGGATAGCAACAGCGTTGGAGTCTTCCTTGGACGGGGCGATGGTACGTTTTCGGAAAGCGCAATCTCAATCTCAGTCGCTCGAACTGCCGGCATTTCGGCAGTTATCCACCATTTCGAAAAGAATTTCATTTCTTAAAGCTTAGGTCTGTATTTAGAGGCTCCAGGATCGACGTTCAAGTCCTCAGGTGGCCCAGACCGCCACTCGCGCCCCGGAATGCGCGAGTAGGGCCTGCAAGTGCATTCGACAGGCATCCTACGAGGTGGTCGCGGGGTGTTTTTCGTGCTGCAGCACGCGGAATTCATCCTCAAAAACACAATAGCAAAGAGCTAACTTATTGATTACGGAGAGAGATGTCTTCTTCCGGAGTCACGATCGGCGGGAAGGTGCGGGAAAATGGCTGATAGCTGATAGCCGCCATCTGATGGCTCCAAGCCCCAAGCTCGCGGCTCGAAGCTTCCTACTTCTTGTTCAATTCATCCACTTCCCGGTTGAGCTCGGAGTACCGCTGGAACACCGTGATGAGATACACGATATGGATCGCCCAGGTTGCGCCGTAGGCGGCATAGAGGAAATTCATCGGGCCAAGCTCTCCTTTAGCTCCTACAGGGATTGAAGCGCCTGCGCCTCTTCGACTTCGCGCTTCATGATTTCGAGGCGGTAGCGCGACCAGCACACCAGGTACGCGAAGCACAGAAACGCGAGCCAGTTCATCAGCAGCACGTGCAGCATGCGCGGATCGATCGAACCGCCTCCGCCCACAACCGGCTGCGGATGCTGGGTGCGGAAAATCCAGATCGAGAAGTACACCAGCGGCACGTCGAGTGCGCCGAAGACGGCAAGCGAAGCCGCCATCACCGGCGTCTGACCACTCGACGAGTAGCGTCGCAAAATCAGGTAGCTCACATAGATCAGCCACAGCACGAGCGTCGAGG
>DASRDJ010000302.1:0-3092 GCA_035652655.1 Terriglobales bacterium
TTTCCAGAGACTCTGCCGAATGCCTGGAACAATCTCGGTTTACTCGAAACGCAGGATGGCCACACCGACGAGGCGATCCCCCTGTTTGAGCAGGCCCTGAAAGTCAGCCCGAACAACCTGATCGCGCTCGATAATCTGGCCAGCGCGTATCGTCAGCAGAAGCGGTGGGACGAAGCGCGTCGCGTGCTGGACCGTGCTTTAGCCGTCAGTCCCGACAACCCTGAAGCGAACTACAGCCTCGGCATGGTGTATGCGCAGACCAACGATAATGAACGGGCGTATGAGCATTTGCAAAAAGCGTTGCGGGCGCGTCCGGATTATCCGGAAGCCCTGAATAACTTGGGAGTGCTCTATCTGCACATGGCGCGTCGCGACGACGCGGTGAAGAGTTTTGAGGAATGTATCCGCGCTGCTCCCGACTTTGACCAAGCGTATCTAAATCTTGCCCGCGTTTATTCGCTTGAAGGGGATCGCGAGAAAGCTCGTGCGGAACTCCAAGCGCTCTTAACTCGCCACCCAGACCACGAGTTGGCAAAAAAGGCGCTGGCGGATCTCGGCCAGTAAAAACACTGCGATCAGCTTTCGGAAGTCGTTCGACGGCGCTGCGACCGCTACTTCCCGCCCGCCGCCGGCGTAGGCGCGGTCAGCAGGTCTACCATCATTTTGTAAAGCTTTTCGGTGTCCAGATCGACCTGAATCTCCACCGATTGCAGATCGACAGCCGGCTTGTCCTTGTCGGACCAGGTCAACACGTTTCCGTACCCGGGGCCGCCATCGAGATCCACATCGATGAGGCGGGTTTCTTTCTTCGTGATCAGCGAGGGATCGAGCCAGGCCGCCGCCGTCAGTTCATCCCACAAGTAGTTGTATTCTCCGAAGAGCCGCCCGTATTTGCCGATGTACTTGGCCGCAGGCGTTGATCCCGCGCCGATCCGCTGGATCAGCTCCTTCGTCATTTTTGTTTTCACCGAGATGTCCACGGGCGTGCAGACGATCTTCTTCCAGGGTGCGCGCAGCACGATGTGTGCGGCTTCCGGATCGAACCACAGATTGAACTCATGCCGAGGATTGTTTGCGAATTCCGGATCAGCGGTCTGCGGATTCAGGCTGGCTCCCATAAAAATCAGCTGCTGCGCCAGCTTCGGAAATTCTGGGTCGATCGATATGGCGAGCGCCAGGTTGGTCATGGGGCCGCCTTCGTAAATCGTGATCTCTCCCGGATACTGGTGAACCATGCGGATCAGAAAGTGAGCGGCGTCTTCCTGCGCCGCCTTTGTGGTTGGTTTGCCCTCGGGCATCTCACCCAACTCGTCCGCGGGATGGTAAAAGCGCGGCGTCCATGCCCCGACCCACGTGATCGATCCGTAACGCTTTTGCCAAAGTTCGGTTTCCTGCTTGCGCCGAACCAGCGGATACTCCGCGCCCGATACCACGGGAATGTCGGTGCGGCCAATGATTTCAAGCGTGCGCAGCGTGTGTGCAACTTCTGACTTCAGCCAAGCGTCTCCGGTGGCGACCGTGATGCCAAGCACTTCCGTTTGCGGGGATTGAATGAGCAGCAGAATCGATTGCTGATCGGTTCCGGCCGGCCCGGCAGCGTCCTGATCAATAATGATTTTTCGCTTCGTACCTTGTGCCGCGCACATCAGGCAAGCCAGCATCAACACAAGCAATGCGATTCGCCTACTCGGTCTTCCCAGACGCATGGATGGTCCTCTCGCCTCTATCTACTTTTTTCCCGCTAGCCGCCCAATCAGCAAATCAAAAAATCTGGCCGAGTCGACTTCCACGGCCACGTTCGTGTTGGGAACATATTTGTCTCTCAGCACGGGAGACGTTTTCGTGCTCGCCAACGTCGGTGCCGACCCACGGATCGGCATGTTCAATGCCGCCTGCTTCTCGGCGTCGGGACGGCGACGCAAGTCTCCGGCCGACGGGCTGTAGCCAAGCGTCTGCCCGGCCGTCAACTCGCCGGTCGTCTCCACGTCGACGTAGTATTCCTTCCACTTCAATATCGACGGGTCCAGGAACGCAGCCACGGCAAGGGAATCGTGCATGTTAGGACCAACGAGAAATCCTTGTTCGCGATTGTGGTCGATGGCGTGCCGCGCAATCTTAGCCGCCGCCTGGCTTACCGGATTCTGAGCCGCTTCGAGCACTCGCACGTGCTCATCCGTTAGCGAAGTCCGACGCGTCACGTCCAGGCCCACCATGGTTAAGGGAATGCCCGACTGGAACACGATGCGCGCGGCTTCCGGATCCACATAGAGATTGAATTCGGCGGCCGGCGTGATGTTTCCGCCTGACAGCGAGCCGCCCATCATGACGACGCCCTTGACCAGCGACGCGAGTTCCGAATCGCTGTTGAGCGCCTCTGCAACGTTAGTGAGGGGGCCCAGCGTGATCAGGGTGACCTCTTTGGGATGTTTCCTGACCACTGACCGAATCAGTTCAGCCGCGGGTTCGGTGATGGGCTTAAGGGTGGGTTCGGGGAACACCGCGCCTCCCAACCCGTTCTCACCGTGTGCATAGGCCGCTGTCACCAATCGGCGCAGCGAGGGACTCTTCGCTCCCGCAGCCACCGGAATGTCCGTGCGTCCGGCGATTTCCACCATCCGCAGGGCATTTGGAAGGGTCAGTTCGAGTGGAACGTTTCCTGCTACGGCACTAACGCCCTCGATTTTGAGTTCGGGAGACCGCATTGCGAGCAGGAGGGCAAACGCATCGTCCACGCCCGGATCGGTGTCGATGAGGACTCGCGCTGCAGCCGGGCTCGCGGCCTGTCCGTCGATGGTCGCAGCAGAATGCGTCAACGCCAGAGCCTTACCTGACCACGCGGCGGCCGCCAATGCTGCGGTCGACGTTACAAATTGCCGCCTTGAGAAGCCGATTATTTTCTCCTCGCTCATCCTTGGGCTCCTGGTTTATTTCGCCGCGCGAGGCGGTCGCGTCATCAGTTCGACGTACAAGTCGTACAGCTTCTTTGTATCGACATCGAACTGTACTGTGGCCTTTTGCTGCCAAGGCGGCGCCTGGGTCTTGGTGTCCCAGAAGAGTGTTTCTCCGTAACTGGGGCCGTGGTCGACGTCGAT
>DASRDJ010000303.1:0-3493 GCA_035652655.1 Terriglobales bacterium
CTGGCGGCCAGCGTTCGCTCGTACATTATTTCCTCAGAGCAGCCTGAGCCCGCGCTGGGCTGCGTGGTACCCCATGCGGGCTACATGTACTCGGGGCCCGTGGCCGGTGCGGTGTATGCGCGCGTCCAGGTGAGCCGGCGGTGCATTGTTCTCTGCCCTAACCATACTGGATTTGGGACTCCACTATCGATCATGAGCCGGGGCTCCTGGCAGACACCGCTGGGAGATGTGGAAATCGATTCGGAGCTGGCGGATGTTCTACTGCGAGCATTTCCGCTGCTTACCGATGAATCGGCAGCACACCGCACCGAGCATGCCATCGAAGTGCAGCTGCCTTTTTTGCAGACATTGCGGTCTGGTATTCGTTTCGTTCCGATCGCTCTGGGGACCCGCCAGTTTGATGCGTTGGAAGGGTTGGGCTTTGCCATCGCTGACGTTCTGTCAGGCATTGACGAACCGGTCCTGGTGATCGCCTCCAGCGACATGAATCACTACGAGTCCGATCCGGTGACCCGGATCAAGGATGAAAAGGCCATCGAGCGCATTCTCGCACTCGATGCTCGCGGACTTTATGACGTGGTGATGGAGGAGGAGGTCAGCATGTGCGGCTTCGGCCCGACGGTGGCGATGATGACCGCCGCGCGGCAACGAGGCGCGACCCGTGCGGACCTAGTGAAGTACGCGACTTCCGGGGATGTGTCGGGGGATCGGCAGATGGTGGTTGGATATGCGGGGATCGTGGTGAGTTGAAGAATGTTGAAATCTTCGTTACGTAACTAATCACTACTTTACTAATTCCTTGTGAGCTACAGGGAGTGAGGCCATGAGAGAAATCGTCATAGTATCCGCTGTTCGTACACCGGTGGGACGCGCGTTCAAGGGCACGCTGCGCACGACCCGTCCTGACGAGTTGGCCGCGATTGCCATCAAGGGCGCGCTCGAGCGCGTACCCCAACTCGATCCTAAAGAAATTGAAGATGTGATCCTCGGTTGCGCGATGCCTGAGGGCGAGCAAGGGATGAACGTCGCACGCATTGCGTCGCTGCGAGCGGGACTTCCCGAGGAAGTTTCGGCACTGACCATCAATCGATTCTGCTCGTCGGGATTGCAATCCATCGCGATGGCTGCCGAGCGCATCATGGCCGGCGGAGCGGAAGTCATCGTCGCTGGCGGGACGGAGTCGATGTCGATGATTCCGATGGGCGGCAACAAGATTTCGCCCAATCCGTGGCTGGTCGAGAACCATCCCGGCGCTTACCTCTCGATGGGCTTGACCGCCGAACGCGTGGGGCAGCGCTTCGGAATCACCCGCGAGCAGAGTGACGAGTTCTCGCTGCGCAGTCATCAGAAAGCCACTGCGGCGATTCACGCGGGCAAATTCGCGGACGAAACCGTCGCCGTACCGGTCAGCGTTACCGCGAATGGAAACGGATCGGGCAAGACCGGAAGCAAATCCATGTCTCGACATGAAGTGGTCTTCAAGGTCGACGAGGGACCGCGCGCGGACACGTCGCTGGAGGCGCTGCTCGCACTGAAACCGGCCTTTCATGTGAAGGGCATCGTGACGGCCGGCAATTCGTCGCAGATGTCGGATGGAGCGGCCGCAGCGGTTGTGATGTCGGCTGAGCGTGCCAAGGCGCTGGGCATTGCGCCGCTCGTACGCTACGTTTCGTTTGCCACGGCCGGATACAAGCCCGAAGAAATGGGACTCGGGCCGGTTTTCGCCATTCCGAAGGCGCTGAAGATGGCCGGCTTGAAGCTCACGGACATCGATGTCATCGAGTTGAACGAGGCATTCGCGGCGCAATCGCTGGCTGTAATCAAGGAGGGCGGGCTTGATCCGGCGAAAGTAAATCCGAATGGGGGTGCGATCGCGTTGGGTCATCCGTTGGGATGTACTGGTGCGAAACTGACCGCGACCATCATTCGGGAACTGAAGCGCCGCAAGACTCGGTACGGAATGGTGACCATGTGCGTGGGCGGCGGCATGGGCGCTGCGGGGATTTTCGAGAATCTGAAATAGAAAACCCGAATTCACCACCGAGATCGCCGAGTACGCCGAGATATCTTTTCCTATTGCTTCCTCGGCGATCTCGGCGTGCTCGGCGGTAGATTGCTCTTTCACATTCTATCTGCCAGGGCTGCCAAAAAAACTCCTGTATACACTGCGATCACCAGCAGCACGAAAAATGCCCCGAACGACAACATGGTCAGCAGGGTGAAAGGTCGCGCCACGCAGCTCTGCAC
The DNA here is from genome assembly GCA_035652655.1 of Terriglobales bacterium. GTDB lineage: Bacteria > Acidobacteriota > Terriglobia > Terriglobales > Acidobacteriaceae > Gp1-AA133. Next base: position 2,248 of record DASRDJ010000303.1, read on the forward strand.
CAGTTTGTACACTCCGAAGAACTCGGCGACGATGAGAAGGGGAAACAGCACGAATGCCCACAGCGTGGCGTGCGGAATGCTTGGTTGGAACACGAGACTGGCGAATGCGGGAACAATTGTCAGCGCAGGGAGCAGCGAGAATGTGGAGCCCAAGTAGAGTAGTCGCTCACGCTCCCGCCAGGTCATGGTTTCAGTTTAGAGCGAAAGTGGGAGAAACCGCAGCGGGCACTCGACATTCAGCACTCAGGTAAGTAGCGTTGTCGATGCTTCACAATACCTCGGCGAGGAATAAGAGATCCGCATAACTCACTTGGGGGCTGAATGCCGAGTGCTGAGTGCCGACTGCAAACAATCACTTGGCTTCGTAAACCGTCTTGCCCGCCACGACCGTTCGCAGCACGTGCGTTTCCAGAAGCTTTTGGGGCACCACCGCGGTGACATCGCGATCGAGCACCACGAAGTCCGCGAACATGCCGGGAACGATTAGGCCCTTCTGCTTCTCGCCGAATTCGGCGAAGGCCGATCCGCTGGTGTAGGCGGCGATCGCCTGGTCCATCGAGATCTTCTGCTCGGGAAAGTACTCTTGCTTGCCGTCTTCGCTTTTGCGTGTGGTCGCGGCGTAGAGTCCGCGAAATGGAGAGATCGACTCCACCGGATAGTCGGTACCGAAAGCCAGCGTGACGCCCCGCTTCAGAAACTCGGACCATGCATAGGAGTGCGCGGCGCGCTTCTCGCCTAGGCGAGCCTGAGCCCATTTCATGTCGCTCAGCAGATGACAGGGTTGCATCGATGCGAGCACTTTCAGGTCGCGAAACTTCACGACCTGGAGTGGCGTCACTACTTGTGCGTGCTCGATGCGCAGGCGATAGTCTTCGCCTCCGTTTGCTGCCTTGACCTTTTTTTCCTTCGCGGCTTTCTCGGCCTCTGCAAACGCGTCGAGCGCCATCTGCGCCCCTTTGTCGCCGATGGCGTGGAAGCCCACCTGGAATCCGGCGAGCACGCGTTCCTTCGTCATCTCGTTCAGCTTCGGTGCGTCATAGCGAGGAAGGCCGGAATTCTTGGGATCGTCCGTGTAAGGCTCGATCAACGCCGCGGTATGCGAGCCCAGGGAGCCGTCCATGAAGCCCTTGAGCATGCCGGTGTGCAGCAGGTTGTCGGACTGGGGATGCGCCGAGCGGTGCTCCTGCAACACGGGCACCGGATCATTGAAGCTCAACCATTCCGTGATGCGCGCGGTGAGCTTGCC
>DASRDJ010000304.1:0-5920 GCA_035652655.1 Terriglobales bacterium
CAGCACGAGCGTCGAGGTGAGGCGCACATCCCACGTCCACCAAATGCCCCACACTGGCCGCGCCCACAACGGTCCGGTCACGAGCACAACCGTGCAGAACACCACGCCCACTTCAGCGGTTGTCACCGCCAGCGCATCAACGGCCTCAACGCTAAAGAATTTGCGGATCACGAAGTAGGCTGCCGCAATGATGACGCCGGTCGTGCCGATTGCCGAGGGCTCAACATCCTTCGGCATGGCCTCCTTCAGCGACGGCACTAGGGCGATCACCACGCTTGCAATGCAGGTTACCACTGCGACGGTGATGAGGATCCAGTTCGCCACTTTGTCAGTGGAAGGATTCCGGCGCACCAAATACTGCACCGAGGCTAGGAAGTTGATGAAGAACAGCAGGAAGGCGGTCCAGGCCGAGGGCACGTGGTAGTAGAAAATGCGCTGGACGTCGCCCATGGTCTGCTCGCGGGGAGCCACCACCAGCGCGAGATAGAGCGCGTAGCTCAGGAAGATCGCTGTCAGTACGCCGAGGATGGGAAACGCTTTTCTCATTCTGCGTGTAACACCGTTTCAAATAGCGCCAGACAGGCGATGGTGAACATGACGTCGTAGGTGGCGAGCAGCACGATCCAGAATTTGGCCGAGGTCGCCGGGTCGCCGACCAGAATGACGGTCGTCGCTTCCACGGTCGATATTAACGCGGGAATCGTAATTGGGAATAGCAAGAGGGGCAACATGATCTCGCGGCTGCGTGTACGCAAGGACATAGCCGCGAAAAACGTGCCGTTCACCACGATCGCCCACGTTCCCAGCACGGTAACCGGAACCAACTGCCACGCCGGGCCGAGGACGCGCAGTTTGTAAAAAACTACGAACAACGGGACCATTACCGCTTCCAAAACGGAAACGAAAATGAAATTGCCCATCGCCTTGGCGAGGAACAACGAGTTGGCCGGGGCGGGAGAGACCCGATAAGCGTCGAGCACCTGGTTGCGCAGTTCGCGCGCCCAGGTCTGGTTCAACGCGACCACGGCGGCAAATAGAAACGCTACCCACACCAGGCCGCCGGCGATCAGGCGGGACTCTTCGGCATTCGGATCGAACGAAAAACTGAAGACCACCACTACGAGGAGCGCGAAGAACAGCATCGAGTTAATGGCGTCTTTCGATCGCCACTCTAGGCGGATATCTTTCCTCAGCGTTTCAAGCGTGACGCCCGGGGGCGCGCTCATGCGGTCTCCATGAACTTCAGGTCAGGCGTACGGTTGATGATCTGGCCGGAATCCATCCAGATGAATTCGTTGGCGGTGCCGTCGAGTAGCGAGGCCTGGTGCGTGACGACGAAGATGGTCTTGCCTCCGTCGCGCATGTGGCCGAGCAACTTGACCATCTCACGTGCGGAACGGATGTCGACATTGGAGAACGGTTCGTCGAGTAGCAGAATCTTCGGATCGTGCAGCAACGCGCGAGCGAGCGACATGCGCTGCCGCATGCCCTGCGAATACTGTCCCACGGGCCGCACGAGGGTTGGATCGAGCCCGACGGCGGAGATGATTTCGACACAGCGCTGGTCGTCATGCAATCCGTAAAGGCGCGCGAAGTAGCGGAGATTCTCCATGCCGCTCATCTCGTCGTACAGTAGCGAGGGGTGGGCCATGTAGCCAAACTCGCGGCAGATCTTGCGGGGTTGGATGCTTCCGAGAATCGTGACTGTGCCGCGCGTGGGCGTGACGAGCCCGGCGAGCATCCGCAAAAGAGTGGTCTTGCCGGCGCCGTTGTCGCCCAGAATGCCGTAAAGGCGCCCGGAGGGGAACGATGCGGTTACGCCGCGCAAGGCGGCAAAGCGCCCGAACTGCTTGACCAGGTTTGTGACGGTAATGATCGCGTCAGCTTGGGGATGCGGCGCTTGAGGATCGTTCACAGTCGAATTGGTTTCGTCAGAGAAGCCAACCGCGTGTTATAGAGTCACACCTTTGGAAACACCATCCCGCTCGGTCATGCTCTTGGGCGGCTCGGTATTCGGAGCACCCGACGCCGGATCGCCCGGCTTCGCGGGTGCGTACTTCGAAGCGCACTTTGCTTGCAAGGCCTTGGCGTGGAAGACGCCGTCTTTGCCAAAGCTGCCTTCGGCGAGCGCCTGCGAGTTGTCTTTGAACGTGTCGGGTGGCGGCTCGGTGCCGGCGTAGCTGACGGGCAAGGTCAGGTCCTGCTCGACCAGAATGAAGTCCACATGCGTACCGCTGCGCTTGATGGATCCAGGCTGCACGTTGCCGGCAACGCGCAGGCGCTTGGTGAAAGCGCCGTCGCCGAGGCCATGCAACTCCTTGATGGTGACATAGTAGCTCTTGCTTTCCTGGACGCCCGTGTAAGCGAGATAGCCCAGCATCAGGAGGATGAGTACAGTCGCGCCGCCAAACTTCAGATACTTGCTGGTTTCACTTGACATAAGGAATTTCCCCGAGCCCCTATGCTCAAACTCTAACCGTATGCCGGGACGGGGTCAAGACGCAAACGGGCATCCCGGAAGGGCCGCTTGGCCTGCGTAACAGGCTGATTTTACGGGATTAATTTGAGCAACGCGAGGGCTAGAAAGCGCTGGGTTGGTAAAATCCGGGATTACAAACGAAAAGGGGCGCCACCATCCATGATCCATCCCTGGCACGACGTGACACCCGGCGACAAGCTGCCGGCCGAGTTCAACACGGTCATCGAGATTCCGTTCGGCTCGAGCGTGAAGTACGAACTCGACAAGACCAGTGGCCTGATCAAGCTCGACCGGGTGCTCTACTCCGCGGTCTACTATCCAGCGAACTACGGATTCATTCCGCAGACGTTGGCCGAAGACGATGACCCGCTCGACGTGCTGGTGTTGTGCCAGGAGACGGTCGTGCCGCTGACGATCATCCACGCGCGGGCGATCGGGCTGATGACGATGATCGACTCGGGCAAAAAAGATCACAAGATCATAGCGGTGGCGACGGAAGATCCCGAGTTCAACAGCTATCACGAGGCGAACGAAATGCCTCCCCATCGGCTGATCATGCTGCGACGATTTTTTCAGGACTACAAACAGCTGGAAGGCAAAGCGGTGGAGGTGGACGAGATTCGTCCGGCGGCCGAAGCGTTTCCGATCATCATGAGCGCGCTGCACGGGTATAGCGAGCAGAGGAGAAAAGGGTTTAAGGGACAGGTCGTGGATCACAGTTGACAGATCAGGGCAGACCTCACGTGCAAGGTCTCAGGTGCTAGAACTGTTGGCGGGTAGGTGCCTTTTACGTAGGAAGACTGAAGACTTTGGTAGCACTGGTATCTTGCCGGCAGTCGCGAGGACGTCGCTCCCTCTTTGTGACAAAGAATACGTATTGGACTTGAGTAGCACCGGCTCTCGAGGTCAACAGTGTCGAAAACGAAGTTCGTGGAGTTCGCGGGCAATGGCTTCTGGGCGTATGACGTTGCATTGGGTGTTTTTCTGAAGTATGTGATCGACATTGCAGAGGCCAGCCCGAAAGCCGGCTCAGTATGGTTGTCAAAAAGGATTCCGGGATGGCGTGTCGTCGCGTGTATTAGCGATTTCGGACTTCGGCTGGATGAGAACCGAACGGCGACCCAGCGCCAATTTTTCATCGCTTTTGCTGAAGAAGCGTGCGCAAGGCTAGCGCTGCGCGAATCAATCCCTGCCGAAGAAATGTTGGCTTGGAACGTGCTTAACGGTAAAGGCATCTTCCCTCGTGGCGCGAAAGAGGTTCAAACCGGGCCCGTGATCGAACTCGGTCGAGCCATCATCGCGCTGATATTAGGAGAGTTGCCCGAGCCACCGGAGGACACGGCCTGGCTTTACGGCTGGCCGGAGGGGCGCTCCACAATTGGAATGATCCATGGTTGGCGCGGCTAGTCGGCACCCGCCAGAGATGCGACGGCCACGAGCGGGTTCGAAGCAAGCACGAACAGCTTGTTCTGTATTTCCCCCAACCCCCTGACGCCACAATCCCCTTAAATCTGAGCGCTTTATCGCGCTCTGGTCGGAACTCGTTCCTCTTGCATCTTTCCACCCTGCTCGTCCGTATACCTCGATAGGATGAACGCTGCAGCACATTACTTCGTGAATCTCATGGAGTCTGAGGCCAGCGTAATTGCTCGCGGTCTTCGCCGGCGTGATCCGGACTTGCTGGACCGTCTCATCGAGCAGTACCAGCACCGGCTGCTTCGATACCTGGTCTACCTGTCGGGGAATCGTGAACTGGCGGAAGACCTCTTCCAGGAGACATGGATTCGCGTGCTGGAACGCGGCCATCAGTACGACGGGAAACATGAATTCAGCACGTGGCTTTACGCGGTGGCGAGGAATTTGACGATTGACTATCTGCGAAAGAAGAGTCCGCTCAGCCTGGATGGATTGATGGAGGGCGAAGAACACGCGCCACTCGAACCGGCCGATCCACGGCCCATGGCTTGGGAACTCATGCAGCAACACCAGCAGGCCGAACGCATCAGCGCCGCTTTGCTCAGGATACCGGCTGAATATCGCGAGACCGTGATGTTGCGCTTCCAGGAAGGATTGGCGCTGGGCGAAATTTCCACGATAACCCGGTCTCCATTAGGCACGGTGAAGTCGCGACTGTATCGCGGACTCAACTTGTTGATGGCACTGCTCGAGGGAGCACAGGCATGACGCGGGAAACACATGATGAGGCGCGGACGCTGATCGCCTTGGGTGAGAGTCTCTCGGACACGCAACAGGCGTGGTTGCGGGCTCACCTCGAGGACTGCGAAGCGTGCCGTCACTATGCGGAAGCAACCGACGGCGTGGTGCGTAGTCTGCGGTCAATGCCCCTCGCCGCGGATGCGCGGCTGGTTCGAGCCACGCAGATGCGGGTGCGCTTCCATGCCAGGAGGCTCCGCGAAACGCGGGAACGCATGTGGCTAGTGGCGGTTGCCTGCCTAGGCGTGGGTCTTTCTGCAACCCTGACCATCCCGCTTTTGTGGCGACTGTTTGCATGGATGGGCGAATGGGCTGGAGTCTCGACCCTGGCTTGGCAAGCGGGCTTCGTGTTTTTCTTTTTCGCTCCGGCGCTGGTGGTGGGCGTTTTGTTGGTGGCCCGGGGTACGCACCTGGCGAACGACAGCGAGCGCCTTCGGTAATGAGAAAGCGGACAAATTTATGCTGGTAAGAGACGAAACTCAAACTGGACTGGCGGCGGAAATCAAAATCGTTCCCTCGTGGGCGTGGGTGCTGGCGGGGATCGTATTCGTTGCCACGCAATGGTTCTTCAATATCGCTGTTGCCCGTCGCGCGGACGCCCCCCCGGTATGGACCCGGCCACTGCTGGGCCTGCTGGCCGGCATTGCCGCAGGGTGTTACCTGCTGTTCATCGGATACATCAACCGCGACGCGAAGCGCCGCGGGATGAGCCCGATCCTTTGGACGCTGGTGTCCATTATTATTCCTAATGGACTGGGGATTCTTCTCTACTTCGTTCTGAGACAACCGCGCCAGACTGCCTGCCCGCACTGCGCGAATCCGGTACAGCCAGGATTCAACTTTTGCCCTCGTTGTAACCATAAATTAAGCGCGAGTTGTCCGCAGTGCCAGCGCCTGGTTGGCGTAAACGATCTTTATTGTCCGTACTGCGGGACGGCGCTGCGCGACCAAACGGCCGCGCCCAAGGGACAACCTGAGAACGCTCCTGGCTAGGTCAGGAATTGCCAGCGGGGGCTGAGCCGGAAATTTTTGGGGCGTAGTCAAGATGGGGATGTCGGGGACGGTGACTTCCCTGGCGCCAGAACACGATCACTGTGGATCCTTCAGCAAGATTCGTTTATGTGACCGATTATTCTCAGAACGAAATCCGGTCCTTCTCCATCAACTCCAATGGAGCCCTAAGCTCCATTCAAGGCTCTCCCTTCGGCCCGACCGGCGAAGAGCCTT
>DASRDJ010000305.1:0-16617 GCA_035652655.1 Terriglobales bacterium
CAATCAATCTTGATGCAGGCGCGCGAATCCCCAAACAGCGACTCTGCCATGGCCTCAACCACGCGGGTTTTGCCTGATCCTGTGGGCCCCAAAAACAGTAAATTGCCTACCGGACGCCCGGGAGCATTCAGCCCGGCCAGGAACATCTGGTAGATCTCCACGACTTTTTCGACGGCCTGATCCTGCCCGACGATCTTGCGACGCAGAGTGGTGTCGAACTCCCTCGCGTCGTTGCTGCGGCGGTTCGGGTCAAGCACAGTGGCGAGATTCGTTCTCATAGGGTTCAGAAGGCCCTTTCTAGTCTTTTGGGGCCGGTTCGTTACTACCTGGGGAGACGACCGTCGTGCTCCAAACCAGGTAACGACAAATTCTGTCAGTTCGCTACCCGTCCCTTGGATGCTGCAAACGATTAGCCATCCCCCAAAGTAACCACAGTCACCCGCTTCCTGCTGTCTTAGATGCTTCTACGCCATATCAACGACTTATCCGCAGGCCGCAATGATGCAAGCGAAATGTAAATTCTTGCGCATTCAGGAGCGTTGTAGAGCCTTTCGTTCCACCGTCGGAAGGCTATCTGGCTTTGGTCCGACGTAACTTTCGAGCCCAAAAAACGCGGGGTAGTATCCGCCCAGAACCACTTCTGGGAGAAAACTTTGCGCCGTCTTGCTGATGCCGCCCTTGCCTTCGGGGTCTTCCTTGCACTGATCCTGGTCGTTCTCAACTGGTCTTCTGTATCGATGCCGCATGCGGTCGCGCAGCAATCGCCCAAAATCTTGCGCAGCAGCGCTCCGGCAACAGCCGTCACGGCAAAGCCCGTGGATATGCATCCGGTATTCGCTCCACCGGGGTCGGAACTGTACGAAGCCAAGCGGGGGGACAGCGTGGGGTCGCTGGCACGGCAGTACGTGAAGCGGACATCCTACCTCACTTCGGGCGAATTGGCTGAGGCAATCCGCAAGGCGAATGGCAACCAGACCAGCAACAATTTGAAGGCAGGTCAGCAGGTCATCGTGCCGGGAATTCTGGCGGCGCCGATCATCGAGAAGACCATCCCGGTAGCCAAGGATTTTGAAGTACGCGCAATCTATTTGACCGGAGTGATGGCCGGAAGTGACCACGGGATACGCATCATCAAGCACTGGCGAGAGGTCGGCGGCAACGCCGTGGTGTTCGATATCAAGGACAGCGACGGCAGCGTGAACATTCCGTTCGAGCACGCGCTGGCCGGTCGGCAACATGTCTACATTCGCGACGTGCCGAAGCTGGCACACTTTCTGCATTCGCAAGGGATGCACGCGATCGCCCGCATCGCCATCTTCCGCGATCAGCGACTGGTGGAGACGCATCCAGAGCTGGCCGTGAAATCGGCGCGCAGCGGAAATGCGTGGCGCGAAAACGGCAAGCTGGTGTGGACCGACACTTCGAATCCGAAAGTTCAGGAATACAACATTGCTCTAGCGAAGTATGTCGCCGACCTGGGCGTGGACGAGATCCAGTTCGACTACGTCCGCTTCCCTGCCGAGGGCGACCAGAAAGACGCAACGTTCTACTTTCAGAAAGAGCATCCGACGTGGCATCGATCGGATGTGATCAATGACTTCCTGAAACATGCCTATGCAGAGTTGCATCCGAAGGGCGTGCTGCTCTCGCTCGACGTTTTCGGCGTGATGGCGTGGCAGCGCCCCGTCGACCTGTCGCATACCGGACAGGACATCGTGGGCATGGCGAAGTATTGCGACGTGCTCTCGCCCATGATCTATCCCTCACACTTCTTCGGCATGGACGGCTACGCCCACCCCGGCGACGCGCCCGAGCACTTCATCGGCGAGTCGATGGACCGCTTCAAGCTGATCACCAAAGACAGCAACGCGACCATTCGTCCGTGGCTGCAGGCCTTCCGTTGGAGGACGAAGACGTATTCGCCGGAGTACATCGAGACTCAGGTGCGCGTGTCGAAGGAAAAGGGCGGCATTGGCTTCTTGTTCTGGAATGCTGGCAACGACTACTCGAAGCCGTATGCGGCTATGCCTGTGATGAAGGCCGGGAAGGCGAAGTATTTCCGCGGGGATGAGATGCCCGGGGTGGCGGTAGTGCCGGTGACTAGGGCGAGTGCGGGCGGCGGCCAACCGTAGATCACGAGCTAGGGGATTTAGTTTGGGAGTGCTAGGGTGAAGCCGATCGGCCAGAAATCTCAGTATGAAGAAGTGCAATAGAGTTGCGGTGTTTGCGCTGTTCATTCCTCTAGCAATTGCGCAAGCACGCTCGCAGAGCAACGAGCACAACAATAAATTCTCGAAATTCGCCCAAGCGGCTTCCGAGGCGAGAACATCGCTGATCCGTCACGAAATACGGACATTAAAGAACCACGAGTGGGCTGGCGAGTACTTCTACGGTGACGGTTTAGGCGTAAACATTTTTCTTACTTTAGCGCCTGTGCACGGGTTCGTGTTCACATGGCATGGCTGTTTGGGCTTGTATGACCTCAACTATGGCAAGGTGATTTTCGAGAACGGCACTATAAAACTAGATTTCACGTACCCCAACCAACAGCAAGGACTTGAAGGAATCGCCCCAGAGTTGCTTCCGGTTCACTGGGGGAAGCGACACTATCTGATACCAGTGGGTCGTGTTCTTGATTTTACGAACGCAATCAAGGCGGGCACAGAACCCAATTTTCTATTTGGCGGGCTGTCCTACAGTTTCCTACTGAAAAAGGGCGATGAGAAAAAACGGGCGGAAGGTCAACCCACTCTGCCGAGCGAATTCCTTTCCTACATTCTCCCTGCACCCATTACCGCAAGCATAACGTCGGTGGAGCACATTGAGATCAAGGGTAATCGCAGGACGGCGACAAGCAGAGTCGATGTTGGAAGTAGTACCAGGCTGAAGAAAGGTATGGAGTTATTTCTGCAGAATCGTTCCCATGTATACGTCAGCGCCATAGTCACTGACGTCACAGAGAATTCGGCGATGGCAGTCATCGAACAAGATGACGTTGCTGATCCCGCACCCTCCGTTGGTTGGGAACTGTCGACAAAGCTGTAAATCGACCCATCCGAACTAGCGATGTTGCAAACGCAAGAACTCGCCGCAGCCATCGAAACTCTCTACCGAGTGTTCAGACGCTACGAACTCCGCAGCACCACTGACCCTTGTCCTTGTTGTCATGCACCTCAGGACGAGGTCTGCCTTCATCGCAAACCACTGCACGAACTATCCGGTCGAGACTTGCAGCAGTACGCCATGGACGCCATCTACACATGGGGAAGCGGGGATGACTTCAAGCATTTTCTCCCGCGCCTGTTTGAAGTGCTTGTCACCAATGGTGACGAGTTCTTCGATGCAGCCGGTGTTTTCTCCCGTCTGACCTATGAGTCCGCGTCCTCGACAGATTGGCGCACCTGGCCCAAGGACGAGCAGGCTGCCGTCTCGCATTACCTGCAAGCTGTGTGGGAAGCCGCTCTCAATTCAAACCCAGAGGAACTACCTTTCGACGGTGCCCACAGCTGGATTGAAGCGATAGCCCAAGCCGAGCACGACCTGTCGAAATACCTAGGTCGTTGGCTCCAAGCCGAATCCCCGAACGCCCATCGAAATCTCGCTTCGATGATCGTGAATGAAGGACTGCCCAATATGCAAAGTCCGAGCGGCGATTATTGGGCTGGCCATCGCGAACAGTGGACGCAGCCGCCGGCCGGGAAGTTTACCATGCGCCGGGACGAGATTGGCGCAGACAGACTACTGGCAGTGGTTCCAGCACAGTACCACAGTCGATTACGAACTCACGCTTCGACTTGCCTTTTATCTTGCTTCGGCAGTGAATGCTCTGGACCACTCGTGACCTTTGATCTCGAAATTCTTTTCTGAGCTGGCATCGGGTGGGGATACCTTCAGCACGCGGATTCGCATCGCGAGTTTCCCGTCCTTCAGAACGTCGATGTGGCTCGCCGTTCGCACGCCGGCAAATTCCTGAAATTCTGACCGCAGAGTTTCGATGCCATCGAAGTAGGTCTTGACCAGCAATCCTGATTCGTCAAACCAATATCCCCTGGCCTGCTCGGGATCGAGTTTCCCTTCCGGACTTTCGTATCCGGCAAGCACGCGGACTGTGTGAACGCCGTTCACGTTGTCGCGTTTGATCCGCCAATCCGACTCTACAAATGTGTCGATCGCCGGAATGGGCTCGAGCAACCGGAAAACGACTCGCAACAGGCCTGCATCCTGACCGTCAACAGACTGGTAGAGTTTGTCGCCGCTTCTTGAACGTACGTATCGACTCTTCTCGAATGAAGCTTCGCGACGCCATTGGTGGTCGCTCAACCACGTGTCCTCGTATTGCCCTTTGCTGACTGAACCGCTCTTCCCTTTTGCCTCGAACTCAGCCCGGAGAACGTACGGTGTTCCATTTCCGAAGGCGGGGAAAGCAGCGTGCCGGCCATGCTCAAAATAATTGCGGGCACTATCAAATGATTCCGTGCCTGGCGGCCGCACCGTCTTGAACGGCATTGTGAACTGAGTGATGACCTGCACCGGAACGCCTTCTACCAAAAACGGCTGAAACCGAAGTGAACTGGCCGCCTTTCGGCCCGCTTCCTCAATGCCCGGATTCTCGGACACAACTATCCCCGTGTCTCTTACTTTTCCATCACGGTCGATAACCAGTTCAGTGGTGACGTTGCCTTCCAAGGGACCATCCTGAAGCGGGGGCCATGACAAGGGCTCTCCCGGTAGCAGGTTCTTTCGCACTGACGTCTCGTCCATCACCGCAGTGCGAAGCGGCGAGTCTCCCGCTTTCCCCGCAATTTCAAAAAAAGCCGGAGGAATCTGCGGCCATTCTTCTAGCGTCGTTATCTTCGCCGTCACTTGCGGACTACTTACACTCACAGACCGCGCGACCATGCGACCGTGAAAATCCTGGTAGTCCTTAAACTCGGCGCCCCATCCCAAACCACCCGCATAGAGCAGTAGGCCCGTACTACTCTGCAGAGCAACCGAGGACCTAAGAATGTTGGGAACCTGTGAAGTTCCACTCGGAGTTGTCCAACTGAGATTCGTCATGGGCCCGATTCGTCGCTGTTCGGCGTCCTTGGCGTGGAGGAGGACGTCTTCCAGTGTAGGAATTGGGCATATCAGTTCCAGTGCGGTTTGCTCAAGCCATTGCGGGAAGTAGTCGCCCTCATTCTTCTGCCAAGTATTGGGCCCGTCGACAATCTCGACCTGATGAAATTGCGGCGATCGTAGTTCCCTCTTCCACCGCGTTGGAGAAGCCCACCAGATCTCCACGCTCCCAGATCGCCCGGAATCCTTGTCGCGATCGAAACTCGGCGCAATCGTCGCAACTAGGTGGAAAGGCTTCGTTCCGGGCTGATCTAGCGTGCTTCGCTCCACAGCTTTCTTAATGTCTTTGGTCAGGTTGTCGGAATGACAAAGGGTTGACCAGAAAGCGACAATTAGCATCAGCGAGGCGCAAGCTTGTCGGCGCATAGGGGGAACTCTACACAAGGTCCGAGTTAAGAACGAAACAAAATCGAAGTAGACCGCTAGTCCGCCGATCGTAATTCGGAACCGAGGGTCCTTCGTCTATTTAGATTCGCTTGGCTTGTCTGCAACGGATGCGCGCGGCCAACCATCTTCCCAGGCAAGAGTAGAAATCTGTAGCCAGGGTTCTCCCGTTTTCCCGTCATAGGCGTGATACACGATCAGGTCCCCGTCCTTCTGTTGAGGTAGGGACGCTCCCCCTGGGCCGATCCAGCGCTGGTTACCGCCAAGCAAAAGTGTTCCGCCGCCATCGAGCATCGGCGTGCCGTTTGCGTCCACGTAGGGGCCGGTCGCGTTGCGGGAACGGCCTACCATTGTTTTGTAATTGCTCTTGGTGCCGCGGCAGCATAGATCGAACGAAACGAAAAGGTAGTAGAACCCTTCGTGGCGTATTACGAACGGAGCCTCGATAGCCTGCCAATCGCCCGGAAGACCTGGCTTCGGCGGCGGGACGGTGGCGGGCCTCTTTCGAGCGGCCAAAGAGTAGACTTTGGAATCTTCGCTGGATAGCAGGCCCGTTTTCGGATCGATGCGCCGCATCTTTATTCCGGACCAGAAGCTCCCGAAACTCAGCCACGTGTTTCCGTGATCATCGACGACCAGATTTGGATCGATGGCGTTAAAGTCGTCCTCGGCGCGCGAGCGCAGCACGAGTCCGCGATCCACCCAGCGGAAGTTTGGACTGGCCGGATCGAGCGTCTTATTCGTCACCAGGGCGATGCCGGATATGTTCTTCCCAAACAACGAAAATGCGTAGTAAAGATGAAACTCGCCGTTGAAATAGGAAATGTCCGGAGCCCATAGTTCCTTGGTTCCGGGACTCTCCTTCTGAATCCAGTCGGGGATCCGGGGAAAGACATAGCCGCAGCGCTTCCACTGGTGCAAGTCGCGCGAGCAACGGATGGACAGTTCTCCCTTACGCTCTGGCCCGTTATTCGTGCTGAAGACGTACCAGGTGTCTCCATCTTTTGCGATGGACGGATCGTGGGTGAACTCGACATCGCCATCAAGTTTGAGAACTTCGGGCCTTCGACCGGCAATGGCGCCCTGCATCCGTACCGGGGCCTTCGGAGTGGTGCGCTCGGCACTGATGACGCGCGCATGGTGGCTCAGGAAATTTTGCCCGTGTCCGAGCGTGGAGAGAAGGAAGAGAAGAACGTAGCACCGCTGCGGTCGCATGATGCCAGCAGGTTACTACACGAAAGGCACGTACAAGTTATCCAACCGACCGCCCGGAAAGTACACAGTTTCGATCTCCGCAGTCTGTAAAATCTGTGCCTTCCGTGTGCGGTGCCGCCGAATTGCTCGGTTATAATCAACTGTAATTTTGCCAGCGCATGAGCGCGCTCCCCGCGAATTATCTGCGCCGCCTGCAAAGCTACAGCATCGAATTTGACTGGGTGAGGAGTCTTCATGGCGATTCAGAAAACCGAGAAGATATGGCATAACGGCAAGCTCATAGCCTGGGACGACGCACGCATTCACGTGATGTCGCACGTCATCCACTACGGCTCGTCGGTATTCGAGGGCGTGCGCTGCTACGCGCTGCCCGCCGGTCCGGCGATTTTCCGCGCGCACGAACACGCGCAGCGGCTGCTGGATTCAGCCAAGGTCTATCGGATTGACGTGGATTACACGCGCGATGACATCGTCAAAGCCATGAGCGACGTGATTGCGAACAACGGCGTGTGGCCCTGCTACCTGCGTCCGGTCGTCCTGCGCGGATACGGCGAGGCGGGGGTGAATCCGTTTAACTCGCCGACTGAGGTTTACGTAGTGAACTACCCGTGGGGCAAGTATCTCGGCTCAGATGCCGACACCGGCTGCGACGTCTGCGTCTCTTCCTGGACGCGCCTCGCGCCCAACACCCTGCCCGCCATGGCTAAGGCCGGCGCGAATTACATGAACTCGCAGCTCATCAAGATGGAAGCCATCGTCAACGGCTATGCCGAGGGCATCGCGCTCGACACCAATGGCTACGTCAGCGAAGGCTCGGGCGAGAACGTCTTCATTGTCCGCAACGGGACCTTGCAGACGGCGCCGCTTGGTAACTCCGTGCTGCCGGGTATTACGCGCGACTCCGTTTTGCAGATAGCGCGTGACCTGAACATCCCGATCATCGAGAACGTGATTCCGCGGGAGATGCTGTACCTTGCTGACGAAGCGTTCTTCAGCGGCACTGCCGCCGAAGTCACACCGATCCGCTCGGTCGACAAGATCAGCGTGGGCAAAGGCGTAACGGGACCCATCACGAAAGCGATCCAGAAAGAGTTCTATGCAATCGTGAAAGGCGAGAAGGCCGACCGGCATCAGTGGCTCACGCCAGTTGCCGTGCGTAACAAGCAACCCGTCAGCGTGTAGCTGCCTTTCCAGTCAGATCCAGGGGCGCCGCGGCGCCCCTTTTCTTTTGCTCGGAAGTTGACATTCACACCTCAACTCCGTCTGACTGTTCGGAGAATTTCATGCGCAATCCTCTTTTCTGGGGAATCCTTTTAGTCCCCACTGCACTTCCAGCCCAAGGAACACCGCCGGAATCCCCCGGACCAGATTCGCGCCGAACTGATCGAGATCGAGCGAAAGATCGGCCAGGCCAATCTCGGTTGCGATTCCAAATATTTCGAGCAGATCGAAGCGGACGACTTTCTGTTCACCGACGCCACGGGCGCCACGACCACCAAGAAGGAAGACCTGGCCGGTGAAAAGAACTGCCACAAATTCGCGGCACCTACAACCTAGATCAGACCGGAAGTGCGCGTCTATGGCAATGCGGCCGTCGTGACGGCTCGTGTCACCATCAACGGGACGAATCGCGAGGGGAAGCCCGTGCATCGCCTCAGCCGCTTCACGGATGTCTGCGCCTGGGCGGGACGGCCGGTGGCAGATCGTCGCAGGACACTCGTCCCGAATTCCGGAGACGCCAAAGTGAAGTTCGTTAAATGCTTGCCCTTAGCGGCGTTTGAATGCGTGTCACCGAATCCGCAGTGGCACACCCGGTCACATTCGGCGTATATTGTTGGCGCTTAGGAATCGACAGCAAATCGCAGGCCCCGACCCGTCCACGAAGTTCTTGCAGCTTTTATTCAATGAAGTAGGAGGAATTTGATGGCATCCGACTGTGCAATTACGCCCGAATTTGCGACCACCTACCGCGACATGATGCTGGCAGGCCTGGCCAACGAAACGAAGACCACCTCGAAGGTTCTCGCAGCGATTCCCGAGAACTGCCGCGACTATCGTCCGGACCCAAACGGACGTACGGCGTGGGAACTGGCGTGGCATCTCGCCAACACCGACGTGCAGTTTCTGGACGGCATCGCCGAAGGTAAGTTCAACATGGAAAGTCCGGACGAAGAACACAAGCCCAAATCAGTCGCCCAACTGGTCGCGTGGTACGAGGAAAACATGAAGCGCGGAGCCGATCGTATTGCTGCCCTGTCAGCCGAGCAACTTGCCGCTCCCATCGATTTCTTCGGAGCCTTCAACCTGCCCGCGGCGTTCTATCTGGGATTCCTCAACAACCACAGCATCCATCACCGCGGGCAACTCGCCGTCTATCTCCGTCCCATGGGCGCGAAGTGCCCATCGATCTATGGTGGAAGTTATGACGAGCCATGGGTTCCGGCAGAAGCGTCGACCGCCGCGTAGGGATCGGATCTGCTCGCGTTATGCTAAGTAACATGAAGAGCCGCCTTCGTTGGCGGCTCTTTCAATTTCGATTCTAGCGCCCGCACCAGACGAGCGGAACGCCGTATTTCCTGATTTCGCGATCCGCAGTGAGCAGCGTTAGGTTCTCCACAAGTGCCTGCGCCACCAGCAGACGGTCGAACGGATCGCGGTGGTGCGGCGGGAGTTCATAAACCCGGGCAGCATGACTATGGGTGACCGACAGAGGCTTAAGATTCTGCTCCCGCATAAAACGCGGAATTGATTGCCCGATAGGGACTGGAAATTTCAACTTCCCGAGGGACACTTTGATGCTCAATTCCCAGGTGGTCGCCGCGGAAAGGAAGATTTCCTCGCTGCCGTCAGAAAGAATGGCCACCACTTCCGGACGCAACTGCTCGGGCGAATCGAGCGCCCACAGCCACACCCCGGTGTCTAGAAGATACTTCACCGCTTCCTTTTCCGCGGACGCTTGGTTGATGGTGGGCTGGTAATGGGCGCATCGTAAAACAGCGCTTCAAGTTCGGGCATCGGAGCGTCAAAGTCATCTGCCATCCA
Source organism: Terriglobales bacterium (assembly GCA_035652655.1). Lineage (GTDB taxonomy): Bacteria > Acidobacteriota > Terriglobia > Terriglobales > Acidobacteriaceae > Gp1-AA133. The sequence continues at coordinate 9,760 of DASRDJ010000305.1, forward strand.
AATCTCACCCTTGGCAATACCCAGCGGACGTGTTGGCTTCGTATGGGTCACGGCAACCAGCCTAGCCACGGGTATCCCGGCCCGCGAAATGATGACCTCTTCCCCCTCGGTCACCTTCTGGAGCAGGCGGGAAAGATGGGTCTTGGCTTCGTGAATATTGACTTCCATGATCGCCAGATCTTAGCTAAGTCCATAGACTAAGTCAACCTTCTCTTTGACCGCCTAAGGCATCATGCACGCCTCGCCGCATCGCTCAAGGCCAAGCGAAGCGCCACAATAAACCACAAGCCATTAGCCATCAGCCACCACCCATTACCTAGGTCATCTTGGGGAAGGTGACGATTCGCGCCATCATAGTGAGAGCCACAAGGGAGCTGTGCGCATGAATATTGATGATCTGCTTCGGATCGCGATGGAGCGGCGGGCGTCTGACTTGCACCTCAAGGTCGGCAACTATCCGCACCTGCGAGTTGACGGCGAGCTCCATCCACTGACCGACCAGCCCCGCGTCACGGCGGAGGACATGCTGACCATGGCCTTCAGCATGATGTCGGCGCGCCAGAAACAGAAGTTCAAGGAAACCACGGAAATCGACATGGCGTACGGCGTGGCCGGACTGGGCCGCTTCCGTGTGAACGTCTTCCAGCAGCGCGGCAACGTGGGACTGGTGCTCCGCGTCATCCCCACCAAGATTCGCGCGCTCGATGAACTTTACCTGCCAAAAGTCGTGGAGCAGGTTTGCGATATGCCTCGCGGCTTGGTGCTCGTCACGGGCGTTACGGGTTCCGGTAAATCAACAACGCTCGCTGCGATGGTCGACCGCGTGAACGCGACCCGCGCCGAGCACATCATCACCATCGAAGATCCCATCGAATTTCTGCATCGCGACAAGAAGGGATACGTTAACCAGCGCGAGATCGAAGTTGACACGCCATCGTTCTCGGCGGCGCTCCGCGCTTCTCTCCGTCAGGATCCGGACGTGATCCTGGTCGGCGAAATGCGAGACCTCGAAACCATTGGCACCGCCATTCACGCCGCGGAAACCGGCCACATGGTGTTCTCCACGTTGCACACTCTGGACGCGGTCGAAACCATCAACCGAATCATCGCCGTCTTCCCGCCGCCCGAACAGAAGCAAGTCCGATTGCAGCTAGCGGCAATCCTGCGCGCCATCATCAGCCAGCGCCTGGTACGCCGCGCCGACACCGAAGGCCGCGTTCCGGCAGTGGAAGTCATGATCAACACCGCGTTCATCCGCGAATGTATTCTCGTGCCGGAAAAAACGCGGTCCATTCGTGACGCAATCGCAGCCGGAACTTCGCAGTACGGTATGCAGACGTTCGATCAGTCGCTCTGGGATCTGTTCCAGGCCGGCTTGATCGGCTACGAAACTGCGCTCGAGAATGCGTCGAATGCCGACGATTTCAAGCTGCGCATGCAAGGTATCGCGTCGACTGCCGACATCTCCCGGCAGGCGATGCAGTCGGCGGGCTTTGGCGGCCGATAGATTCACCGATTGCTGGGTGCTGTCCTCCTGAACAGGGCGCGCGTAAAGCGCGCCCTTTTTTTGAACGAGTCCGCAGGGTCACAGACGGCGTCTCAAGGCTTGGGTCTTAGGTTGCGAGTTTCAGGTTGTCAGGGGGCAACACCTTCAAAGCTTGTCTTGGCGACCATTTCGGTCGCTTGACGGCCTTCGCGGTTAAAACCTCTCCGCGGATCTCTCCGAAGTCCTGCAGCCGACCTCGACCGCCTTTTCATCCCCACAGCATTGCGCTAAGGTGAAGCGGATGCCTTTTCCCCGGCCCAAGAAGGTCTACACGGAAGCGGAGCTGTACGAATATGCCGTGGGTGCCCTCGGCCGACGCATGCGCACCGTCGCGGAACTGAAGCGACTGCTACGCCCAAGAGTCGAGGCTGATACGGAATTCGGCCAGACGCTGGTGGAATTGATCATCCGAAAACTGAAAGACCAGGGCTACCTGAACGACGCAAAATACGCCGCGGCCTTCTCCTCGCTGCGTCGCGACAACGAGAAGTTCGGCCGCATGCGCGTAGTCACCGATCTCAAGATCAAAGGCGTTCACGGGGAAGTCATCGAGACTGCGGTTTGCGCAGCCTTTGACGAAGTGAATGAGGAGAAACAGGCACGCGCTTTCCTGCACCGCAAGCGACTGCGCAAGCCGCAGGACCAGAAACAGGCCGCCCGGATCTTCCGCCAGTTGACGAGAGCGGGTTTTCGCTCGAAGACCATCTTCACGATCCTGAAGAAGTGGGACGTGGATGAGGAGACGCTGACGGCGCTCGAAGGAGAAACCGCAGAGTGATCGGGTCTGCGGTTGGCCTTTGCACATGCTTCTTGTTAACGGATCACTTCCAACCGTGTGAAGTGTCACAGCTTTCTGGAAGCGCGCCATAGCATCATACCCATGACTTCCAAACGGAATTCGGGCTACCTCGTTTCGGCCAGGGCAAAGAGGGCAACTCGTTTGCTCCGACTTCCGCCCCGCAAAGCGAGGAATCTCTACTGACTGGAATCAGGAGACAGATGCTGTTTGGGGGCCCGCCGTCATGATCATGGATCATCGTTCGTTTCCAGGCGAACGTAGCGGTTGAAAAACGCGATTGAACGGTCAATCGCACAATTGCGCGACACCCCGGCGGCCCTGCCGGGGTTTTCGTTTTATCTTCGGATCGTACCCCCTAGCCGCCTCTGCAGTCTTCGCCTTCATATAGCATCGCGTCCTGGTGTGGAGCGTCCCTCTGTGACCCCTGTGTCCTCTGTGGTTTAGAATTGAAGCTTCGGCAATGAATCCCGTTCCACCCGTTGAGGCCCTCTAAATACTCATGCTGACCGGCTCCCAAATCCGCCGCAAATTCCTCGACTTTTTCATCGAAAAGGGACATCGCGAAGTGCACTCGTCGTCGCTCGTCCCACAGAATGACCCGACCTTGCTCTTCACCAACGCGGGAATGAATCAGTTCAAGGATGTCTTCCTCGGGCTGGACAAGCGCGACTACTCTCGGGCAACCACCTCGCAGAAATGCGTACGCGCCGGCGGTAAGCACAACGATCTCGAAAACGTCGGATTTACGAACAGGCACCATACATTCTTTGAGATGCTCGGGAATTTTTCGTTTGGCGATTATTTCAAGAAAGACGCAGTCGCCTATGCCTGGGAGTTGATCACATCGCCAAAGTGGTTTGGGATTCCCAAAGACAAGCTATACGTCACGATCTTCAAAGGCGAAAACGGTGTCGAACGGGATGCCGAAGCGTACGACCTGTGGCTCGGACAGGGCGTCGCGAAAAATCGCATCTACGAATTCGGTTCCAAGGACAACTTCTGGCAGATGGGCGACACCGGCCCCTGCGGCCCGTGCAGCGAAATTCACTACGACATGGGCGTGATCGCCAGCGACCAGGGGCATACGAATTGCGAGTTCGGCTGCGACTGCGGGCGCTATGTCGAGATCTGGAATTTGGTGTTCATGCAGTTTGATCGCGACGCGAGCGGCAAACTGACGCCACTGCCCAAGCCTTCTATCGATACGGGTGCCGGACTGGAGCGTTTGGCATCGGTGCTGCAAGGCGTGATCTCGAACTATGAGACCGACTTGTTCACGCCGCTAATCCAGAGGGCGGCGGAGTTGACGGGGACTTCTTTAAAGAAGGAACTCGACAAGGAGGCACACGCGGAATCGGCTGCGTCGTTGCGCGTGATTGCCGATCATTCGCGCGCGGCAACCTTCCTGATTTCCGATGGTGTCATCCCGTCCAATGAAGGGCGCGGCTACGTCCTTCGTAAGATCCTGCGTAGAGCCATGAACCATGGGCGGATGTTGGGAGCACAAGGTCCTTTCTTGCACCAGATGGTCGATGCAGTACGTGATCGGATGAAAGACGCCTACCCCGAACTCGCCGAAACTGCAGATCGGGTTCGCGACGTGGTACATGCAGAAGAAAGGCAGTTCGCTCGGACAATTGAACAGGGCTTGAAAGAATGGGACGGTCTCCTAAGGAAGAAGATCGTTGAATGCCTCTTAGGAGAACTTGACGAGGAGAAGCCGCCAAGTTCACGAATATTTACGGAAGCATTTGGGCTGTCCTTAAAGAGAAAGGACTTCTCCCTCCTGTTTGAAGCAGTTGAGCGAGAGCTTGGCCCCAGCCGCGCACAAAGGTTCAAGCAACAGTGGACTGCCGAAGAGGTTCCACCGGTGACAATTGATGGCGAGGAAGCCTTCCGACTGTGGGATACCTTCGGACTCTCACTCGATTTCATGCAGGAGATCGCTCGTGATCAGGGCCACCAACTCGACGTAGCAGGTTTCAACCGTGCTATGGAGGCGCAGCGGGAGCGCGCTCGAGCTTCGTGGAAAGGTGGAGGAAAACTAACCAAACCCGCCTACACAAAATTCCTAGAAGAAATTAACGTGAATAACAACCTGGTCCGTCAACCAACGGGCGAGGTGAGGTTTCTCGGTCCGCCTCGCGAACAGTCAGTTTTTGAAGGTTATCATCAGACGCGCTCTGAAGGCTGCGAAGTACTGGGGCTCTTGAAGAACGATCAGGCCACGAAAGAACTCAAGCCGGGCGAGGAAGGTGAGGTTATCCTCGATCACACGCCTTTCTACGCGGAATCCGGCGGCCAAGTTGGAGATCGAGGATGGCTCTACTCCGATGATCACAACACGATCGTCGCAGAGGTGACAGGCGCCTATTTCCCGATTCAGGGTGTGCGGGCTCACAAGATCAAGGCGAAGCAGGCAATTCATGTAGGCGACAAGGTCGATGCCGTCGTCGATACGCAGATTCGGGAAGCAACCATGCGTAACCATACGGCAACGCACTTGCTCCATGCCGGATTGCGCAAAGTTCTCGGCAAGCATGTGAAACAAGCCGGCTCGCTCGTCGCGCCGAACCATTTGCGCTTTGACTTCTCGCACTTCGCTGCCGTCGCCGACGAAGAACTGCAGGACATCGAAGACATCATCAACAAGGAAGTCCTGCGCAACCGAAAGATTGAAGTCATTGAAAACGTGCCGATCGATGTCGCGGTGAACGAGTACCACGCCATGGCTCTGTTCGGCGAGAAGTACGGCGACAGGGTGCGCGTAATTCGCATCGGTGATTTCTCGACCGAACTGTGCGGCGGCACCCATACTGCGGCGACGGGGGAAATCGGCCTCATCAAAGTTCTGAAGGAAGGAAGTGTTTCTTCCGGTGTGCGGCGCGTCGAGGCGATTACAGGCGAAGGCTCGTTGCGACACTTCCGCAAAGACCATGAACTAGAAAACGTAGTCGCCGCTCTGGCGGGACATGCCGAGGCCGACAGCCCCGCCACCGCGTTAAAGCTGGAACTCGACAAGAAAGACGCGGAGATCAAGCGCCTCGTGCGCGAACTGGACCAGGTACGGATGAAGTCGGCCTCGTCGTCCGTGTCATCGACAGCCGAGAAGATCAAAGAGGTCAAGGGCATCAAGGTGCTCGCACACCGCGTCGACAATCTCGACCGCGCGCAAATGCGCACGCTGGTCGATCAACTGCGCGATAAAGTCGGGTCCGGAGTCGTTGTGCTTGGCTCGGCGACCGACGGAAGGGTCGCACTCATCGCCGGCGTCACCAAAGATTTGACCAGCCGCGTACAAGCAGGCAAAGTAATCGCACAAGTCGCTCAGAAGGTGGGCGGCAAGGGCGGCGGGCGTCCCGACATGGCGGAGGCCGGCGGCGACAAACCGGAAGCACTAGACGCTGCGCTCAACGATGTGTACACCGTCGTGGAGTCGATGGCTTAAAGGGACGTCTCACGTGTTAACCGCTGTAAACGTGAGATTTCTTGATACCTAAGACCTGACACCAGTGCTGAACCTGGAACTTCTATGTCAGACCGCATCTCATTCATCACCCATCGTGGCAAGGCGATCATGGTGATCGATTTCAGCCACGGCGAGCCGAAGGAAATTCTTCTGCTGTTAGAGGAAATCCAACACGCAGTCGCTCGCCACGAGAAGGGGTCTCTGCTCACACTTGCCGATCTGACGGGTGCGCACGTGGATAAAGCTGTCGCAACACGTATGAAGGAGGTTCTCGTTCGGGATCGGCCGTACGTGAAGCGATCAGCTTGGGTCGGCGCTGAGAGCGTTCCGAAGGTTTATTACGAAAACATCAAGACGTTTTCACAACGGGACTTTCCGCCCTTCAAAACCCGCGAAGAAGCGATGGACTGGTTAGTGGAGGAATAGGAATCGCTAGCACGTTCTCTTAGTCTCTGAACTGCTCCGCCGATAGATCCTGAAAAACTAGACGACCCGTCTCTACGATAACGGCGCGGTCAGCCGTGGCGGCTTGCGGAAGCGTAGAAACAGCAATCCAATAACTGCGCTAATAGCAATCAAGTCGACGACGCTGGCCTCGGGACCAACCGTGCCGCCGGTCATCCATTTACTGCCGCTGAGGGTAGTGTTCAGCAAATGTCCTTGGGCGGGCATGCCACTGTCGGCGACCCCGAATAAACAGGTTTCCGCCCAGTCCCAGGCAGTGTGCATCCCGATCGCGAACCACAGATTTCCGGTGAGCCGCAACGATACGCAAAAGACGATTGCCGCCAAAGCAACGCCGACGCCTCCGACCCAGTTCTCGCCGGGGTTGCTCATGTGCACACCCCAGAACAAAGCCGAAAGCACAAAGGCAGCGGGCCAGAAGCCAATTCCCGTCGTCAAAGTAAATTGTGGATAGCCGCGGAACAGGAATTCTTCGAAGAGTCCCACCATCAGAAATGCCGCCGCCCACAACAGCGCATACTGAAAAGCGGCTGCGCCGGTCAACGCATACCCTTGAAACGTTACGTTACCCGTGAGGAA
>DASRDJ010000306.1:0-3893 GCA_035652655.1 Terriglobales bacterium
CGAGTGCGGGCAGCCGAGCCCGGTCGAAATTCGCCCGATGCCGGCATATTCCGCGCCGGATTTGAAGAGGCCAACCCCGTCTAGATTTTCGGGAAGCTCGGCGCAGATCCTGAGCGACACTTTGCCGCCGGCAATCTGGTACTGATGCGCAACCCGGTCCGCGACCTTCATATTCTTGGAGGAATTCGCGAGACAGCGTTGCTGAATCTCAGGTATCGCCGCGACCTCGGCAGCGATGCGATCGATTTCCTCTGGTGTCCAGCGGCTCATACTGTGCGCTCCCATGCCAACAGACCTGCGCTCGAGATGAATTTCTCCGGAATCGATGGCCGGTTCTGGTGCTGGCGGCGCGCGCTCTTGCCGTGAATCCCGCCATTCTGGTCCGTCGCGATCCCCGCCAAGTTATCGGAATTTATCGCTTGCTCAGCGCGGAGCTGAGCTCTGACCCGCGAGGCGTTCTGCATCCCGATACCGCATCAAACCCCACCTTCACTCGAGACCCAACTCCTGGGGCCTTTGAGACGTTGTTGCCACGCTTCACGTCGTTGCAAACTGCCGAGCCCAACGGCGGACCTCTGTGCATAGTTGAGTATAGGAGCGGCGTCAAAAACCGCCAACAGACGCCGAGTCTCTTTCTGCCGTGGATCTGGCTAGCTCCTGCCGCTCCGACAGGACCCACGCTTCCAGGAACTTGTCCGGCGCTTCAGGCTGATCGACTACTGGGGCAATACGGACCACCGGATGAATGCGACTTGCGGGGTGACACGCTCGTCTGTCGGTGAGGCCACGTCATCGGCACCCGCGCAGTCCCACTCTAACGCGATGTAGACAATGGCTTGAAGGGCGCGGAGCCCGCGCCTTTCTAACGTCTTGATCTGATGGTGGCGTTACGTATTGCCTGCCGGACTCCGGCTCCGGGCGCGACGATTATTACGGCCCTCGTTACCGACTTTGCGTTGCTGCGTGTATTGCTCGGCATAGGTGAAAGCGTCACCTACCCATGCAATGCCGAGCGCCGGCACAATTCCCTACAGAGATCTGAGGAATTCGCCAATCGCCTGCTGATCTGCAGGGCTGAGATTTTCAAAGCGTTTTGTCACGTCACCGGCTTCGCCGCGGTGACGCAGAATAGCATCGCGAAATGTCAGCGAGGCGCCGTCGTGCATCAGCATTGGCTGGAAGCGTACTCCCCATAACGGAGCAGTGCGCATCCTGTTGGCACTCGAGCGACACGACTCAATCGAGAATTTCTCCCATTGTGTTTTGTGCATACGCTCGCTGTAGTGCTCGTCGAGGGCGATGACGATGCCATCGCCGGTGCCGACATCGTGCAGCAGGTAGTCACTGTAAGGATGCAATACCTTCTTCCCGAGCGCTTCCGGCACGACGTACTTCCCGCCATTCAAGGGCGTGCCCGACGCCGCGGTGGTCAGAGTCGGGACGTGGCAAATGTCGCAGCCGATCTTGGCGAACAGCAGTTCGCCAGTCTTGGCTGCCGCGGTCGCCGCCTGCTGAGCGTCGCGCGCGGGGGCTTTGGTCGCGCGTATGAAGCGTGCGAAGCGATCAATGTCCGAAAGGCCGTCTGCGCGTTGTTTGTCGTTCGGTTCGGTAACGGTGTTGCATAGATCCGTCACTTCATCCGGAAACAGATAGTTCGTAATGCCCACTTCATTAAGGTAAGCGTCGCCAGAGAATGAAAGCAGACTGGCGTGCTGGTTCTTCCAACCGAAGCGGCCGACTCGAGTGACACCGGGGGACTCGAGGATGGGGACGTAGAGAACCAGTCCGCAGATCTTGCCGTGCTCCTGTTTGCACTGCTTGTCCGAAATGTCAGTCAGCGTTGAATCGGCAATCGCCTCCACGAATCCGTCGCCGAGAATGCTCAACGAAGTGCGAAACGTGCGGATCGTTTCCGAATCCGGCACGCGCTCCTGGATCTCGGTGGTGGGAAAGGCGGCGCTGGGACAGATTGCGCGCAGGTTCACGAGCGTTCGTCCCTTGATGATCCCGGATCCGTGATTGATCGGAATCTCTGCGGTCTGAAACGTGCCGTCCGCTCCCTTGTGGCCGACGCGCAACTCCATAATCTGGCTGACGCCGCCCGAAACCGGGCTCTGGTGACACTCCCGGCAGGACTGCGCGTTGTACAGCGGACCGAGGCCGTCTGGGATGACTTCGAACGCTTCAAAACTAGCCAGATCTGCCTGGTGTGTCGGCTCGTCCGTGACTCCGTTACTTCCATTGTCGAAGCCGGCGGGCGCTTGGGCCACTTGCGCGGCAGTTTTGGCATGGGGCGCCACTGATGTTGCCAAGGGTGCGCGCGGACTCGTCGAGCACGCGACGGCACAGAGGGTGAGCCCCAACAACACAAACCCCATAAAGAATTTCATGGCGCTCTCCCGGGGGCTGATTTCCACTCAAATCTATGCCTGTTCTGCGGGTGCGGCAAATGACATTTGCGGGCACGCTGCGCCGAGCTTTATGCCGCCTGCCCGGCGTGTGGAGAGCCCCACACTCCGCTGGATCAAGCGGTCGAGGCTCCTCGAGTCGGGCTAGAGTGCTTCCCGGCGTTAATTCGGAATCCGAAGCGTGCGCGTTGAATTGCCAGAGTTTCGCGGGCCACTGGCCGAGTTCGGCTAATGTCGTAGGTCAGCGAGCCGCCCGCGATTGTGTTTGAGTTTGAGAATGACAAGCGACGCATCAAGATTGCAGACGCAAATTGATCCGACCGCGGTGGCTCTGCGTGGCTTCGGGCCGCTCGGAATTATTGCCATTGTCGTCATCGTCTTCAGTCAATTTCTGGCGCCGCTTAGCGCGATCTTGGTCTTGATTTGGGCGAAGCGGTCACGAACACCGTGGCATGAGATTGGCTATGTGCGCCCGCGAAGCTGGTTCGGCGGATTAGGTGTAGGCGTTACTCTGGGCATCGCGCTCAAATTACTCATGAAGGCCATCGTGATGCCACTTCTCGGCGCCGATTCGGTCAACCAGACATATCAGTACCTTGTAGGAAACAGAGCTGGGGTGATGGCTACGGTTCCGTTGATGATGGTCACAGCTGGCTTCGGGGAAGAGACCTTTTTTCGGGGATATTTGTTCGAGCGATTCGGCAAGCTGATTGGACACAGTCCGGGCGCAAAGGCCCTGACGGTGTTGTTTACGTCCGTATTTTTTGCGTCGCTGCATTATTTCGATCAAGGTTTGGCAGGTGCCCAGCAGGCGACGGTAACCGGCCTTGTGTTCGGAACGATCTTCGCATTCACGGGGAGGATTTGGACCTTAATGTGTGCGCACGCCGCATTCGATCTGACTGCGGTAGCGATAATCTATTGGGGCCTAGAATCCGGCGTGGCCCACCTTGTGTTCAAATAGTCAATCCGGTTGCACGTCTGCTTGGCAGGATTAGACAGTTGGTTTTGATGGTTTGGCCAAGTTAGTGGAAACACTCGGAAAGCCGCAGCTTTGACTTCTCGATAGCGCTCACGCGTGCGTCCGCAAAGGGGGAATCTCCGCCGCTCAAGCTCAATCGCACCTGCCTACCGTCCCCGCGATGACCCTGAAACGGGTATTGGATAACTGCGTTCGTGTCTTCGGTATAGACACTGAATTTGATGATGGCCAGGGGTGGAATTGAACCACCGACACGCGGATTTTCAATCCGCAGTAATTTGCACCCAGCGTCACCTAAGAGCATCCAATATACGGACTTAGTTGATCTCCACCTTACGGTAGGTGCTGGTACATGCTCCTGGGTGACGCTGGGTTGGGTACCAAAGTGGAAACAGGTATCCGTCCGGAGTCGGCCCAAAAAGCGTGCGGCCGGCGCACACAACTTGGATTGCAATGCATCGGAACCGGAATTGCACTACTTCCCAACGAAAGTCAGCGCAATC
>DASRDJ010000307.1:0-13673 GCA_035652655.1 Terriglobales bacterium
TTTCAAGCTGCGCTTCGGTATAGAGAACCGGCCGTGGATCACCAGCATGCGCGGTGAGAGTACGGTGCGCCCAACTCTCTCCGCATTCAAAGTTGTCGTAGTTCGGGTTGAAGTGGACGAGATTCACGGAAAGCTCTCGCCACGTGATGACCTGATTTAAGAAGGCGTCTTTGACAGCCCACGGCACGTCGGCTTTTTCGACAGCCAGCGCAACCGTGATCGGGCTGATGTGGCCGAAGTGCAGGTAGGGGGAAAGGCGACTGGTCCCTTCGCGCTCCGGATGGTTACGATCCCGTACGTAGTTCGCCAGCTTGTGCTGCACGAACTCTTTCAACAGGCGCATGCCCTCCCGCGAGCCGCCTCTCCTTGCCGCCACCGGTTCGACTGAGCGATCGATGTTCCAGCCCTTGGTCAGATCGGACACGTCCATGTCAGGTGTAGAGCCCCTTACGTTGCGCGGCTTTGTCCAAGCTATTTTGGCCTTTGGTTTCGCGGAAGGAACCACGAAGTGCTTGAGCTGCGCCTGCAATCTGCGCCGAATGATGAACGCGGCGTACTGCTCTTTCTCGAGAAGTTTCGACGGGACAATCACGTCGGCGTCGACTGTCCACAACGGAATCTTGAGTTTGTTGGCGACAGTCTCGCGCCAACCGCGGGCCTGGCGAATCGGATTCTCGTCGCCGACCACAAGTGCGGGACGAACTTCCTCACAGAATTTCAACAGGCTATGGTCGGGGAAACGACGCAGAACCAAGCCGATGTTGCGTTTCTCCAGCGCTTCGGCCATATCCGGAATCCCCTGTACCAGGAAGGCATAGTGTCGAAGATTAGCGGGCGGAAATGGGCGCGGTGCGAAAAAGACGACGACTGGCTTGCGGAGAGCGTTCGCCGCTCCCACCGCCAAATCTAACGCCAGATTGTCGACACCACGCTGGGCACGCTGCATCCAGTAGACGACGCAGGTGCCTTCCGAGTCCGGGGCACCATCGCGCCGCACCGTGACGCGCGGATTTCTCGTGAGTTCAATCAGCTGGTCCATGTTGGCATGTAAGGAAAATTTTCGGCGGTCGAACCGCAGAGACAGATGCTTCCCGCCCTGCGAATGATGCAAGTCTTCTTGGGAAGCTTGCTCCTTAGGCAACTACATCCGCAGCGCGCGCACCTTCCACGCTGGCGCGCACGTCGTGCGTGCGCACGATGTGCGCTCCTTTGAGAATGACAACTGCTTCAGCGGCGAGAGTCCCATACAAGCGTTGATCTACGGCCGCATCTTGGCCATTGCGGCTCAGCATCCTTCCAACGAAAGACTTCCGTGAAACACCGGCGAGCAAGGGGTAGCGAAGCTGGTGGAATTCGTCGAAACGTCGAAGCATCGGATAGTTCTGCTCGAAATTCTTGCCGAACCCGAAGCCGGGATCGAGCACCAGCCGTTCACGCTTGACGCCTGCCAGCAGCGCCTTATCGGACCACTCCCGCAACTCACGTTTCACAAGCACAACGATGTCCGACACGGGCTCGAGCGTGCGCCACTGTTCCGGCCGCCCGCGCATGTGCATCAGAACAGCTCCGCACTTGAGTTCGGCGACGGTTCTGGCCATCGCCGGATCCCAACGAAAAGCGCTCACATCATTCACGATCTCGGCGCCCGCCTTTACAGCAGCGCGGGCCACATTCGCCTTGTACGTATCTATGGAAATGACCGCATCCGGACGCTGTTGCTTAAGTCTCTGCAGCACCGGAAGCACGCGCTCGAGTTCTTCCTTTTCGGTAACCACCTTCGCAACATCGGCCTTCTTATTTGCGGCCGCTCCGGCAACCCTCGCTCCCGGCCTCGTGGACTCCCCACCGATGTCGATGATCTCGGCGCCATCGTTCAGTAGCTGGATGGCGTGCGCCACTGCTTTTTCCGGATCAAGGAACTGTCCCCCGTCGGAAAACGAGTCGGGCGTGACGTTCACAATGCCCATCACCAGCGTCCGCTTGCCCAGCGGCAAGGAACGAGACCCGATGTTCCAGTCAAAGACGGGACGCATGCGGACGAAATTCTAAATGACCGTGAAACATTAAGACCGGACCGCATACCGGTTGTCGAGATAATGAACCGGCAGAAATCGGGCTAAGACGCCATCGGGCGTGGCTTCGGCCGCCAAATGCTTTGCCGTCCTGCACCCCTTTCAGTGCTAAAATCTGCCTTGAGAAACAACATGCGCCGGTTTCGGTCCTGCTCCGTACTGCTGCTCGCCGTGTGCCTGGCGCTGTCTCTCCCTTCGCAGGCGGCAAGGAAGAAAAAGCTACCGGCCCGCGTCGCCGAGATTCTCTCGGAACCCGAACTGGCTCGCGGCTTCTGGGGAATCGAAATTCGATCCCTGGACACTGGAGTCGTTCTCTATTCGCAGAACGCCGACAAGCTATTTACGCCTGCTTCAAATACCAAGCTGTTTACCACCGCCGCGTCCCTGGCATTGATCGGGCCTGCTTACAAATTCAAGACTTCGGTCGAAACCAACGGCATGCTCGACACTCACGGTCGGTTGAACGGCGACCTGGTGCTGATCGGTCGCGGCGATCCAAATCTCTCGGGCCGCGAATTGCCTTACGACCTGAAGACACAGCGCAACGATCATCCCATCAAAGTGCTGGAGGACCTCGCGGACAGCCTCGTCCAGAAGGGCGTGAAGTACGTCGACGGGGACTTGGTCGCCGACGACTCCTACTTCGCCTTCGAGCGCTACGGGGAGGGCTGGAGTCAGGACGATTTGGTGTGGGGCGATGGCGCTCCGGTGTCAGCTCTCACCATCAACGACAACGTGGTGTTCGTGAACATTCTGCCCGCCGATCGCGCCGGCGAGCGCGCCTTCGTAACGATCGTGCCGTTTGCAGACTATTACCACGTAGACAACCGGATCATGACGACGCCGGCCGGGACAGCGCGTCGCATCTTCTTCAACCGCGAGCCCGGTTCGACGGCGCTGACCCTTTGGGGCGAGATGCCCATCGATGACAAAGGTGCCAACGAGGCGCTTGCGATCGAAGACCCCGCGGCGTTTTCTTCAGCGCTCTTCCGGAGTCTGCTGGAGAAACGTGGCATTACGGTTTACGGGCGCGAGCGGACGCACCACACGGAACTGGCGGGCCTTTCCACCTTCAGCGTGACAGCTACTGCGGATTCTCGGGGCGGCGGCGACGAATCGCCCCGGCCTGCGCCCGGAGTGCCCGGCAAACTTGTGCTGGCGAGCTTCGAATCCCGCCCGTTGATTGAAGACATCCGCGTGATCAATAAGGTCAGCCAGAACCTACACGCGGAAATCCTCTTGCGTCTTCTCGGCCGCGAAAAAGGAACCGCCGCTACAGTTGAAAGCGGTCTCGAGGTAGTTCGCGGATTTCTCACCAAAGCCAGCGTACCGGGCGAGCAGTACGTGTTCTACGATGGCTCCGGACTCTCGCGCCAAAATTTGGTGACGCCCCATGCGGTTGTGGTGCTGCTTGAATACGCCTGGCAGCAACCTTGGGGTAAAGCTTTCCGCGACACACTGCCGGTGGCAGGGATTGACGGGTCGCTCGCCGATCGCATGCGAGGCACGAATGCGCAAGGCAAGGTGTACGGGAAAACGGGATCGCTGGGCGGGGTGAAAACTCTATCGGGGTACGCAATCACCAATCATGGCGAACCGGTGGCCTTCTCGATTCTCACGAATAACCTCAACGTGCCTGCCAAGAAAGTAACGGATGCCATCGACCAGATCGTGATGGCAATCGTCGAGGACAATCCTCCTCACAAATAGGGGTTGAGCGTAGTTATGCAGGACGCCGCGCAGCCTTGCGCAGCCGGCTAGCTCCTGCCGCGGCAGGGCCCGTTCCAGTCGGAGGCTTCTTCATCCCGTCGAGGAGGTCCTTCAGGACCACTGCGTTGTTGTGCTCTTCGTCCTTGAAAGCATAGAGCAGCGTCAACCGCTTTCTCCCTCGAGCCAGGTGATAGAGCTGCTGCAGCTGTTCCGCAGCCTCCGGGCGTGTCAACTCGCGCAAGTAGCGTTTGCGAAACATCTCCCACGCCTCGCGATGCGCGTGCGACCATTGCCGAAGCTCGTCGGACGGGGCAAGTTCTTTCAGCCACGCGTCTAGCGCAGCTCCCTTCTTCGTGATGCCGCGTGGCCAAAGCCGGTCGACCAGCACACGTGCACCGTCGTTGGCAGAGACTTTGTCGTAGATACGCTTGACGACGACGGCCATGGGCTTTGCTCTATTATTGTACGTCCGTAGCGATGAAGGTGGGAGCCCGTGCTCCGCGTTGGAAGGCAGCAGATGGAAAAGCTGAAACCACGAAGTCAAAAGCTGCGGCTGGCTGTCTGGCTCTGCAGCGCGCTGGCCGGGATTCTCACGCTGGCAGGCTGCAATGCCGAAATCCGCAAGTCCGACGCCGAGTTGGGACTCAATGAGCAGCAGAGCGCGGGCCGGCGTATCTACGACCGGCACTGCGATCAATGTCACGAGCCTTACTCGAGCAGCGGCAAGAAAGGTCCGGGCTTCAAAGGCATTTTTAAAAAGCAATACCTGTCTGAGAGCGGCCTGCCCGCAAATGACGAGCGCGTAGGCGAAATCATCAAGTTCGGCCGCAGCAAGATGCCCGGCTTCGGACAGACCCTCGACCAGCAGCAGATCCAGGACCTCATGGCCTACATGCACACACTCTAGCCAGAACATGTGGGCGGGCACGCCTGCCCGCCGCTCCAGTCCCCGCGCCCACGCGCATGGGATAATCTTCCCGGTGAACGCTGCGTCCAAGGCCGACCTTTATCGTCAACTCCCCTCGATTGACGAGCTATTGAAGGCTCCTGCCCTCGTGGAAGCCGCGGCGCAAGGCGGGCACTCTGCCGTCATTGACGCCGCGCGCGCCGTCGTGGAGCGGTTACGCTCAGAAATCAGCCGTGGGGAAATGGATTCCCAGCAAGTCGAGACGGCGATCTCCGCTATGGAAGACGCGGTTCGCCACGAACTGCAGAAAAGCCTGGGCTTCTCCTTGCGCCCGGTGATCAACGCCACGGGCGTCATCCTGCATACAAATCTGGGCCGCGCGCCGTTGGCGCGCATCGCGGTCGAGAGCATTGAGAGAACCAGCGAAGGCTATTCCAATCTTGAGTTGGACCTGGCTTCTGGGGATCGCGGCCAGCGCGACGTTCACGTGGACCGGCTGTTCAAAAAACTCTTCAGCACTGGCACAACGGGCGGCGGCCAGGGTGATCGTCAACTCTCAACCATCGTCGTCAACAACAATGCCGCCGCCGTGTGGCTGGCGCTGAATACGCTGGCCGCGCGCGGCGAAGTCATCGTGTCGCGCGGTGAGCTGGTAGAGATTGGCGGATCGTTCCGCATCCCCGACGTGATGGCGCAGTCGAACGGAGTCTTGCGCGAGGTGGGCACCACTAACCGCACTCGTATCGCGGACTACGAAAACGCCATCAACGAGAACGCGCGCGTTCTCCTTAGAGTTCATAGGTCTAACTTCCAGATCACGGGATTCACGGAACAGCCCGCTCTTGAAGAATTAGTGGCTCTGGCGCGAGCGCACAACCTGGTCGTGGTCGAGGATTTGGGCAGCGGCGCCATCTTTGATCTTCGGACCGTGGGCCTCTCGGAAGAAAGCACAGTAGCTGCGAGCCTGCACGCCGGAGTCGACGTCGTGACCTACAGCGGCGACAAGCTTCTCGGCGGCCCCCAGGCCGGCATGCTGACCGGGGCTGCCGCACTGATTGAGCGGATGCGAAAGAACTCTCTGTTTCGTGCACTGCGCGTAGACAAGTTAACGTACGCGTCCCTGGAGGCAACCCTGCTCGCGTACGCAAAGGGCGACTATGATGCAATCCCCGCGCTGCGACTGATGCGAACGACTCGCGAGCAGATCGGCGCGCGGGCCGAGGCGATTGCGAAGCAAGTGCAAAATACCGCGCTGACCGCCGAAGTGATCGATGGCGAATCCGTAATCGGTGGTGGGGCAGCACCGTCTTCCACCTTGCCGACTCGCCTGCTTGCAGTAACGGCCGGCGGCAAAAGTGCCGACAGCCTGATGGCGTACTTGCGCTCGCAGGAGCCTCCTATCATCGCCCGCGTGCAAGACGGAAGCGTCTTGATTGATTTGCGCACAGTCTTTCCCGAGCAGGATGCACTGATTATTGCCGCGTTGCAGTCAGTCCACCGCTCCTGACCCATCGACCTTCACTACGCTCGAAGTCATGGCGACCCTCTACACCATCGGACACTCGACCCGCACGATTGAAAACCTCGTCAGCGCCCTCCAGGCACATGGGATCAAAACGCTGGTCGATATCCGCGCCTTTCCCGCCTCCAGACGCTTGCCGCATTTCAACCGCGAGGCATTGGAGCAATCCATGCAAGCGGCGGGCATTCAGTACGTCTGGATGAAAGGTCTTGGCGGATATCGAAAGAAGTTGCGCGAGGATTCTCCCAACACTGGACTACGTAACGCGAGCTTCCGCAATTATGCCGATTACATGCTCACACCCGAGTTCGAGGAGTCGATAGAGAATCTCCTCCACATGGCGGAGACCGCACCTACCTCTTACATGTGCGCGGAGCGCGTCTGGTTTCAATGTCATCGCATGCTGGTGTCGGACTGGCTCGTTGCGCACGGTCATACCGTCTTGCACATCGACGCGGAAGGCCCTCCCAAGTCACATCGCCTGACCGCAGAAGCCCGCCTGATCGGAAATCAGGTTGTCTACAGTCCCGAAAGTCTTTTCCCGTGAAGGCAACCTTCTCGATGAGACGCTTTCAAACTGATCAGCCATCAGCCACCTGTGTTACCGTTCCTCCATGATCGTGGGAACAGGCATCGACATCGCCGAAGTGCCGCGCATTCGCGAGGCCATCGAACGGCACGGTGAGCGCTTTCTCCATCGCATTTTTACCGATGGTGAGATTCAGTACTGCGAGTCGAAAGCAAATCGTGTCGAGCGCTACGCCGCGCGCTTCGCCGCCAAGGAAGCCGGCATGAAAGCGATTGGAACCGGCTGGAACCACGGCGTGCGCTGGCGTGACATCGAGGTTGCCCGCAAGCCGGGCGGCCGGCCTACGCTTTTGCTCCACGGCAAGGCCGCCGAATTCGCCGCCCGACTGGGCGCCGTCAACATAGCGCTCTCGCTGACACACACAGCCGAGCAGGCCATGGCGCAGGTCATCCTGGAAAACTGATTCGTTCTGCTAGACTGACGCTCCAATCTGAATCATGGCAGCCACCCTATCCCCATCGCAGCCTTCCGTGTCGGCAGGTCCCTCGTCGCAAACTTTGCTGATCGGCATCGGGCTGAGCAGCTACGCGGCTTTACTGCTGGAACTGGCCCTCACTCGCCTGTTCTCAGTCGTGCTGTTCTACCACTTTGCCTTCCTCGCAATTTCAATTGCGCTTTTGGGACTGGGGGCCGGCGGCGTTTTCGCCTATCTGCGTAAAGAGCACCTGAATCGCATTGAGACGCGACCACTGGCAGCGCGGCTATGCTGCTTGAACGCCATAGCGATTCCGATCGTTCTCGAGATCGTGCTTCATGTTCCCGTCTCTCTCGAACTTTCGTGGGGAAACCTGGGCCGGTTGACCGCGCTCTATCTTGCAGCAGCGGTGCCGTTCTTTCTGACGGGTGTGCTTTTCTCGGTAGTGTTCGCGCGCGAATCCCGCACCATCACGCGCTTGTATGGGGCAGATCTCCTGGGCGGCGCGGTAGCGTGCCTGAGCATTGTGCCTTTGCTCAAC
Organism: Terriglobales bacterium; assembly: GCA_035652655.1. Classification (GTDB taxonomy): domain Bacteria; phylum Acidobacteriota; class Terriglobia; order Terriglobales; family Acidobacteriaceae; genus Gp1-AA133. The sequence goes on from DASRDJ010000307.1 coordinate 7,757, forward strand.
GGCATTGGCGGGCCGAACGCGATTCTGTTTTCCGCCGTCATAATGGCCATGGCAAGTGCTATGTGGGCTGCCGGGTGGGGAACGCGCAAGCGCGCCATGATCCTGGCGGGCATCCTGTTTTTGTTGATCGCCGTCAACTACTCCGGCCGCCTGATCGACGTGGTCTACGCCAAAGGCATGCTGCGTGACCAATCGTGGGTGGAGTACGCGCGTTGGAATGCCATCTCGCGCGTGGAAGTCGATAGCCAGGGCTCGAGCGGAAAAGCGATCGTCATTGATGCCGACGCTTCCACTTACATCATGAACGTCGATCCGCACGCCTGGCAGGGCACGGATTGGCAGAAGAATCTGATGTCGGCTCCTCCAGCACTCGCCAACGTGCTTCGCCCTTGCGGCGACTACGCGATCATCGGACCAGGCGGCGGCGTAGACGTGTTACGCGCGGTTGCGAACGGAAGTCCCAGCGTTACCGGGATCGAAATCAATCCCATCATCGCCAACTCGATCATGCGCGGGAAGTATGCCGACTACTCTTATCATCTCTACCAGCGGCCTGGAGTCGAAATCCACGTCACCGATGGACGCTCGTTCGTGCGCAATACGAAACAGAATTTCGACGTGGTGCAGATGACGCTGGTCGACACGTGGGCATCCACCGCCGCGGGCGCCTTCGCGCTCAGCGAAAACAGCCTCTACACGGTGGACGCCTTTCGCGAATACTTCGAGCACCTCAAGTCCGACGGCATGATTGCCGTCACGCGTTGGGAATTCCAGCAGCCGCGCGAGGCCTTACGCGTTGTTTCGGTCGCCACCGAAGCGCTTCATCAGATGGGCGTCGCCGATCCGGCGAAGCATTTCATCATCGTGTCCGACGGCGAACTCGATGAAGATGGAATCCCCGTGGTTGTGCTGGCGAAGAAATCGCCCTTCACCGCTGACGAAGAGGCGAAGGTCCGGGCGCATCTCGAGGAGCACGAGGACCTCGCCGTCTTGTACGCGCCTTCCACTCCCAGGCAGAATGCTTTTTCCGCGCTCATCGCCCGTAATGACCCCAGAGCGTTTGCGCGCGACTACCCCTACAACGTTGCGCCGGTGGACGACAACGCTCCCTTCTTTTTCTTCACGCTGAAAACAGACCAGATCCTGCACGATGGCGGCTTGCAAAAAGGCATCGACTGGAAAGTCAACCTCGGCGTCGTCGTACTAGGAGGGGTCTTCGTAATCTCCGCACTCGCGGTCGTAGCCTTCCTGATTTTGCCGATGGCTCTTCGTGGTGGCCGCGCCCAACGCTCAGTTCCCCTGCTTTACTTCGTTGCAGTCGGGCTCGGGTACATCCTGGTCGAGATCAGCTGCATTCAGCGTTTTGTCTTATTTCTCGGACATCCCACGTACGCTCTGACGGTCGTGATATTTCTCCTGCTTTTGGCGAGCGGCGCCGGGAGTTTGCTCTCACGGCGCTGGTTATCAAACATCGCGCGCGGCTGGATACCGCTTGCCATGTTAATCGTTGCCATCTCCCTGACCACCTGGGTACTCCCTGGCCTCCTTTCAGCACTGATTGGATTGCCGTTCGCTATCAAGCTGGGAGTATGTGCAATCGTGCTCGGCCCCCTGGGTCTGGCGATGGGGATGCCCTTCCCCACGGGCCTGCGCGCAATCACAAACAGTGAGGAACTCGATTTGCCGGCAACAGAATTTGGCGAGCCCTCCAGCAATGCCGACAACGGCGTGGAATGGGCTTGGGCCATGAACGCCGCCTCCAGCGTCCTGGGGTCGGTGCTCGCCATGGTGATCGCAATCCGTTTCGGTTTGAATATCACCCTAGCAAGCGGCGCAGCCGCATATGGACTGGCGTTGCTACTGTTTCCCGCGCTGGCACCTCGCTTTCGGCGGGCGTGAATGGCGAGTTGTGGTCTGTTATCATCAGCGGAATTCTACGCCGTGCGTCATGAGGTGCTGATGGCATTGGTTGGATGCTTGGGCCGGGCGCCGATTCCGTCCGGGCGAGGAACGCGTGCCTAGCCAGAAGCAGCTGAAGTGGTCACAACTGCGGGTCGGCCTTACCGTGCTGGCCGCCAGCACCACGTTGGGCGTGCTCACTTTTCTGATGAGCGGGACCACCGGGCTGTTCACTCCCAAAATTAACCTCAAATCGTATTTCGACAATGCCGGAGGGCTGCGCGTTGGCGCTCCCGTCCGGCTGGCCGGCGTCGATGTCGGCAACGTTACGGGCGTGAAGATCGTTTCCGACAAACCACTGACCCCGGTCGAGATCATGATGAAGGTCACCACCAAGTACCGGTCCGCCTTGAGGAAGGATTCCGTAACGTCGCTCAGCACCGCCGGCGTTCTGGGCGAAACCTACATCGATATCGACAGCTCGCACTCGAAAGCACAAGAAGTCAGCGACGGCGACACCCTCGCCACCCGCGAAACGCCCGACATTCAAGACGTGGTGCGTGCCAGCCAGGGCACTCTGCAAAACCTCGATGCCTTGCTGAAGCGGACCGATCGCATCTTGGCATTTATCGAAAGCGGGCAAGGTTCGATTGGCAAACTGATCTACGATCCCCAGCTCTACAACCGCTTTGCGGAAACGGTGAACGAGTTCAAGGGAATCGTCGATCAGATCCGCAACGGAGAAGGCAGCCTTGGGAAACTGGTTTCCAATGACGAGGCCTACAACAAGGCCATGGCCGCGGTCGACAAGTTGAACGCGATGATCGATGAGTTGCAGCAGGGCAAAGGGACGGCGGGCAAATTCCTGAAAGATCCTGCCCTGTACAACAATGCCAACGACACCATCGCCAACGTTAAGAAACTGACCGACGACATCAATGCCGGCAAAGGCACGCTCGGCAAGCTGACGAAGGACGAGGCACTCGCTAAGAAGCTCGACGACACTCTCACGAAGTTAAGTGCGATCACAGACCGTCTGGAAGCGGGCGAAGGCTCCGCCGGCAAATTGCTCAAAGATCCCTCTCTCTACAACAACACCGACCAGATGTTGATCGAAACGCGCCAACTAGTGAAGTCCATCCGCGAAGATCCCAAAAAGTACCTGACCTTCAAAGTCAAAATCTTCTAAGCCTTTCGGTGCCCCAGGTTCGCATCCGCACGCTAACCTGGGACAGCTAACCTGGCTTCGAACGCAGTCGTTTGAACTGCTCTCCGGGTACTCGTATACTTGTCGCCCGCCATGAAAGTCATCGTTATTATTCCGGCTGCGGGGCTTGGCACGCGCATGGCTCCCGTCACCAGCAAAGGGAAAGGTCCCTCCAAGCAATTCACGGAACTGGGCGGCACCCCGATTTTGATTCACACGATTCGCAAGTTCGCTGCCAGCTCACAAGTCAATGAAATCGTGGTTGCACTTCGGAAGGACGAGATGTCGGGGTTTCAGGAGCGGCTGCGCACCGACAACACGGGCGGCGTGTCGGCAAAAACGAGACTGGTCGAAGGTGGAGAACACCGGCAGCACTCCGTGGCGAACGCGCTGGCCACCATTTCCGCCTCGACCGACGACGTTGTCCTCGTGCATGATGCGGTTCGCCCCTTCGTCACGGCAGAAATTGTCGACGAGGTGATTCAAGGCGCACAGAAATTCGGCGCTGCAATCGCGGGTGTGCCCGCGGTCGACACGATCAAGAAAGTGGAGCGCACCGCCGATGGCGCTCTCATCACCGCCACCATTCCTCGCGAGCACGTGGTCATGGCTCAAACACCACAGGGCTTCCGCTACGATGTCTTGAAGAAAGCTTTCGACGAGGCAGCAGCCGATGGTTTCCTGGGAACGGACGAGGCTTCGCTCGTGGAGCGTTCCGGCCACGAGGTCGCTGTAGTGATGGGCTCGCCGCGAAACATCAAGATCACGACGCCCGGCGATATGGAATTGGCCGAGTTTTATCTGCAAAAATACAAGGTGAGCGCGTGATAGCGATCAGCCATAAGCTTTCAGCCATCGGCTAAATACCAATGAAACCCGCGACCCGCATCGGATTCGGTTGGGACTCGCATGAGTTCGTCTTGGGCATTCCGCTCAAGATCGGCGGAGTCGCCATCAACCACCCGAAGGGCCTAGGTGGACACTCCGATGGCGACGTGCTGCTGCACGCCATAACCGACGCTCTCCTCGGAGCGGTCGGCGCGCCCGACATTGGCACGTTGTTTCCGCCAACGGACCAGCAGTGGAAGGGCGCCGACTCCGGCGTCTTTCTGAACGAAGCCCTAAAGCGCACGCGAGACGCCGGCTACACGATCGGGAATGTGGACTCGTCCCTGATCATGCTGGCTCCGAAGATCGGCCCGCATGCAGGAGCGATTCGCGGACACGTAGCAAAACTCCTCGGCATTCCGGTGGATTGCGTAGGCCTGAAAGCGAAAACCCCGGAAGGCATCGGAACGGATAACGCAGCGATTGCCAATGTAGTGGTTCTGTTAGAGCGAATGCAGACCACGCAGAAGAAAACCACGCCGAAAGCGCCGCAGAGCAAAGCCAAGTAGAGGTAGCGCCGGCGTCTCGCCGGTAGTCCGGTGGGCGTCCTCGCCCACCGCTTGACTCAGGCAAAACTCGCGCGCAAAAGAAAATCCGAGGCCGCACCTTCGAACCAGCCGACGAGACGCCGGCGCTACTTTCGAGTCGCGGCTCGCATGAATGTCTCGAATATCGCCCGGGACGCCCCGTCCTCATCAACCGAGCGCTCCGGATGCCACTGCACCGCCAGCACAAAATGATCCGGATCCGTTCCTTCCAGAGCTTCAATGATTCCGTCCTCAGGGCATCGCGCCGACACCCGCAACCCTTTCCCGACGCTGTCAGCAGACTGGTGATGGCTCGAATTCACCGGCAGCTTTCCCTGCTTCCCATTTCCTTCCGTCACGATTCGCGCCAGGATCGATCCGTCCTCGACCACAACGTCGTGAGCAATCGCCACTTTTCGTCCAGCCTCGTGGTTGATGGGCGATTCAATGTGCTGCACCAGCGATCCGGCGCGATGAACATTGAGAATCTGCAGACCGTAACAGATTCCGAGAATTGGCTTGCGGTGCACGTAAGCGTTCTCCAGCAGCAGTTCATCGACCGCATCCCGAGGCAAATCCGCCTCGGCCGTCTTCGGATCACGCGCGGCGCCATACTTCTCGGGCAACACATCGGCGCGACTGCCGGGCAGTAACACGCCGTCGCAGCCATCAATTACTTCTTCAATTGCAGGAGCCGAGCGGTCTAGCGGAACCGCGACCGCTTCCCCTCCCGCCAACTCCACGGCCCGCACGTACTGCGGCAGAGCGCGGCCTGCATATTCAGCGTCTCCGGAATGAGGCACGGGAATGGCGATACGAGGACGCATAGAAGAAAAACTCAAGCTAATTGTATCGAGGGACAAGCGATCGAGCGAAAGCGAAGGTAATAAGCCCTTTCGAGCTGAGAGTAGCGATGGAAATTCCTGTGACTGTCACCTGCGACCCGTCACCTAGGCCCTACTGGTCCGTCGCGTTCGTCGTATCCTTCAAAGTGCTACCGGCTGAGGCGCGCAATTCCGTCCAGAGTCTTCACTTGTCGGTAATGCCGAATCTCGACAACCAGAGCCACCAGGAGCCCGATCGCGCCCACCACCATCGCGACCGGCAAAGCGACGTGCCGGTAAGCAAAGCGTAGATCGGGATTGCGTCCCCGGATGGCCGCAGCGATCACAACCGTCGTAATCGAACCGAACAAGGTCACGGCAAAGGTGAGCAGGGTCACGAGGAACGTCACGAACAAGGCTCTTGCCGGAACCGCGTACCAACGCGGCTTGTGGACTCCATCGTTAGCAGCCATAACTCCTTAGATTACATCGTTTTGAGGGCGAGCTGCCGGTGCACCGCGAAGGGTGCGCTACAATGCTGACTATGTCGCAGGCTGCGCCAGCATTCACGC
>DASRDJ010000308.1:0-2328 GCA_035652655.1 Terriglobales bacterium
CCGCCTGAGTGTCTTGACGAAGAGAAAACGCAGAGCGGCCGTACGACCTTCGATCGTCCCTGGCGAGAGCTTGCAGTCGCGAAACAGGTGAACTTGGTACTCGCGAATATGTTTTGGGCCGAGGCGATCGGGCGAAAGGTGGAAGTACTTCGCGAAATCCTCTATGGCGTGGATATAAGCACGGCCGGTGCTCTGAGCGTAGTTGCGCCGCTGGAGCTCGTCCATCATCAGCTTTCTGAGTCGGGTCACAGTAACCTCCTTGTGACCCAAAACGTACACCAGTGACATTGCTCCGGGAGCGATCCACGCGGTAGCGTCCGCCGCGCTAGCGGCTTAGTTCAAACGGGCATGTGGCAGCACATTTGCCCCGCACCCTCGGTTCCGGAATCCTGATGCCATGCCGACTTAGCGGTACTGATCCATGTCTGGACGAGTGACTTGGCGATTTATCAACAATTGACGTGAAGGAATCGCAAACCCTAAGAGCGAATCAGCTGAACCCGCCGAAGACGCAATTGCCTGGGTCGCTGTCTCCTTGACGGGAAAGGAGAGCGCGCGTACACTCCTTTTTCAGATAGGAGAGAGCCTTTGACGAAACCAGTTGAACTCCCGCAGGGCACACTCGAGATGCTGATCCTCAAGGCGGTCTCGCTCGGTCCGCTGCACGGCTACGGCATCCTGCTCCGCATCCAGCAGATCTCCGGCGAGCGCCTCGAAATCTTGCAGGGTTCCTTCTATACCGCCATCTATCGTCTTGAGCGCCGGGGCTTGATCAAAGGGGAGTGGGGCGAGTCGGAGAACAATCGCCGCGCTCGCTTTTACTGGCTCACCGCTGCCGGTTCGCGTCAGCTCAAGGCCGAGACCGCCAAATGGACCGACATGGCCGCTGTCGTTGCCGGCATTCTTGAGAAGAAGGCGAGCGAAATATGAGTCTCCTCGCCGCAATTCGCAAGCTCTGGCACTCCATCGCGCCACGCAGCCGCAGCGATGTCGAAGAAGAGTTTCGTTTTACCCTCGACGCCTACCAGGAAGATTTAATCCGCCAGGGCCTTCCCCAAGAAGAAGCTCGCCGCAAAGCCCGCATGGACCTCGGCCAGCCCGCCACGCAAAACGAAACTTACCGCGAGGCCATCGGCTTCCGCCTCTTCGATGAGTTAGGCGGAGACATCCGCTACGGCCTCCGCGCCCTGCGCCGCAACCCCGGCTTCGCCGCCGTCGCCGTGCTCTCACTCGCGCTCGGCATCGGCGCCACCACGGCGATGTTCTCGCTCATCTACGCCGTCCTGCTGCGCCCGTTTCCCTACGCCGGCGCCGACCGCATCGTGAACCCAGTCATCATCGACGACCAGCATGCTGACGAGCCTCGCTGGTTTCCCCTTAGCAAGGCAGTGTTCGATGACTTGCGCCTGGCAGCGCCGGTTGATTCATCCTTAGGCTTTAACAACGCGCACATGGAGATCACCGGCGACGCACTGCCGGAAGATATCTCTGGCATCTACCTCACGGAGAATGCCGGGAGTTTCTTTGGTGTGCGCCCGGTTCTCGGCCGCAACATCGAGCCATACGACGCAGAGAACGGCGGGCACTCCGTCGTGGTTCTCAACTACCGGTTCTGGCAGCGCCACTACGGCGGCGATCCCCACATCATCGGGCAAACGCTGGAAATTAATCACGCGCCCTACACCATTGTCGGGGTCATGCCCCGCAGCTTCGCATTCAATGACACCAACGGCGTCGGTGATTTTTACCTGCCGGCCAGTCTAATGCGGGATCTTTTCAACGTTCCCTACGTGGTCTACATACCGTGGATCAAGCTCCGGCCCCACGTTACACTTGCCGCCGCCAACGCTGCGCTCGAGCCCATCGTGCGCCAGTTTGCGCAACAGCATCCCGAGCGCTTTCCCGATCACTGGCATCTCGCGCTGCAGCCCATCATCGTACCTTTCCAGCAGGAAGCTGGCCGCACGCTGACGCTTCTTCTTGCAGGCGTGGTGCTATTGCTAGTCATCGGCTGCGCCAACTGCTCCATCCTTCTCCTGGCCCGTGGCCGCACGCGCGAGCGTGAGCTCGCCATCCGCAGTGCGATCGGCGCCAGTCGCTGGCGCATCGTCCGCCAGTTGCTCGTCGAAGCCGTCGTCATCTCCTGTACTGGCGCCGTCCTTGGCGTTGCTGCGTCTTACTGGATTGCAAAGCTTCCCTTGTTGCTTTCTCCGGATTCCTTTCCAGCCGAATCCGTCATCCGCATTAACGCTGCCATCCTGGCGTTCTCGGTCGCGCTCGCACTGCTCTGCGGCATCCTCTTCGGTCTTGTCCCTGCATTGCGTCTCT
>DASRDJ010000309.1:0-2840 GCA_035652655.1 Terriglobales bacterium
GCGGGGATATCGACGGTCGTCCGAATGGCTTGCTCTTTCATAGACCGATTCTCTCACGAATGCCATAAATATGGAACACCACTTTTTCAGCGGTCTGCGAAACCGTTTCAACGTCAAGGCCCACCTGGCTTCCTGGCTTCCCCTGCTTTGCGAAAGATGTGCCTTCGCGTACTGCCACGGCCACTGGAATCAAGACGGCCTTCAGCGATTCGATCACTGCCTTGAGCTCCGTCTTGGCCATATACGACGCGTTCCGCCATTTCATTAAGTCACGTTTTGTTTTCCAATGTTTTTGTGATGTGTTACTGTCTCCCCGATTACGGCTGAGAATTCAAGTGCAGCGAAGAGACTTCTTGAAAATCGGTGTGGCTTCCGCGGCGGCTACACGGGCAATCGCCAAAGCAGACGTGCCTGCCCACAACTGGGGCAACTACGATTTCGGTTCCGGCCCGAAAGTACCTGACCGGTTGAATCAAGGCCCGTTTCCTCAATATCCGCCGGCCGCGGTGATTCCAACCGATGACGTAGTCATGACCACCACTCCTTCGGATGATGTCGTTCCGAATTTCGGCAAAGGACTCGTCACTTACATCACCGCGGATTCCGGCACGGATGAAATCAAGTCGAAACCCATTCTGCAAGCCATCGAGGACCTGGTCAGATTTCCCTTGGGCCAGCAACTTTATATACGGCCGACTTGGCGGGAGGTTCAGCCGCGTCCCGGTCGGCTAGAGCTATCCGACTATCTTAAGGTCGTCTTTGACTTGGCCAAAAAGTACGACAAGCGCATCGGCCTGCGCATTCAGATGTGCGCTCCGGACTACACTCGCCAACCAGCCCTTCCGGACTTTGTTCTAGACAAAGTCCCGAAGGTCGATCTCGTTCTCACCAATCAGGCAGAGGCCGGTTCAGCGAAGCGCTATCTGGAGAACCCACACTCGCGCTATCAGCCTCGTTACGACGATCCTTTCTTTCAAAGTTCGTTCGCTGAGCTTGTTGGTCTCCTCGCTGCCGAATTTAATGGTAACCCTTTGATCGAATTCGTCGACACGTTCATGTACGGCTTTTGGGGAGAAGGGCATACGTGGCCCTTCAGCAACAATCCGTTTCCCGATTATCAAACGGCAGAACGCACCTGGATTCGTATGCTCGAAGTACAGTTCGAGCATTTCTCCAAGACGCCCCTTCTGACAAACACGCAACCCGACTTCAGCCGCGTCGGCAATTCCGAGTTGCTCGATCGCACGGTTCGAAGCAACAACTGGATACGCAGCGACACCATTTTCATCGAGAATGAACAAATCGAAGCGCTCAGCAATCGCCCTCCTTGGATCGCTGCCTTGCTCGAGCAAGGGCTGCCGGGCAAACCTCCTGATCCGGCCGCGGTCGTGGAAGGTATCTCCATTGCAGAGAACATGATCGCGCACGTCATGGACATCGGAGCGAATTACTGGTCCCTTTGGAATTTCCATCAGATCAGCGCACGAAACCTGATGGCCTATTACCAGGCTTATCCCGCAGCGTTTGACCGCATCAATCGCCACATCGGTTATCGCGTGAGGCCATCCTTTATTTGGAGCTATCAAGACTCTGGTTACCTGGGCCTCATAATTGGCTTTGCCAATGATGGCATCACCGGTGTGCCAGGCGTCTTGCGGGTCACCATCGAGGGCAAGGACGGCCAAACCCTACGAAGCGGTTGTCTCGACCCAGGTTATCCACTGCCCGGCAAAATTCGCCAGGCGCAGTTTGTGTTGCCACAAGGTACGCAGTTTGAAGGATTGAAGCTTCATGCCGAGCTTGAAGTAAAAGCCATGCGTTATCCGGTACGGTGGGCATGCCATCAAAAGCTCAACGACGACGGGAGCCTTACGCTACGCAAGAACCTGCATCAGGCAGTGTAGCCTCACGCTGTCAACTCATGCCTTCGAAAGGATCCATCCGTGCTGAAATCCGATGTCAAACGGCGTGAATTCTTGAAGCTTAGCGCGGGGGCTGGCGCTGTATTGGCAATGCCGGCCGTAGCATTTCCCAGCCAATCCAAGACAATGATCGGCATTCAGGTGGGAGCCGTTTCGTTCGTCGACGAAGGTACCGAACAAGTCCTGGACAATCTGCAGGAGCGCGCTCGTGTGAATACACTGTTCCTCGCTGTTTTCACTTACGGTCGCGGCATCGCTGGGAGGCAAATTCCGGGCCAACCTCTTCCGGATCATGGCAAGCAGGAATACGACCTCAACTTCCACGGTGGTAATTTCGCCACGCCTCACGCGGAGTTCTACAATAATACTGTCCTCAAGGAAACTCGCGCGCCCGATCACGGCAATTTGGATATACTCGCCGAAGTTCTGCCCGCCGCCAGAAAGCGCGGCATGAAAGTCATCTGCTGGTTAGAAGACGTCTTCCGCACCGACCTTTCCAACATTGAGAAGCTGCAGGAGCGCGATCTTAACGGGCGACATGCCGAAACGCTGTGTGTCAATAATCCGGAATACAGAAATTTCCTGACTGGTTTGGTAGAAGACTATAGCCGTTCCTATGACATTGACGGCCTTATGTGGGGCTCCGAACGGCAAGGTGCCCTTTGCGATAGCCTCGGAGCCACGCACGACACGCCCCCTGTTGATCCAGGCGAAGTCACCTGCTTCTGTGAATTCTGTCAGGCCAAAGCAAAACAGCGTGGCATCAATTTCGAGCGCGCGAGAGAGGGCTTTCTCGAGCTTGAACAATTCGTTCGCGCCTCTCGCACTGGCAAGCGTCCCGTCGACGGCTATTATGTCCAGTTCTGGCGTTTGCTGCTCCGCTACCCCGAACTCGCTGCGTGGGAAATGCTCTGGACG
>DASRDJ010000310.1:0-12554 GCA_035652655.1 Terriglobales bacterium
CCATACTCCGATTCTTTGGAATCCCCATCGCGATCGGCTACGCTCCAGTCGTCATGGAAGTAGTACCGGCCGTAGCCAATATCAGAATCAATGATCTTGTTTGCGAACAGGTCGAGTAGTTCTTCCAGCCGCGCTCGCACCTGACGATCGCCCGTGACGTCATAAAGTGTCGCTAAGGCTTCCACCAGCCCGAGATGCCAGTCATACGATTTCCGTCCAAACGATCCCGCGCCATTCGGACCGTCCTTGTAGTCTTTGATAAATTGCCAGTCCGCGGTGAACGCGATGCGATAGCCGCCGTATTTGTCGTCGTGGGCATGGCGATCAATGACCTGGAAAAGATCCAGCGCCTCTTTGGCGGCTTGATTGTCGTGGAAAGCAAGAGCGTATTCTGCCAGCCCTTCCATCACGTACGACATTGGATTCAGTTGCTTGGTCGAATCCACGACCTTCCCTTCCCGGCTCACCATGAAGTAGTAGCCGCCATGTTCCTTATCCCACATTTTCTCGCGCAAGAACTTCAGGCACTCTGCCGCCATGTTTTGGTACGCGGGATCCGGATAGCGGCGGTAGGCTTCCGAGAACGACCATAGGGCACGCGACATCAGCACAACGGACTTATTGCCCGAGCCAGTCGGCTCGCCGCGACGATTCAACTGCCCCAACAGGCCGCCCGATTGCTTGTCGAGAGCATGTTCAACCCAGAACTGCAGAACCGTGTGCTGCAATGTGTCGCGGATGACGATTGGCCAATCGCGAGAAGCTTCGCCGTTCATCTGCGCTGGGAGAACGGGGCATGAGTACAACACGATCAGCAGCAAAGCGGAACCGACAAGTCTCTTCTTCTTGGGATTCACTTCACCCTCCGCGCGAGTCGTCGAATTGTTGTCATTTCTAACGACGCAATTGGCCGGAAAAAGTCGAGGGCACGCCGCGAAGCGTGCCCTTCATGGCCTAAGTCCAAGTTCCCTAAAAAGACAGCTTTAACGCCAGCTGCCCGATGCGAGGATCTTGGACGTCGGTAACCAATCCGATGTTCCCATTTACATCGCCATCAGGATTCTTGAACTGAGCGTGATTGAACGCGTTGAAGAGTTCTCCGCGAAATTCGAGGGCGACCCTCTCTGTGATGTGGGTGGCTTTGTGGAATGCGAGATCCCAGTTGTTAAGTCCTGGACCATGAAAGAAGCGCCGCTTCACGTTGCCGATCGTACCGGGATCATTGGCTGAGAAGGGGGTTGGATCAAAGAAAAGGTGTTCTGAGTTTCGTGGGTTCATGAAATGGATCGGCGTACCGTCGTATTTCGGCAGATCGGCACCGCTGCAACCACAGAGAGAGGCATCATCGCTTTCTGTAAGCGTGACCGGGAAGCCCGTGGTAAACCGTGTGATGCCCGAGATGGTCCAACCACCCAGCAACTTGCCCGCAACACCGTGGCCCGATTTCCCGAACGGCAAATCGTAGCTGTAGCTCACGACAAAGTTATTCGTGACGTCGAACGTGGAGAGCGCCCGACTCAACTCGGGATTAAACGGATTGATCGCGTCAAAGAACCCGGACGAGTTGTCGATAGATTTTGACCACGTGTATGCGCCGAGAACGCGAAAGGCTCCTACTTCTTTCTGAAGCTGAATCTGCAAAGCATTGTAGTTGGAGTTCGCAGCGGTCGCCTCCCAGGCGTTATTCTGAAAATCGAGCGAACCAACGCCTGTGGTCTTATCCAGTTCCCGTCCCGAAGTCACGGAATATGGCCGAGTCCCAAAGGCAAAGTTCCCGCCCCCTAAGTCGTAAATCGTGTCCTCTCCGAATGGTCCGCAGTCCGGAATGGCAAGACACTTGGCAGGAGTTCCAGGGTTCGACTCTACCGTCGAAAGCAGGTGGCGTCCGCGCGATCCCACATACCCGGCGGAGAGCAGGAAGTTTTTGGGAAGCTCGCGCTGCACGACCAGATTGAACTGTATGGAATAGGGCAGTTTGTTGGTAAGAGCGTAGGTGGGAGCAAAGGCAATGGGCAGATACGTGGGCCAAATCCCGGTCGCGCCCGCAGGCGGGATCGTGAACGGGAAGCGATTGCCCACGGGATCTGGCTGTCCCACACGTCGTTTGTAGGGCTCCTCCATGTAAACCGGGGAGGGACTCACCCAGAACAATCCGAAGGGCGCATCGCCAACCTCGTTGAACAAAGTGATGTCCTCGATCGCCGTGTAGTATATGCCGGCGCCAGCGCGAATGCTGGTTTTTCCCGGACCGCCCGTGAGTTTCGCGACCGTACCGTCCGTTGCTCCCGGCGAATAGGCAATTCCCAATCGCGGTGCAAACCGGTTGTACTGGGTCGGAGCTAAAGTGCGGGGCACATGGGGATCTTTCGGGAACACAAAGCCCGTTGGCGAGTCCGGATAAACCGTCGACTGGACCCCCGGAACAAATGTCTGGATCCGATCCTTCGTGTCGTAGAAAGGCTGGCTCACGTCCCAGCGCAATCCGTAATTGATGGTCAGATCGTCCCTGACCCTGTACGTGTCCTGGGCGTACAGCCCAAAATACTTGGTGCGGGAATCCAGCAACTGCGGACTGGTCTGGTTAAACAAATCGGGAGCACCGAGCAAGTAATCGGCGAAGTCATTTCCAGTTTCGCCTCCGTCGAACTCGAACCATCCGTTGGAAGTGTAGGTATTGCGCTCATTCACCTGGATGTATCGAATGTCGCCGCCGAACTTGAGCGTGTGCTTGCCTATTATCTTGGAGAAATTGTCAGCGATTTGATACGTGTTGTTGTACTGTCCGGTAGTGCCGTCGGGCAGGCCAAACGCGGAGCCCATCTGACCAAAGCTGACCGGCGCCACGCCTTCAAACTTGGAATTCGTCGGGATGACTCCCAAAGGATGGGTGGCATCACCACGGAAATAGCCGAAGTCTTCAATTTTTCCCAGACCGCCCTTTGGTTTATTCCTCAGGAGCCCGATGCGTGTGTAATTCAGGCGCACTTCGTTGACCGTATTGGGATTGAGGAGCACCGTATTACTAAGCTGCGCCTGCTGCGCCCGGGACAGAGAGACAGCCGAAAATCCCGGCAAGTTTGAAGTAAACGCGGGGTAGGGATTCAGGTAGTTGGCATCGTCAAAGTTGTAGTAGCCGGACCAGTTGCCGAAATGACCTGTGTTGTAGTCGACTCGCAGACCAAACTTTTCGTCCCGCAGATTAAGTTTTTCGGCGGTCGAGGAAAAAGTTGGGGTTCCTCCTTCTCCGTTGGGGTCCGGAAGGAATTTAAGCGTTGCAACCGCCACGGGAGACCAAGCCGATTGGGGGATAATCGGTCCATTGGCGCCGGGAAAAACGCAGCCGTTCGCCGAGTCGGTGCTCGTACATCCCGGGAACCAATACGGCTCGTCCTTTACAACCGTATACCCTAAGCGGTCGCTGAGCACCGCGGGAAAGTTGTTGGGGTCGCCATTGTTGCCGCGCACGGTCCCCGTAATCTCTGAAAGCCCCGTGTCCGCGAGATCAGAGAAGTCACCGGTCTTTTCGAGGACCGAAGGAACGACCTGGTTTTGGGAGACTCCGCGCACCTCACGAGTACCCTGATAGTCGCCAAAGAAGAACAGCTTGTTCTTCACGATCGGGAAGCCGAGCGTTCCCCCGAACTGGTTGCGTTTGAAGTCCCCACGCGTTGGGTCGAAATACCCGCGCGAATCCAGCTTTTCATTTCGTAGAAACTCATAGGCGGAACCATGAATCTCGTTGGTTCCCGATTTGGTGACGACGTTGACGATCGCGCCGGAAAAGCGTCCGTATTCTGCGTTGAAGGTATTCGTCAACAGCCGGAACTCCTCAATCGAGTCGAGGGTCGGCACGATGGAGGCGCCGTTATAGACACTTTCCTCAACGTCCCCGCCATTCACCAGGAAGGAGTTGGCGGACTCTCGTTGCCCATTCACGGATAGCTGGCCGGAGTTCTTCTGATTACCTGACACCGGGCGCTCCGCATTCCCACCTTCCGACATCGTCGGCACCACACCCGCCTGCAGGCCGAGTAAGTCGAGATAGCTGCGGCCGTTCAGGGGAAGGGCCGTCATTTTCTTTTCCCCAATGACGTCCCCAAGTTGCGTGCTGCTGGTGTCGACCTGCGTCATGGCTCCAGTGACCTCAACCGTCGCTGTGACGGCGCCGACGGTCAGTTTGAAGTCCGCTCTGTATTTCTGATTCACTTCGAGCTTGATGCCAGATTGCACGGAGGCACGGAATCCCGAGGCCTCGACGCGAACCGAGTAGTTGTCTCCCACCGGCACAGCGAGGAACTCGTAGGCACCCTGCGCGTTGGCTTGAATCTTGCGCTCGAGGCCAGTATCCCCGCTTCTCAGGATGACGACAGCGTTCGGCACGATGGCGCCGCTCGGGTCCGTGATCGTTCCCGACACTGAGGCGGTAACCTCAGCGTTGAGCAGGAGGGGAGACAAAAGGCAGACAGCAAGACCACAGCCCAAAAGCTTCCACGGCAAGTGGCGACTCATGCGTTACCTCCAACAGTGTCTTTGGATCTGGCTAAGACTAGAAGTGGGCATACAATTACTCATAAGCCCCCAAATAGTCAAGATTAAATCGTTTTAAAGGAGTAAAATTCTGGGCACGTCAAGCCCGGTCTTTCTCCTGAAACACTCCCACCAGCCACGATCCGGCATAATGGCAACAGCATCGTAAGTGTGGGCATCGGAGCGATCGTTTGTTGACAGCGGGTTTCATTGCGCTTTCCCTGATGGCAGTTCCACAATCCGCTCCCGCACAACAGGGGAGATCAACTTGCACCCAGGCTCGGCCCTTACTGGCCGACGCCCAAACGGCCATTACGGCAGGCGATTCCGGCGCCGCGCTAAAGAAACTGAACCAGGCAGTCGAAATCGACCCAACGTGCCCAGACGCACATCTTCTGCTGGGACTCACCAACTTTCAGCGCGGCGAGGTGGCAAAATCCATCGAGCACTACAAGGCCGCCATCAAGCTGGATCCTCGGTCCTACTCCGCCCATTACGATCTGGCTCTCGCCTACTTGAAGCAGAAAAAACTGCAACTTGCGCGCACTCAACTCGAGCACGCGGTAGCTTTGGATCCGAAACAAGCAAACGCCGCCTATGACCTCGGCATTGTCCTGCTCGAATTGGGGAAACCGGCGGCAGCACTTCGTCCTCTGCAACGCGCCCATGCGTTAACCCCGGACCGCCCGGACGTTTCTTTCAACCTGGTACGGGCCTCTTTGGATGCAAGCCAGCTTGAGGACGCCCGCCGGGTGGCACAAGAGGGCTCGACCCATCTGAGCAGCGATTTCCAATGGAACGCCTCGATTGGTCAGGAATTCCTCAAGCACGCTCAGCCCCAGGATGCCGTGCCGTATCTTCGCGCGGCCAATGCGGCCCGTCCTGCAGACGACGGCGTGCGCAACCAGCTGGCAACCGCGTACCTCGCTTCTCGCCAGCCCGAGAACGTGTTGGAGCTGATTCAGGAGGCGAAGACCGCCGAAGACCACTACTTGCGCGGGAGCGCCTTCTATCAGGCGCATCGTTTTCCTGACGCAGACGCGGAATCGGACGCAGCCTTGACGCTCGATCCGGAGAATCCCAAAGTCCTCGTCCTGCGCGTTCGTCTTCTGCAGCGTTCGGGACAGCAGGAGGCGGCCCTCGAAATGGCTCACAAGGCGTCGGGGCTGGCGCCCAACTGGGACGAACCTCATTACCTCGCTGGCATTAGCAGCTATTTCCTGCGGCACTACGCCGAAGCGCACCAGAGCCTTGCGCGCGCCTTCGAACTAAATCCCAGGTCGGCCGTCGCAATTTTCATGGCGGCGCTGGCTGCGGCAAACGAAGGCAAGCCGCGGGAGGCTGAACAGTATCTGCGACGCGCTATTGCCCTGCAGCCTGACAATTCCCGCTTCCGTTGCCATCTCGGCATTCTGCTGATGCGTCAGACGGAGTACACCGAGGCGGAGGAGGCCCTCAAAAAAGCCGCCCAACTGAAACCCGAGTACGCGCTTCCTCACTACGAGCTTGGCAAGCTGTGGGTGTTATCGAAGCAGTGGAAAGATGCCAGTAAGGAATTTGAATCGACCATCGCTGCTGATCCCGGATTCACCTCTGCCTACTACCAACTGGCGCGGGTCTATGCAAAGCTCGGCGAAACCGAGAAATCCGAGCGCACGCTCGCCGATTTCAAAAAACTCCACCAAAAAGACCAGGATGATTCTGCAGTCGTGGACGAAGACGCGAGGAGCGCATCCGACTAGCGCTTGGGAGCCTAAACGGGCAGGATGGTTTCTTCCGCCGTATCCGGATGGTGGTTACGGCGCTGTTTGCGCAATTCGTTCAAGAAAAGTTCCGTCGTGAGCGCGGACTTGGTCTGAAACAATTCGAGCAGCGGGTCGTCGATGTCCGCGTCCTTCGCGGGCGCTGTCTTGGCAGCCGTCGCAGATTCCAACCCTTCCGGCTCCACCAGCAGATCGGGCAGTACATCACCGGCTTTCATCAGTGTCTGGATAAATTTTTCGACGTGCGTGTGTTGCTCAGTGGTGGATTGCGTAAACTCCACACCCATCCCGACCTCCGGGTGCATCACCCGCACCACTCCTTCAACACGAAGCTCCAGACCACCGGCCCGCATCGACAAAACAATCCGGGTGCGTGGAGGAAAAGGCGACGCAACTTCCAGATAGCATCCGCCTAGGCTCAGGTCCGTCAGCTTGCAGCGCACCGGCGGATCGTCCTTCTCGCTCTCCGGTGATTGCTGGTTGAGCCACTGCCGCAGTTCGTGTGACAGGTCCACTTCGAGATTGGTAAACCGGATTCCGATGTGCCCACCGGGGTTCTGCCACGCCACTTCCCCGATTACCTCGATTGCCGTCTTCCTGCCCGGCAATGTGAAGTGAACTTGCCAGGGGCCGGGATCCTTCTGCTGCTTGGGAAATTGCACCGCCATCCCGCCTTCGCTGATATCAGAAGTGGGAACGGTTTGCATAAATCCTGTCCGATCGTTCTTAAGCGCGACCGGCACCTGAATCGCCACGCGGGAATTGCGTCGCCGTTCGCGCTTCATCAGCGCTCGCGCCGCGCGAAAACTTGACTTGGCTCGTTCCGACGAAACCGGCTTGTACAGCACAAAGTGCGCTCCCATGTCGAACGCGGAGCGCAACCCGGTGTGTCCGTCCATGATGGCAACGGCAATGGCGCGCTTGTTCGCGGGCGCCGAACGCGCACTTTTCAAAACGGAAGTGGCCGTCTTCAGGTCCGTGCAATCAATGATGATGGCTTCAAATCTCTGGCGGGTGAGTTTGTGGATCGCCCCGTCCGGGTCGGTGCAATGCTCAATGCCGATCTCCAGATCGCTCAGCACGCGACGCAATACGCGGACGATCTTCTCGTCAGCGCACAGCACCAGGGACTTCAGACTCATAACAACCTTTCCAAACTCCGGGGCGATTTCACCACCCGGGCTCCTTAGCCCTGGTGCGAACCTTTCTCTTCTTCCTCCTCCGCGTTCAGGAGGTGGGCCACGCTGCGCAGCTGTTCCGCCGCCGTTTGCAGGGCTTCAATCTGCTTGCCCAGTTGGGTCTGTTCGGCCTGCTTCTTCCGGAGCACCTCGTAGATATCTCTCACGAATACTGCCTCCTAAAAGGCACTGTAAGGTTCGATTACTATGTCGTCAATAAACGTAGATCGCTTCGTGTTACGGGCGTAATCACGCGGGGCCTATGAAAAACCACAGAACGAGGAATTTCTAGAGTCAACACGTCAGAAATCTATGTAATCAGTTGATTCAGCTAAAGTTAATAGAACAACGGCAGGGATGCCAGCGGGGAATTTCATTGACTTTGCCAGAAATCGGGCCTATACTCTTCTGTCTCCAATATCCCATAGGTTGCCGTCAACTGGACCTTACCTTTTGTCGTCCTTTCGGATTTTGGTTTTGCATCTTACCTAAGCGCTAGTGAATCTAAGGGTTAGGCACGTTTTTCAGGCAGTCGAAATTATTCCAACGTAACGAGGTCGTAGATTCTTCATGGCAAAGCGACGCGGAAACCCAAACTGGGGCAAGCCGGAACCAATTGGGCCGATCACCCCCACGATCACCGAGTTTGAGCAAGTGGTTCGCGAGTATAAGCTCTCCCCCGACCAGTACTTGCGGTCAACGCGTTTGCGGGAGTGGGCACGCCGAAACAAGAATTCCAAGTACATCCCCGAGCCATTGCTCGAAGCATGGGGCTTTGAGATCGAGTCCACACTGTAACCAACGAGATATCAGAACGCCGAGGGGCCGCCGCTATGGCGGCCCTTTTTATTGACGCCTGGTCTATGCTGTTTGTGTTTCGATGGAGCGGTGGGCGTCCTCGCCCGCCGGACGGATGACGTTCGGCCCCCTCCAACGAAAGTCTTTTATGCTCGACGCGGTTAAACTCTCGCCCAACGAAATCGCCGCGGCGCTGGTCGCCATCAGCTTCGCTGCCGGTCTGAACGTCTATGCCACGCTGGCAACGCTTGGAATACTGGCGCACGCAGGCGTCCTCCCTCTCCCGCCGGCCCTTCATCTCCTTACCAACTGGTGGGTCATCGGAGCGAGCGTCGGCTTGTTCCTGCTCGAATTCTTTGCCGACAAGATCCCGGCCTTCGACCTGGTCTGGAACGCCCTGCACACCTTCATTCGCATTCCTGTCGCCGCGTTGCTGGCGTACGGAGCCACCTCGCAGCTTTCCCCCGAAAAACAAATGATCGCCACATTGGCTGGCGGCCTGATCGCGCTGGCCGCGCACGGAGGCAAGACCGCAGTGCGGGCCGCGGTGACACCTTCTCCCGAGCCTCTGTCCAACATTGGCTTGAGCCTGGGGGAAGACGCGCTCGCCATCTTCCTGACCTGGTTTGCGACCCGACACCCTTACATCGCCGCTGCTCTCGCTCTGTGCTTCGTGGCGGTGATTGTTTTGCTTGTGCGTTGGGTCGTTCGGGCGCTGCGCGCGTTGTTCCGCGGCGCTGAGACCGAACTCGTTCATCACGAACCAGCAACTTGAAGCGCACCGCTTTGTTAAAATCGCAATGACTATGAGCCCCCACCCGCCATTTACCGATGTCCCGAGCGCGATCGACGACGTCCGCGCCGGCCGCATGGTCGTGGTCATCGACGACGAGGATCGCGAGAACGAAGGCGACCTCACATTGGCCGCCGAGAAAGTCACCCCCGAAGCCATCAATTTCATGGCGAAGTATGGCCGCGGACTGGTTTGCGTTGCCATGACCGAGGAGCGCCTCGAGCACCTGCGCATCGGGCCCATGACCGCCGAGAACACTTCGAATTACGGCACGGCATTCTGCGAAGCGATCGACGCGCGCGACGGCGTCAGCACCGGCATCTCGGCGTACGACCGCGCGCGCACCATCCAGGTCGCCATTGATCCCGCTACCCGCCCCTCGGACCTTGCGCGCCCGGGGCACGTCTTCCCTCTGCGCGCCAAGAAAGGCGGCGTACTGGTCCGCGCCGGACAGACCGAGGCCTCCGTCGATCTGGCGCGCCTCGCTGGCTTAATCCCCGCCGGCATTATCTGCGAGATCATGCGCGATGACGGCACCATGGCCCGCGTCCCCGATCTTGTCGAATTCTGCCGCACCCATGACATGAAGATGCTGACCGTGGCGGAACTCATCCGCTACCGCATGGCCCACGAGCGATACGTACATCGCGTGGGAGAAGCGATGGTCAGCACGCGGCACGGCGAATTCCGACTCATCGCGTATGAAAGTGAAGTCGAGGGCGGCGAATCGCACATCGCGCTGGTCCGTGGCGACATCGAGAAAGCTCCCGGCCCAGTGCTGGTGCGGATGCACTCCCACTGCGTTATGGGCGATGTGTTCGGCTCAACGGCATGTGATTGCCGTGCAACCATCGAAGGCTCCATGCGCGCCATCGCCGGGGCCGGGCGCGGCGCCATCATCTACCTTCACCAGACCTCAAAGGGATTTTCCGTCGACAAGATCGGCGATCGCCCCGTGCTGAGTTTCCATCGCGACCGCGCGCTACCGACGCTGCCGGAAAGCGAGCGCAAGACGCAACGAGAAATTGGTATCGGCGCCCAGATTTTGTCGGACTTGAATTTGCGGCGGATTCGCTTGCTTACCAATCACCCGCGCCGTGTGGCGGCCCTCGAAGGTTTCGATATCGAGATTGTCGAGCAGGTTCCGGTACCGCTGGAGAGAGTCAAAGTGTAGTGCGGGCGGCCTCGCCCACGAAGCGTAGTTCTTTTTCAGATCCCATCCTAGGCGAGCGCCTCAGATCGGTTTACGCGGTACGATCTCGCTGTCGTGAATAAAGAATTGCGCGGAGCACTTGTCCGATCCGCAAATCACGGCCAGCAAGCCAGCCACTTGCTTGCGCGTAACCAGTCCCAGCGTTCCGCACGTGGGACAGGACAGCACGGCCCAGTACGGATCTTCTTTCTCGCCGACTTCGCCGGCATTTTCCAGCACGAACAAAGTTCCCGGCAGCATCTGCTCCGGAATCCATTCATTCAGGAAGTCGAGTTCTCCAGTCATGGCTGCTCCCCTCGGCTCAGGCTTCGCTACGATGCATTCTTGTGCCGGCGTTCCGTACGACTGGTGCGTCCCGCCGGGTTGCTTCGTTTTTTGCCACCTTGGATGTTGGCGCGAACCCGCCGAACGGTATCGCTGAGGCAGACCGCCAGCATCGGTTGACGAGCGTTCTTGAGGATGTCCACAATTTGCTGCGCTGAAGTTTCAAGGTACAGGCTTCTCCCATCGGTCAGCAGGTGATAATCGGAAGCTCCGCTGACCGTCTCGGCCAGACGCTGGTTGAATTCGTTTTGCAGAAAGCGGACCACCTTGCGCATACGCTGCAGCGAGAAACCGCGTTCGCGCAATTCGCAGATCACCGCAATCTCCGAGAGATCCTCCATGGAATAGAGGCGGCGGCGTCCTGCGCGTGCCGGCATCACAATTCCTCGCTCATCCCACCACTGCAATTGCCGCGCACTGATGCCCGTCAGCTGCACCACTTCGCGGGATGTAAATTGCGTTTGCAAAATGTTTTGGGCGTGCCTTCAAACAATTGAAGGCACAAATGTTTAAAACATTCTAGGTCCACTTTGGTTGCTGTCAACAAAGAGTCTTGCACAGGGAGTAATCAAGGATATTCAGAGGAGGGCTACGAACATCACCAACGATTTGTCATCCTGAGCACAGCGAAGGACCCCTGCACTTTGCGGCTGCCGGCAAAATGCATAGGTTCTTCGCTGCGCTCGAAGTGACAATTTAGGTGAAGAAATTTATTGCTGCGGTTGCTGTGGTTGTTGCTGGCCCTGCTGATCTTGCGGCTGGGCCGCCACAGGCTGTTTCGGCTTCGGCTCCTTGATGCGCGCCACCATCTGCTTCATCTGCTGGAACTGCCCGGTCTGAAAGCGGTAATCCTGCTGCGGCAGTCTCTGCACTTCCTGCTCAATCGCGCGTTCGCGGTTGTCGGGGTTGGGATGGTCGGAGAAGAACTGAATCGTCCGGCCGCCGCCCTGGGCATTGAGCTTCTCGAAAAAGTGCGCCATCTCGATGGGGTTGTACCCGGCCTCGGCCATGAGGTGAGATCCCATCAAGTCGGCTTGGCTCTCCGCCGAGCGCGAAAACTTCAGCAGCACGCTGTTGGCACCCAGGCCGATGCCGAGTTGCGTGAGTTGTCCGACCAGCGAGCCTCCGGCCACTTGCGAGCCAAGGACGGCGGGCAACTCGATCAGCTTGCTCTTCGACGCCTGGTTCGTTCCGTGGCGCAGGATCACGTGCGACATCTCGTGTCCCATTACGCCCGCCAGCTGCGCCTCGTTGTCCACTGCTTTGAGCAAGCCAGTGTTGATGAACATCGGCCCGCCGGGCAACGCAAAGGCGTTGATCGAGGGATCGGCGACTACTTCGAAAGTGAACGGGAACCCGCTCTCCTGCGCTTCCCGCGCCCCGACCAGGCGATTGCCGACGCGAGTCACGTATTCCGTGAGGAACGCGTCGTGGATGACCTTCATCTGCTTGCGAACCTGCGCCGCGTTTTCCTGCCCGAGCTGGATGTCCTGCTGTTTGGAGAAAAGATTGAAGCCCGCATGAAATTGTGTTGGGCCCTGCGCCCAAGCGAATGCGATCAAGATGGCCGCGACCACCGGCAAAGCTGCAATGCGTTTCACGATCAACCTCCTACCCGAGTGACTCTGGGAGAGCCGCCCCCTACAAAGTGTACGATTTCCAGCCGATCTCCGTCGGCCAGCTGGGTCTCGACCCAACGGTTTCGCGGCACGATATCGAGATTGAGCTCGACCGCGACGCGGTCCGCCTTCATGCCCAGCTGCTCGAGGAGGCCGCTCAACGTGATGGGTCCGTCGAGCTGGTGATCGTCACCGTTGATGATGACCTTCATGTGAATTGATCTTCGCAAGCGGAAGGGGGTTGGCGCAAGTGAGGCAAAATCAGCCGACAGATGATTATTAAACGTCAGGAACACGCGAGCCGCGAAGCGGCGGCATAGGATAGCCCAGGGCGTAAGC
>DASRDJ010000311.1:0-23785 GCA_035652655.1 Terriglobales bacterium
AACAGCACACTTCTCAAGGTCTTTGCGACTGATCTTGCTACGACTCGATTCATTCCTGTTCCAAGCTCCTAGCCCGCCAATTTGCGTGCGTACTCGACTTCCTGGCGCAAATCATCTTCAACCCGACCTTCCTTTTCGTACTCCACCGCAACGAGCCCGGCAAATTTTTGCCGCCGCAGTTCCGCCATGACCTCTGGGATTTTAGCGATTCCCGTGCCTAGCAGCACATTGACCTCTCCATCTCGGGCTTGAATGTCCTTGAGATGGACAAGCTTCAATCGCGAGCCCAATTTCCGGACGGCATCCACCGGATCGTAGCCGCACGACGTGAACTGTCCGACGTCAGCCGTCGATCCGACGGTGGAAGACAAGCTCGCCAACGCCTTTAAGACGTCGTCAGGACTTTCATACGGGAACTTCTGGCCGGGGAAGTAGTGATTGTGAATGCCGAAAGTCAGCCCTTCCTTGGTGCAGCGCTGATCGATTTCGCCAAGAATCGAGCCAGTGGCATCGCCAGTAATGTTGCGCGCCCCGATCGCCTTCGCGAAGCCAATGGCATTGTCGAGATCCTGACGGTCTTTGATGGTCGCCGTGTAGTACGAAACGCAGTGGATGCTGGCGCGGTCGAGTTTTTCTTTCGTCGAGCGGAAGAGGCTCTCTTCGGGCTTGCTGAACAGCATGAACTCGCCACGGGACATCTCGATCTGCGCAACACGCAGCGCCTTCAGTTGCACGATCATGTCGTCGATCGAGAGGTTGTGGTAGCTATAGGTGCCGACTCCGATGTTCAGCCTAGTTTGTGCTTCGAGCGGCAACGCGGCCAGAGCCGCGCTCGCGGCCAGAGTTTTCGTGAATGACCTTCGGGTAATCATTCCTGATCTAACGTTATCGACGCACAGCGCCTAAAGGCGCATCAAGGTAGATGCCTTTTCGGCGCGCCTGCAGGCGCGCCCTGATACGAACTACGAGACTCATTGTCTTCGTACTCTCACGCGTAGACGGACACGAACCCCCAGGGCCGCCGCACGTTATGGCTAAGGCAACGGCCGCGGGGTCGCATCCCCGTCCACCAGTCCCAGCGCCCACTTGATGCCTTCCACGTACATCTGCTGAAACTTCGGATCATCCCAATTCTCTTTCACGTGTCCCAGGTTCGAGTAGAACACTCGCCCCTTGCCATACTTCCGCACCCAGGTCACTGCAAAGTCCCGGTCGGTGCGATGAACCTTGGGATTCGCCAAGTCCAGTTTCGCCGGATCCAGACGCATCAGCACGCGAACCCGGTCACGCGAATAATCCTTCAACTGGTAGATTTCGTCATTCAGCACAAACGACCGCGGCCACTGCTGCATGCCCGGGAAAGCCGGATCTTCCACCAGGATCGGCGCCTGAAATGTCCCCCAGGGATGCTCGTCGAAATAACCGCCGATCATCTCTCCGTACGCGGGCCATTCGGTGAACGTAATGGTGGCGCTGTGCACGCCGATGAACCCTTTGCCGTCGTCGTGAATGAAAGAGAGCAGATCAGCCCTCTGCGACGCCTCCATGGGAAGTTCTCCGCCCGTGTAAAACAGGACCGCATCGAAGTCATTCAGATTTTTGGCGTTGTACTCGAGCTTCTTCTTGGTAAGCACTTCCGTGTCGGTGCGAATCGTCGTGTCCCACAGGCCTGTCTTGTTGCCAAGTTGTTCGATGGTCGCCATGGCATGAGAAACGGCCTCATGACGGTAGCCCTTCTCTTCCCCAAGCACGAGGAGATGTTTCTTGGACGCAGCAGACTGCGCTGATGCAAGTGCTGAAAGGGCTGCCAACAAGAACGCTAAGCTGCGAATGAACCTCATGAAAGGCGTACGCTCCCGCGGTGGAGATTGCTTGATTCATACTATCGCACGAGAACCTGGTGGTCAGGATAGAGAAGCCTAACCAGCACGACAATACAAAACGATAAGACAGCATCCGCACGAGCGAGTACTGTATGACGATAAGCAGAGGAGAATCACTTTGTACTCGATGCAAGCGATCGGATACGTCAGAAGTCCGTACAAGGAACCCAAGGACGTTCCAAAAGGGCTGGGAGCAAAACACGAAGCCGAAGGCGAACTCGAAATTCTCCTCGATTACGCGGCCGGCCTTACCGACATCGAAGGCTTCTCGCATCTTTACGTGCTGTGGCTCTTTGACCGCTCGCAGGGCTTTGACTTGACAGCCAGTCCGCCGAGCGACAACCGCATCCACGGCGTGTTCGCCACCCGCTCGCCGCGGCGGCCGAATGCGATCGGCTTGACCGTGGTCGAACTCCTTGCTCGGGACGGTCCGCGCTTGCGCGTGCGCGGAATCGACATGCTCGAGGGCACGCCGATCCTCGACATCAAGCCCTACCTGTCCTCGATCCCTCTGGAAAAACTGCGCCGGGGTTGGCTGGCAGAAGCGGAGACGAGGAGCGGTGACTAGGCGTTAGGCGCCAGATTTGACGGCCTAGTCGTGGCAGGGTGTCGCGGCGACCAGCTTTTGGATTTTTGTCGCCGGCTCCGTGCCTTGACGACTCAGTTTTGGGAGAGCACAATGCGCCTGCGCTCGCTCAGCGGCCCTTTCCGATTCCCACAACTCGCTGCACTCAGGAGCAGACATCATGCCCGTTCAGCAGGGAGACCTCGGCCTTCTTCAGCATCCCGTCGCCCAAGAACTGCTTGCCTCGAAGATCCCCGCTCGGCTAGCTTACATCTCGACCGACGGCACTCCGCGCGTCGTGCCCATCTGGTTTCACTGGGACGGTCGCGAACTGGTCATGGGCACTCCGCCCAAAGCCCCGAAGCTGAAGGCGCTCGCCAAGAATCCCAAGGTGGCGATCACCATCGATGATGAACATTTCCCGCACAAGGTGTTATTGATCCGTGGCAGCGCGCGGCTCGAGCCAGTCGACGGCATTGTCCCCGAATACGCAGCGGCGGCGGAACGCTACTTCGGCAAGGAGCAAGGCCAAGCCTGGCTCAAACAACTGCAGGGGATGGTGCCTTCAATGATGAAAATTTGCATTACTCCAGAATGGGTCGGCTTGCTCGACTTCAAAACACGCTTCCCTAGTGCGCTGGCCGGATGAAGTAGCGTTGGACTCACCACTACCGGAAGACCCTTCAGAACTGCATCTCACAGTCCCGCACGGAGTCTACCTGCCCGTTGAAGAAGAAAGGACCATCCTGCGCCATGGTGTCGTACTTGCCGGACGAGTCCTTGCGGCCCGCATACATCACCACCCACCGGCCTTGTACAAATGCCGTCTCCGGATGAGTTGGCTTCTTGCCGATGTCCCACAAGAAGTGGACTGCGTACCAGCCCTCCTTCGGCGCTGCAAATTGGTAGTAACCGTCGGCATCGGTCGAGGCGGTGTTGAGGTCGTGCATGCAGTGCTCGAGTTTCTTTTCGGCGCGCCACCCCGCTTTTCGTGCGGAAAAGAGCTTGGCGCACTTCTCGTCGTCGAGGAGTTGCAGGAACACCGCCGCGTCCCGTATAGGCTTTCCGTTTTCCTGCAATGTGCCCCGGATGACCTTGGGCGAGCTTTGCGCCTGCAGCAGGAGAGTCACGCACGACAGTACAAGGAAGCTGGCACCTCTGCGAACTGTTGACATACTTTCCTCCGTTCGCCCGGCACCTTGTCGCAACTCGAAGAGTTGGTCAATGCATCGTCAGTCAGCAATCGGTCGCCAGATAAACAAATGAAAAGGCAGCGGTTGGAGAGCTGAATCATTTACGTTCCGCTCCTCTATGCAAAAAAATCCACGGAGAAATGAAGTTTCTCCGTGGATCTAGTCACAACTCGCAAGTCCGCGAGACGTTTCCCCTACGCAGTCTTCCGCTTCTGCACTTCCGCTTGCAACTCAGCAAATCCCGCAGCGGCTTCCTGCACTTCCGGAGTGAAGTCTGCCATTTCCTGGACCTGGCGGATCTCGATGGTCTCGTTTTCCGAACCCGGACACCGCTGCGCCCAGTCGATCGCTTCCTGCCTCGAGTTCACCTGGATTATCCAGAACCCGCCCACCACTTCCTTCGCTTCTGCAAAGGGTCCATCGGTGACTTTAGGGGTGCCGCCGGCAAACGAAACTCGTGCGCCTGCAGAGGGCGGATGCAGCCCTTCCAGCGAGAGCAGCACGCCCGCCTTCTGCAGTTCCTCGTTGTACTTCATCATGGCGGCGACCGCTTTGGCGTCGGGCATGGTGCCCGGCTTGGCCTGCTCGTAGCCTTTGGGAATCATCAGCATCATGAATCGCATGATTTCGCTCCTTTCCAACCTGTTTCGACGAGTGGCTTGTTTCCGGGATTCTAGCCCTCGTGGCCGTCGTACACCTGTCGGATTTCGCATTCGCCATCGCCTGCCAAGTTCATGAAGTCTTTTACATGCTCGATCATTTCTGCTTTGGAGTTCGCCTGCATCACAGCAAAGCCGCCGACGATCTCTTTCGCCTCGGTGAAAGGTCCGTCAGTCACGGTGAACTTGCCGTTGGAGAGCCGCAGTTTGGCGCCGAGCGCGCTGGGCAGGCAACCTTCGGTTGCCAGCACCACGCCGGACTTCAGCATTTTCTCCACGTACTTGCCCATCTCCTCCATCTCTTTCTGAGTGGGAGGAACACCTTCCGGCTTGTTTGACTTGTAGATGGATATGAATTTCATGATCTTCTCCTGTTTTCAAATTAAATTCGTTGAAGGTTGATCAGCACTCATCGTGCCGAGCTTCCCTTCTAATATCACGACGAATGAACCATGTTGCTCTCGACATCCGTCGTAACTTTTTTTGTTGGTACGACACTCAACGGGCGGTCGTGTTCTGTCGCGGACGCACACTTCCCGCACAAGACACAGAGACAGACCGATGGTGCCGAGGTCCCGGAGGAACATGGCATCGCGTCCACCAAGACGCGGCCACCCACCACTGTTAGCTGCGTACTCATCATCATGCCTGCTTCTTCGACGTTTGCTCGCGGATCCGGGCTTCCTGCTCGCGAAGTTCAGGAGTCAGGTTTTCACCGAAATCCTCGGCTTCGAATACTCGGCGGATTTCGACTTCAGTACCACCATCGAAGGGTGCGCGCTTCAACCACTCCACGGCTTCATCCATAGAGCGCACCTGCCACAGCCAAAAGCCAGCGATCAGTTCTTTGGTCTCTGCGAATGGGCCGTCAATGATGGTCCGCTTCTCGCCCGAGAACTTAACTCGCTTCCCCTTGGAACTCGCTTGCAGCCCTTCTCCCGCCAGCATGACGCCCGCCTTCACCAGCTCTTCGTTGTACTTGCCCATTTGCCCGAGAAGGTCTTTGCTGGGCAGGATGCCGGCTTCCGAATTCTTGTCAGCCTTCACAATCACCATCACTCGCATCGTCTATCTCCTTGATTTTGTGTCAGAAGCCAGAATCGCGATCGTCAATCACCGTCCGCCAAATCCGCCCTCTATGGTGACGACGAACGGGCCCCCTGGAAATCGACACGATCCCTGATTTTTGTTTTTAAGGCGAAGACCTTAGCCGCCGGCGATGGCTCCCAGAACGATCAGTGGCTCTTTTCCGGAAACGATAGCGTCCGGAAGTAGCGTGTCGGGCGGATCGTGCGACATATCCTGCTCACAAGCGAAGAACCGCAGGAACGGGCGCCGCTGCTGTGTGACGTGATCGCGGATCGTGCCACGCAGCATCGGATACCTAGCCTCCAGCGCATCCAGCACCGCGCCCAAGGTGACCGGAGCTGCCACCTCGAGCTTTGCTTCATTTTCAACATGCGCCAGCGCGCGCAAGTGCGGGGGAAGGACTACGCGAATCATGGCAGGGTTTGCACCTCAACCGACAATACAGCTGGCAGATCGCGCACGATGGGATTCCAGCTGTCGCCAGCGTCGGCCGAAGCATAGACCTGACCACCCGTCGTCCCGAAGTAGACTCCGCACTTATCGAGAGAGTCCACGGCCATCGCGTCCCGCAACACATTCACGTAACAGTCGCTTTGGGGCAGGCCTTTGGTCAGAGCTTCCCACTCGTTGCCGCCCGTCTTGCTGCGGAACACGCGCAGCTTGGCGTCGTGCACATAGTGTTCGGAATCGCTCTTGATGGGAACCACGTAAATGGTTTCCGGTTCGTGAGAATGGACGTCGATCACAAATCCAAAATCGGTAGGCAGATTGCCGCTGACCTCGCGCCAGTTGTCGCCCGCATCGTCACTGCGCATGACGTCCCAATGCTTCTGCATGAAAAGGACGCCCGGCCGATTCGGATTCATCGCAATGTGGTGAACACAATGCCCAATCTCGGCCGCCGGATCGGGAATGTACTGCGACCGCAGCCCACGATTGATCGGCTTCCACGACCTCCCGCCATCGTCGGTGCGGAACGCGCCCGCCGCCGAGATTGCGATATAGATCCGGTCAGGATCTTTCGGATCAAGGATGATGGTGTGCAGACACATGCCACCCGCGCCCGGCTGCCACTTGGGCCCGGTGCCGTGTCCGCGCAAGCCGGAAAGTTCCTTCCAGTTCTCTCCTCCATCGGTCGTCTTGAAGATGGCCGCGTCTTCCACACCGGCGTATACGGTGTCAGCATCGGAAAGCGACGGCTCCAGGTGCCACACCCGTTTGAACTCCCACGGATGCTGGGTGCCGTCATACCACTGGTGGGTGGTGAGAGGTTTGCCGGTATCCGAGGATGCATCGTACGCAAACTTGTTGCTGTCGCCCTTCGGCATGCCGCCGGGGGCGGGCGCTTCGCCCTTGGGAGTGCCTGGCTGGTGCCATGTTTTGCCGGCGTCGTCAGAGCGCTGAATGATCTGGCCGAACCATCCGCTGGTCTGCGAAACGTAAAGACGATTCGGATCCACGGGCGATCCCTTCATGTGGTAGATCTCCCAGCCCGCGAAGTGCGGCCCGCTGACATCCCACTTCTCGCGTTTTCCATCGGAAGACAGTATGAATGCGCCTTTGCGTGTACCGACCAGAACTCTCACTTTGCTCATGTCGTGCTCCTCGTAAGATTTTGACAAAAGGGTGAAGCTTCAGCCCTTGAAGTTTGTTTTTCCCGCGCCACGCCCCAGATTCCGCGCGACCTCGCTATCAAATCGCGGGACAAGTGGCGTCGAATCCCGTTCCCGCCATCGACGCTCAGCTTCCGCGAGAATCTCCTCACGATTTTTTTCCATCTTCAAAATAACTGAGCACGACGCGTCTCCCTGCTCATGGCGCGCTCCCCAGATCAGCAGATCCAGCAGAATGGGCGCCAGGTCAATTCCCTTCCGCGTCAGCCGGTAGTTGATCCGGCGGCCGTCCGACTCTTCCGGCTCGCTCGTGAGAATGCCAGATTGTTCAAGCTTATGCAGCCGGTCGGCAAGAATGTTTGACGCAATTCCTTCCCCGGATTCCTGGAACTGCTTGAACGTACGGTAGCCTCGAACCATCAGGTCGCGCACGATCAACAGCGACCAGCGATCTCCAAACACTTCGAGGCACATGTTGACCGGGCATCCCGAACGACGCTTGGTTTTGATCCTGCCAGCCACAAGCCGCAGACTATCAATATCGCTTGCATAGTGCAAGTGATATTGGCTACGCTCTCGCTACGTGATTTTCCTTACACCTTGGACGCGCCTTTCCCGGTTTAGTGAGTGTTCGATGGAAAGGATTTGGCGCTCAGGGTTTGCACAACGCGGCACACCGTCGCCGCACCACTTCGGGTACAACCTTTGTAAAGCTCAGGCGGTCTAAAGTCCGGTATATTTGAAAAAACTTCGTCAGCAACTTCACTACTCAGGAGAAGAGCAGAAATGGCTTCTTTCAAAAATCAGTTCGTGCGCGCTCTCGCCGCAGGAATGCTAGCGCTGGTGTTCATGATTCCGCAGGATGCGCTGGCCCAGAACCACGTCGTGAGTCCTTCCGAACTGCAGAGTGCTGCAGTGGCTTCGACCGAAGCACGCCAGCACAATCTAGACACGCTGCAACAGTTCGTGTCTACGCCCATGGCTGAGAAAGCTCTGAAATCCGCCCACATGGATGCGCAGCAGGTGAAAAACGCAGTCGCGCAACTGGACGATCAGGAACTGGCCCAGCTCGCCTCGCGCGCCAATAAAGCACAGTCAGATCTTGCCGCCGGGAGCCTGAGCGATCGCGACCTGATCATCATTCTCGTGTGCATTGCAGCGCTGATCCTGATCATTGTCGCGGTTCGCTGAGCAGATCGAGGCTCCGTGCGCCCGAAGATCGTCAACATCCTACTGGTTGTGGCGGGCGTTAGTGCGCTAGCAATCGCCGGGGAAAGTTCCGGCGTCTGGCTGGATGTGCCCTTCGTGAAGCAGGAAAAGAACGGCTGCGGCGCTGCCAGCATTGCGATGGTCATGCAGTTCTGGCAGCGCCAGCAGGGACTCGCGCCTACTGCGGTCCCCGATGCGCCCGAGATCCATTTATCTCTCTATTCTTCGAAAGCACATGGCATCTACGCCTCCGACCTGGAACGTTACTTTGAACAGCATGGCTACCGCGCTTTTGCATTCGAAGGGCGAGTGCAAGATCTACAAGATCATCTTGCAAAGGGTCGTCCACTGATTGTGGCCTTGCAACCAGCAGCCAAAACTCCCTTACACTATGTGGTGGTAGCCGGGTTTGATCCAGCGAAGAACGTGGTGCTCGTGAACGATCCGGCCGAGCGCAAGCTACTGCAGCGCGACCTTTCGACCTTCAAAAAAGAATGGAAAGGCGCAGGCAATTGGACCTTGCTGGCAGTGCCTCAAGCCGAGCGCGCATCTTCCCAGCGCTAGATCGCCGGGCACTATCGAGCGAATTGCACGCGAGCGTGCCATCACGCGCACGAATCGCTGCGGCCTTCTTTCTTTGTCTAACTGTTCCATTGTGTTGGACTCAGTCAGCTGCCTTACAGCCAGTAGATCCGCAGCAATCGCAGCATCTGCAGCAACTCGCCGTTGATCAGCGCTGGCCAGAAATCATCCGCGAAATCGAGCCGATCCCCGATAAGTCGGCTGACCTCGAATACACGTACGGAACCGCTCTGGCTCAGGTCGGTCGCCTCGACGAGGCCCGCTCCCAATTCCTTGCTGGAAAGAGGCTCGCTCCTCATGACAAGCGATTTCCCATCGAGTTGGCAGGCATCGCGTTCAAGCAAAAGCATCCCGCGAACGCCAGCCGCTATCTGCGCCTCGCGCTTCGAATCGATCCGGCGGACTCCTACGCGAACGATTTCCTCGGCACCATCTACTTTATTCAAGGCAATCTGGAAGCTGCGGTCAAATACTGGAACCGGGTCGGCAAGCCGTACGTTGAAAATGTCCAGCCCGGACAAGCCCTGCGCACGCGTCCAGCGTTGGTCGATCGCGCGATGGCTTTCTCTCCCACAGCCAAGCTACACCTGGCCGATCTCCAAACGTCACAAGTCCGGCTGGAAGGCTTGGGCGTCTTCCCTGCGCCGCGCATTCAGCTGGCGGCGCATCCGGATAACAAATTCGACGCCATCCTCAATCTTCAGGAACGCCACGGCTTCGGTGACAGCATCTGGCAAGGACTGCTGTCGACCTTCAGCGGCGTCGCTTACCAGACGATCTATCCCGAGTACTTCAACATGGGCGGGGCGGCGATCAACGTCACATCACTCGTGCGCTGGGACGCGCAGAAGCGTCGGCTCTCCGCCGAAGTCTCCGCCCCACTACGCGCGAATCCCCGCCGGCGCTATCGCTTCGGACTCGACCTCCGCAACGAGAACTGGGACATCAGGGAATCGTTCACCGGCCCATCGCCGTCGTTGGGGTCGCTGAACATGCGCCGTGAAGTATTCGGCGGCGGGATCGATTCCTTCAACAGCGGCCGCTGGGGATGGTCGGCGGGAGCGGAGTTCTCTCACCGCGACTATCGCAACGTGACGCCTGGCTCGTCGCTCACGCCACCCCTGTTGCTGGAAGGCGGACAACTCAAGCAAATCACGCGTATTCACTACCGTGCACTTGATGCACCCGAACGTCGCTTGAGGGTCACTAACGAAGCAATGTCGCAGATCGCACGCATCTGGTCACAACCCGCGCACGCCTTCGCCAAACTGGAAGGGGCAGCCCAAACACACTGGCTCCCCCAGATGCAGGGCGACGACTACGAAACGACAATCGATATTCGCGGTGGCGGCACAACTGGGCAGCCACCGTTCGACGAACTGTTCGAACTCGGCATGGAGCGTGACAACGATCTGTGGCTGCGTGGCCATGTCGGCACGCGCGATGGCCGCAAAGGCAGCGCGCCTCTCGGCACACACTACTTCCTGGTCAACAGCTCGCTCGACAAAAACATCTACGGAAACGGCCTGCTTAGTTTGAAAATCGGCCCTTTCCTCGACACTGGCAAAATCGAGGGTGCCACCGGAAATCTCGGCTCCCGAAATTGGCAATGGGACACTGGCGCGCAAGCCCAGTTGCGCGTACTCGGTGTAGGCGTGACGTTCGTGTACGGAAAAGATCTGCGCACGGGAAACAACGCGTTTTACTTCACCGCAGGGAAGCGAGAGAGAAGTGGAGCGTTGTAGATCTGGGTCGTACACTCCTGTCCGACAAAGCAATGAAGGGAGCACAATCTTCAAGACGCTGAAGCGCAACGGCGCTGCCCAGACCGACAAAACGGTCCGCCCCACACGATTTTGCAGATGATCCGTCTCACACGGGAATATCGCCATTCTGCCGCAGCCAGTAAAATCTGTATCCATGCCTCATATCATCCTGCTCGGCGACTCGATCTTCGACAATGCCAGCTACACGCGCGGCGGACCTGACGTCATCGCCCAGGTCCGCCAACTGCTCCCGCAAGGATGGAAGGCTTCCTTGCTGGCAGTCGATGGTTCGGTCACGCTGAATGTTCCCGCGCAACTGGAGCCCCTGCCGCAGGATGCCTCGCATCTTGTCCTCAGCGTGGGTGGCAACGATGCGCTCATGAAATCCGAAATCCTTAACACGCCAGTTCGCTCCACCGCAGAAGCCCTGGCGTTGTTGGCAGACGTGGCTGGCCGTTTCGAGGAAAACTACCGCGAAGCCGTCCATGCGTGCCTGCAGCCAAATCTTCCGCTGGGACTGTGCACGATTTACAACGGACGTTTCGACGATGTTAAATTTCAGCGCGCCGTGACGACTGCCTTGAAGATCTTCAACGACGCAATTCTCAGGGTAGCCTTCGAACTAGGGCTCCCCGTGATCGACCTGCGATTCATATGCACCTCCGTCCCCGATTACGCGAACCCGATCGAGCCCTCTTCCGTCGGAGGAGCCAAGATCGCTCGCGCCATACTTAATCTGGCGTCTCCACCCTCGGGCCAAACTTCCAGAACCGAAGTGTTCATCGCGTAACGGACGTACTTGAGCAATTCCCGCGGCCGGCGCGCTTTCCCAGGGAATGGATCTCATGTAAATGGCGCGCCCACCGCCAGATACGAGGGGCGGCCAGGTAACCTCGGAGTGGGTGACCGAGGTGTATTGCAAGTCCGAAACTCTCGGGCTATTTTCTCAGGTCAGCATGAACCTCAAACCCCTCGACCGCACCGCCAAGCCTCAACGTCCAAATCTGTTGGTCCCCAACAACGTCAGCCGCAGCCAACTGGGCAAACGGCGTAGCAGCCGCATGGCCTTGAACGCAGCGGTGGGATTGTCGGGACAAGACCGTCAGAAAAATGCATTCAATTTGCCGGCACGCGCCACGAATCTAAATCGGCATGGCGCCGCCGTTGCCCTGCATCGCGAACTCCAGGTGGGATCCACGGTGATCGTGCAGAACAAGCGAGGCACCGAAATCGCCGCCCGCGTCGTGGCGCAGCTCGCTGCTTTGCAGGGAGTTCCCACGTACGCCATCGAGTTTCTGGATAAGGACGAAAAGGGCAAGGCGTTCTGGGGAATTACGTTCCCTACCAATTCCTAGAGAACAAACTGCGGTATGCGGATGCGAGACATCCGCCCGAAAGCCACGCCTGGCAACCGTTTTTGCCGAAAAGCCTTGCCGAAGACGCGGCATCGCATCCATAATCTCTCGTTCGCCCGGCGCCATTTTGTGTCGATGACTTCCGAAAAGCTGAGAGTTGCTGCCCGCACCCTGTACGAAGAGGTCGCCGAGTTCCGCTTTCGCTACCCCTTAACGGTTGTGGCCGAAGCCGGGCCCAAAGACTCCCTGCACTATTACATGCATAAGTACCGCAAGCAGCCGCCCTATCGCACCATGACGCATTTCGACGCGAATGGCATTCCGCGGGTGTGGAATCGGCTCACTGGAGTCGTCTACCGACCGGGCTATATCGCGATGTACGCGATTGGTAACTTGAGCCACTACCTCCGGCAAAACAATCCCGAGTTCTTGGATAAGTTCCTGAAGCAGATTGATTGGCTCGAGCACCACGCAGTGATTCGCGACGACGGCGCAGCGGTCTGGCCGCACAACTTCAATCTGCGCGATGGGGCAGTGCATCACAAGGCACCCTGGTTGTCGGCCAACGTGCAAGGTCTGATTATCAGTGCGCTGGTACGCGGGTGGCGCGTGACCCGGCGCCCTGAATTACTGGAACTGCTCCGCCGCACCTCGAAAGTCTTCGAACTCGACGAGCGCGAGGGCGGCGTGCGGGCATGCGGAGAAGGTCACGTCGTATACACCGAAGCGCCGGGTCTGCCCACACCAGGCATCATGGATGGCTTTATGAGATCGTTAGTTGGCCTCTACGACCTCTACGTCGAGACCGAGGATCCCCGCGTGCATCAGTTGTTCCTGGAGGGCGTTGCTGGCCTGCAGCATTTCCTTCCCACTTGGGACTATCGCGGAAAATGGTCGTGGTACTCGAACCGCGAGTATCTCTGTCCGCCGTCGTATCACTGGCTGAATTTTCTCCTTCTCGATATTCTCGGGCGGCTCACCGGCATCGCGCGGTTCAGTGAAGTCGCGGCTTCGTGGAATCCCGCACGGCTATCCCTCGCCGATCGGCTGGAAATCTACAGCAAATTTCTCTTAACGAAGAACGCCAGCCGTTGGAGATATCGCACCTGGCGCAACGAAGAAGAATCTGCCACTAGCGTTTCGCTGGTGCCGGTCACGACCGAAGAGCAAGCGTAGTGTCCGGCGGGCCGGGTCACTTCTTCCCTGCTCGAATCGCCTTTCAAGATTAAAAGGGACTTGCGAAAAAAGTCGTGCTTCGGAGACTAGGCCGCGTCTTTGGAGGGGGGAGAGTTTGGTAGTTCCTTGCTCATGCGAATCAGTGTTTTACTCGCCATGAGGCGCACGAAGCGCGCGTGCTCCTTCAAAGCGACTCGCAGCTCAGCCAGAATTTCTTCGGCTTCATCTTCGCGGGCGGTCGCCGCCTTTGCACACAACTTCTTCACACGTTCGTCGATTGCTGACAACTCCACAATCTTTCAACAATAGTTCCTGCTGTAGCCATCGACAATACAGGCTTTTCCGTAACGACCCGCGCTGTCCCGGTTTCATTCGGAACGGGCGAATTCTATGTAATCCCGGCCCGCGTACAAGCGATACTTCCCGTTGGAACCTAGCACCTGCAGGGGCAGCGGACGCTTGATCTCCGTATCCCGAGCCGAATCGGCCTGCAGCAGATCATGCGCTCCCAGGTCCATCACCAAGAACTTGCCCTGCACGAAACCGACTCCGTACGCACCAGGGGCGAGCTTTTTGCCCGCAAAATCGAGCACCACTTCGGAGATGAAGTACGCCTGGTATTTTTGGCGAATGTCGCTGGAATATCCGGAGTTGTCGACCAGGGCTGCGAGAACGAACATCTCATCGGCAAAACGGACGCCGCCGGTGTTTCGCATTTGTGCGGAAGCGACCTGTCCGCGAAAGAAGACCTGGTCCGGGAATATCTTGTTCGTGATGTCGGAAGCCTTGAGTGCTGCTTCACTGCCGGCCGCCGCCACCGAATCCACACCGCATTGCAGCGCGAGCCAAATCGCCATGATACACACAGTCAACGTCCTTACGGATTTCATGAGGGACCTCCCTGCGAGGATGACAGCGAGCACTGTATTGTACGCGTTGAAGACAACGGGCCGGTTGCCATTGAACCCAGTCGCTGCCCGCAGCGGAAGGGCGGCCGACGGTCGTATTTTTACTGAAGAATGCGAAAGCGGAAATTCTATCGAACGATCTTGTGCTACTCAAACTGCTTTCTGAAACTCGCTATTTCCTCGCGCAAGTCGGCCATTTCTTTTTTCAGGGCGGAAACTTCTTCTTCCAGCGAGGCCAGACGCTCGTTGTCGCCAGAACTCTCAGTCCGCGTTTCGACGGCCGCTGCCTGTGGCGCATCCCATTCCGGTTTCTGGCCGCACAGCAGGTGCGCGTAGCGAGCCTCTTTCGTCCCGGGTTGGCGGGGCAGCACTTTGACCAAGGGTTCCTCGCGCGTCATGAGTTTCTGCAACGTGGCCTGCACGTCGGTCAGATCTTCAAAACGCTGCAGGCGCTCCGATCGGCCGCGCAGTTCGCCCGGGGTCTGCGGGCCGCGCAGCATCAGCACGCACATGATGGCGGTCTCGCGACGCGTGAAATTGAAGGCTTCCTGCATGCGGTGCTCGTACTTGGCCACGCGGCTGTCGCCCGCGCTGCTGGCCGTGCCGGTCAGACCTTTTTCATTCAGCGAATGCAGCGCCTGCCGAACAGCCTCTTCATTCAGGCTCATCACGGGAT
This sequence comes from Terriglobales bacterium, assembly GCA_035652655.1. GTDB lineage: Bacteria > Acidobacteriota > Terriglobia > Terriglobales > Acidobacteriaceae > Gp1-AA133. Next base: position 14,675 of record DASRDJ010000311.1, read on the forward strand.
CGCGGTTCGACTTCTGGTTGCACGCGTTGATCAGCGCGTTCAGTGACAGCGGGTAATAATCCGGAGTGGTGATTTCTTTTTCGACCAGGCAGCCGAACACCCTGGCCTCGTGATCCGTGAGCAAAACATTCGTGGCGCGAAATGGCATAGGTGATCGGACTCCGGCGCGGAGTTCAATCCGCGCGTTTCAGAATGAGGGAGAAGAATGCGTGGCTATAGTACTTGGGACGGGCGGGCTATCGCAAAACCCATAGTAATCATTCGAAGGATTCAGAGATGAGGTTCCGGACGTGCCATATCGCTGGAGGTCAGCGAGTGAACTTGCCGTACGCACGCAAGGTGGAGATCTCTTTGCGTAGACGCTCCATCTCGACTTCCTTGCGGCGCAGGACCGTGCGCAGGTCGCCGCTTTCCCCAGCCTTCGGAGGCCGCACCGCGACTGACGCCTTAGGAGCCTCACTGCCCAGCGGGGTCAAAAACTCCAGCCCGAAGCAATACCCGGTGCGATTGCGCACAATCGCCGAGACACGCGTGCGGCCAGGCGTCTGAAACTCCAGGTCCATGTGGTCGCCGGGCTTCAGCGGCACGCCCGCATACAGCGTCATGCCCCCTTCGCTGATCTCAATACCACGACCCTGCACAGCAAGTTTGGAATCCCCGCCCCGAGGCACAACCAGGACGGGCAACTCTACCGGATGGCGCAACCAACGGCGCGTGTTTACAGGGGAGGACATCTTTTCACACCGCCCAAATCGAGGAAGTGATGGTAGTCCGGGTTGGCTGGGGTCACAAGATTACGAAGGTTTCAGCCGGCCATGGTTACTGGTAACCATGCTCTGTCTGGCTGCTTATCTTTGCGGCGACCGATTCTCTACGCCCAGAAGATCTCCGGCATGGCGGTCGGCCCGTCCAGATGCCCCGTCAGGTTATGCTCCAGCCCTTCGCGCGCCGGCCCCACATCTTTGCGCAATCGCTCCATCTCTTGCTCGGAAAAGGGCGCGAAGCTTCGGGCAATCTCCACGTTGTGTTCGAGCATTTCAAGATGCGGCATGCCGACCACCGCCGTCGCCACCTGAAGGCTCATCGAATAGCGCAGGAGCGCATTGATATCGGCTTTGCCTGCGCCCTGCCCCAGCAGGAACTCCTGCCCGGTGATTTTCATGGCGATGACACCGAGATTTTTCTTGTTGGCCGCAGGCAACGCCAGTTCCTCGAACCGCCCGTTGCGCGAGGCATTCAGCGCCATCTGCACGCAATCGAGATCGTGCCGCTCGATCGCCTGCGCCATCACAGTGCCGTCGCTGTGACTGGTCATTCCGATGAAGCGCGCCATCTTCTGCTCTCGCGCTTCCGTGGCAGCCTTGAGGCATCCGTCAGGCGCTTCGATCTTTACGAGATCATCGGCGTGACCCAGGCTGTGCATGTGCACCAGATCCACGTGATCAGTCTGCAGCCGCTTCAGGCTGCCTTCCAGCCGACGTTTGAAGCCGTCGTAGCTGCGATCGGGAATTTTCGTGGCGAGCCAAACGTCCTTGCGCCGCGTGGCCATCGTCTTACCAACGCGCGTCTCGCTCTTGCCATCACCGTAAGCGTAAGCCGTGTCGAGGTAGGTGATACCGAGATCGATGGCGTGATTCAGTGCTGCCTGCGCCTTCTCCTCATCTTCATACATCAGGAAACGGCTGCCGCAGCCAAATGCCAGGATCGATACCTTGGCTCCAGTGCGCCCCAATGTGCGCGTCGGCAGAGAGGACGTAGGAGGTCCAGCCTGCGCCACATCCTTCAGCAACCACACGCCGGCGCCAGTCGCCGCTCCAAGTCCAACTTTTTCAAGGAATTTTCTGCGCGAGAGATCGTTGCTCATGGATCCTCCTCGGAACGCGGCGACGAGATGAGCGCTGTACTTCCTGACTCTACCGCAACTTGCGCGGCGGTGGGAAACTACTCACAGTCTCTTACAGATTCAGGAAACTGCTATTCTTTGATTTCCGCCAAAATTCTTGGGAGGATTCATGCGACGTCGATTTGCCACGCTACTATTGATACTCGCCGCATCCAGCGTGGGCTCATTCTCCGCCGACAAGAAGGAACCGTCGCAGGGACACTACCTTTTCGCCTGGACCGGCGACGCGGATGGCAAGGGCAATGACTTTCTCGCAGTCATCGATGCCGACCCCGCCTCGACTTCCTTCGGGCATCTCGTCACAGCTCTCGCGACCGATCAGCCTACCAAGAGCGTCCACCATACCGAATACTCCATGCCCGCGAGCGGCATGCTGTTCGCCAACGATCACGAAGCGGGGCGCACCTTCATCTTCGATCTCCATGATCCCATTCATCCGCAAGTCGCAGCTTCGTTCACCGACATGGACGGCTACATGCATCCGCATTCTTATCTGCGGATGCCCAATGGACACGTGCTCGCCAGCTTTCAGCATGCCCACCACGCCGTCACTCAAGGCACCGGCGCCAGCGGCGGACTAGTCGAGATCGACGATCACGGCAAACTAGTGCGCTCCACCAGCAGCGCGGACCCCGCATTTCCGAATGCTCTGCTCACTCCGTACAGCCTCGTCGTCCTTCCCGACAAAGATCGCGTCGTCGCCACCGACTCTTCGATGCATCTGGAAAACATCTTCAGTGGCGTGACCTATCAAGTGTGGCGCCTCTCGGATCTCAAACTGCTGAAAACCTCGTACTTCGATGTCGGCGAGAATCGCTATTCCCAGATCGGCCCGCAGGAACCGCGTCTCGGTCCCGACGGATCAGTCTTCGTGCAAACCCTCAGCTGCGGTATCGAGCGCATCACCGACGTCGACACCAACGATCCCAAGGCCAAACTCGTCTATGCGTTCCCCGGCAACTGGTGCGGAGTTCCGACCATCGTCGGACACTTCCTGATCGTAGGCGTGCGCGCCACACACGGGCTGGTTGTGCTCGACATCACCAACGGCGCGAAACCCGTCGAAGTCTCACGATTGAAGTTGACCGACGACTACATTCCTCACTGGACATCTTGGGATGCCAAGACGCAGCGCCTGGCCGTAACGGCGGGCCTCAACACACGCGGCCGTTTGTATCTGGTGAAATTCGATCCCGCTAGCGGAGCCTTAACGATGGACGAGACCTTCCGCGACACAGACGGCAAAGTCGGCTTCAACTTCGAAGACCGCCAATGGCCCCACGGATGGAAGGGAACCGGCTTGCCGCACGGCGTGGTGTTCTCAAGATGAAGAGGACAATCGCCGCTATCCTTCTAACTTTTCTCGCGACGGCTCTCGTTTTTGCCCAGCAGGCTCCGCCAGTAGCCGCCACCGCCCCTCGCTTAGACGAGGGCCAGTACGCGCACGACACCTATTCCAACGAATGCCTGGGATTTTCCTTCCACATGCCGGCTGGATGGCTGGCCAAGAGCCAGGGTATAAACGGCTTGGCGCGCGCCATCCATCAGCCGGGTGGTGGACTCGGCTTGCTGATGATTGAGCAACCCAAGCAGGGCACGTTCGGAAACACGATCACGCTCTACGCGACTGCCACCACTGAACAGAATGCGGACCCCAAGGAATTCGTGACCCATGCCGTTCAGGCACAGCTCAAACACGCGCCCGACAAGAACCAGGTTTTGCGTGATACGAGTGCCGTGGAATATGGCGGGAAGAAATTCTTCCGGTCGGACTACAAGGCCGCCCTTCCCTACGGTCACGACGCCTATCGCTCGTTTGTCTTCACGCGCTTTCGCAATTACTTCCTCGGCGAGATGGTCAATACCGGGTCGCAGGAAGAACTCGATCATGCCGTCGATTCCCTGAAGGGCATCTCATTTCGCGAAGACGTTCCCAACCCATCATGCGCCAAGTGAAATCCGTGCGCCGCAAATCCGCCCCTAAGGACAAAGACGGTCAGGCGAGCATCGAAGCATACCTGGCAAAGGTCCCAAAAGGCAGCCGAGCCGCATTCGACGAGTTGCGCGCCGCCATTCGCTCCGCTGTTCCTCGCGTGGCCGTGGAAACCATCAGTTACCGGATCCCGGCGTTCAAAGTTGACATGGTTCTGGTGTGGTTCGCCGCTTTCGCAAACCACTGCAGCCTGTTTCCCACGGCATCCGTGATCGCAAAATTCAAAGCGGAACTGCGGGACTATTCGACATCGAAAGGCACGCTCCACTTCGCGCTCGACCAGCCAATCCCTGTGGCTCTGGTCAAACGAATTGTGAAAGCGCGTGTTGCGGAAGTTGCAGGCAAGAAGCGCCGGTGACGGCTGGGTACGCCGCCTACTCCTTGCGATACAGATCCGTGCTGACATACTTCAAGCCGGAGTCGATCATCAGCGTCGCTATTCTTGCCGACGGCCCGAGTTCTCTCGCGACGCGGATCGACGCATGCACATTTCCGCCGGAAGATGTGCCGGCGAAGATACCCTCTTCCCGCGCGAGCCGCCGCGCCATGTCCTTCGCATCGGCAGTGTGCACCGCAAGCACTTGATCCGCGAGCTTTGCATCCCAGAGCGGCGGCGCGTAGCCAATTCCGATTCCTTCGATATCGTGCGCGCCCGGCTTCCCGCCACACAGCACCGCGGACTCGCCCGGCTCTACCGCCACGATGCGTACCTTCGGATTATGCCGACGCAGAACCGTCGCGACTCCCCGCAATGACGCTCCCGTGCCGATCGAATGCACAAAAGCATCCACCTCGCCGTCCATCTGCTGCCAGATCTCTTCGCCCAGCGAAGCATAGCCCGCAACGCTGTCAGTATTGTTGAGCTGATCCGTGAAGTAGGTGTTCGGTGCGAGGCTCAGCTTGCGGGCTGTTTCGATCATGTCGAGGAAAAGCTGCTTCGTGAAGCCGCCCCCTTCATAAGGTACAAGCGTCAACCTCGCGCCGTACGCAACCATGTGGTCGAGTTTCTCCTGGCTGAAGGCACGTGCGCTCACGACATGAATCGGATACCCCTTTGCCGCGCACACCAGCGCCAGCGAAGCCCCAGTGCTACCGCCCGTGTATTCGACCACCGTGCCACCCGGCCGCAGCCGCCCGTCAGCCTCGGCTCTCGAAATCACGGCGAGGGCCATTCGGTCTTTCATGCTGCCGGTGGGATTCTCCCATTCCGCTTTGACGAAGATCTGGCCGCAGCCCTCAGGAACAACGCGGTGAAGTTGCACAAGCGAAGTGTTGCCGATGGACTGCAGGATATTGGCGCTCATAGGTGTTCGGAGCGTTTGATTCCGCAAGATTGCTAGCGGTCGCAGGCGGAGGAAAGAAATTACAAACTGAGCTGCTCAAGAAGTTGTAGCCAGATCGGACATGACGAGTTTTCTCAATTGCCGATGGCTGCCACCATGACCTCACAATCCACGCCAAAATCTACTTTCACGCAATTGGTGAAGTAGATGGTTTTCCCATCGGGCGACCAGCGAGGCTCGGTGGCACGGCCCTCGGTATTCGACAAAAGCCGCGCGCCGCTTCCGTCGGCGTTCATGATGTGAATCTGATAATTCGCGCGCCGGTTCGAGGAAAACGCAATCTGTTTCCCGTCCGGCGACCACGCAGGCCATCCATCGAATGCCATGTGGTTGGAGATGTTTCTGGGTTCCGATCCGTCCGCGTTCGCGACAAACACTTCCGAGTTCATATCCCCGATCATCCTTCGGAAGGCGATGCGCTTTCCATCCGGCGACCACGAGGGATAGGTATTCACACCACCAGTGATCAGCGTCTTGATGGTTTTCGCCTGCACGTCAACGCTGTAAATCGACGCGTCATTCTTCTTGGGTGGCTTCAGGTCGTCGTCTGCGCAGTAGATGACTTGCCGGCTGTCGGGCGACCAGGTGGGATGAATCGACTCCGCATTCTCGGGCGACAACCGCTCCAGCCCGCTTCCATCCACGTACATGACGTAGACAACCGAATGCTTGTTCTGATCAGAGACGAAGGCAAATTTGGTTCCGTCCGGAGACCACGAAGGCGTGTCGTGGTTCCACGCATCGTGAGTGATCTGAACGACGTCGGATCCGTCCGGATTCATCGTCAACAACTGGTAGTAGCCCGCAACCTTGCTCTCGAAAACTATTCTTGTTCCGTCGGGCGACGGGAAGGGCTCACCGGTATCCACGTGCGTCAAGTGATAAGCGAGCACGGGCTTCTCCGACTGGGCCAGCGTATGGGTAAACGCGATCGCACAGACCAACACCCCAAGAAACAAGCACCAGCCCCGCTTTCCACTGAGAATCGCCAAGCACACCTCCGAGGATTTCATCGAAGATCCGGTCAGCGATGTCTTGGACGTTTAATGAAAGGAAACGTCTCCGTGAGTCGCAGAGCCAACTAGTTAAGGTCGCCCGTACGTCACGGCTGTGCAACGCCCTCAGCAATAAATATCCGGCTTTTAGTTGAACTCTGCCGAAACGGTCGGATGGCCGCATAGTCAGGCGAGTCGTACCACGCGCGCGCTTTTTCCAGGCTGTCGAAGCCGATGACGACGATATAGCCCTTGGGTGGTTGGCCCTCCAGTGCCACGGTCTTGCCGCCGCGAACGACGTAGTGTCCATTGAAAGACGCCACGATCTGGGGCGCCTTCTCGCCATACTTCTGCAGAGTGCTGGGGTCGGTGACCTCGACTTCCGCGATGACGTAGGCCGGCGCCGTCCTGGGTTGTTGTGCATGCACCAGCCGGGCGCCCGCAACGCCGATCAAGATGCCGGCCATCAAGACCAGCGCGATTCGGTAATTCAGTCTCATGATCATTCTCCCCACACTATTTGCCGCAAGCTCCAACCCATTGCTAGTATCCGTGGCGGCAGGCGTGCGCGTAGGCTAGGCGGAGCACAGAGTCGAGTCAAGAACGCACAATTTCGTAACTTACTACCCACTTGGATACCGGGAGAAAGTCGTATGCGGAAGCTCAAGAGCGAAACGGTCAGCGAGTGCCCTTGCGAATACGCTCTGCGCTACCTCGGTGGGGCGTGGAAGATTCTGATCGTCGCGCACCTGGTTCGAGGCAAGATCCGCCGCCACGCCGAACTCAAGCGATCCCTTCGCGGAATCACGGCCAAGATGCTCACGCAGCAGCTCCGCGAGATGGAGCACGACGGCCTGATCGAACGCACGGTCTACGCAGAAGTTCCACCCAAGGTGGAATACAAGCTGACTCCCCTTGGTGAAACCCTACTGCCGGTCCTCGAAGCCATGTACGCGTGGGGCGCAAAGACTCGTACCGCGCGCGCACAGTTGGGCAATACAGATACGGGCGGAGCGAAATCTCAAGGGCCCGGGGGCACCCAGTCGTACCACCGCAACCTGTCCCTGAACCGGGGCCGCTGGTAGCAGGCGTGACCACCGCGGAGAGTACGCGACGCTAGCAGCGTCGCCGCGCCGAACGCGCGCGATCTCTCCACGGTCTCTGGACCATGTAACAGGGAGTCGCAGTGACACTGTCCTTGCTGACCGCCAACAGTTTCCTCCGCAGCAGCCAGTTCACAGCAACCTGCGCCGAGCTTTTCGACACACCCACCGACTCCGCCAACTCGACGTAGCTCACCTGTACCGGCCCATCCCGACGCGTCTGCTCAGCATCGAGCCACAGGTACACAAAAAAACTGGTCGGCTTCCGGTCATGGCCGACCAGGTCGCGCAGCAGCACGTCGATCACATAATTATCGAAAGAAATCATCGCTATACCGATCGTCAATATAGCATCGGATAGCACATTGCAGTGCGGAATTTGTCTACGTTATGCTCCCGGAATTCGAGGAGGATGGAACGATGGTCCGAGGCATCAAGTTCGTCAGCATTCCGGTTCGCGACCAGGACGCGGCGCTGGACTTCTACACTGAAACCATGGGCTTCAAGGTCGTCACCGACCAGCCCTTCACGTCCACGCAAAGATGGATCGAGCTCATGATTCCCGGCTCCGAGACCGGCCTCGCTCTCTTCACGCCCGAAGGCCACGAAAGCCGCATTGGTCAATTCCAGTCCATCGCCTTCTGGTGTGACGACGTCTTCGCCACCGCCAAGGCTCTGAAAGCGAAAGGCGCGAAGTTCACGCAGGAGCCAAAGAAGGAAGTTTGGGGAGCGAGCGGGGTCTTTCAGGATCCAGATGGCAATCAGTTCGCCCTTTCGAGCAAAGGGAAAGCGAAGTGAAAAATTCGCGTCCTCAACGAATCGACGCATGCCCTTGCATTGACAGTCCCGACTGCGCGGACTACAGTCCTGTTCGCGAACAGACTAGCAATCAAGGAGAAGCTATGAAGAGAGCATGGATATTGTGTGTAGTGAGTTTGTTCCTGCTCGGAAGCGCTGCATGGTCGCAAGACGGGTCTGAGAAAGCTGTGGCGGCGTTGGAACAGAAATGGCTGGACTCCCAGAAAACAAACAATCCTGACATGGTCGCCCCGCTGCTGTCCGACAAGTTCGTGAATACGGGCAGCGATGGCAAAGTAACCAGCAAGGCCGAGTCGCTGGCCAGCGCGAAGGCCACGAAATATGCCAGCGTGGCTTATGACGATCTGAAGGTAACGGCGTTCGGCGACGCCGCCGTCGCGACCGGAGATTTCAAGGCCAAGGGCACAGATCCGGATGGCAAGGCTCTCGATGTTCACGAACGTTTTACGGATACCTGGGTGAAGGGCCCGAAGGGCCAATGGCAGTGTGTGGCGAGCCATCAATCGACAGTGAAGTAGTACGAACCTTTTCCTCTTAGATAAAGCTAGTCAGCCCAGCCGAAAGACAGTCAGGTACGCGTGATTGCCGGCGGGGAAATTGGTTCGCTGAGGAGGAGTTGCTTGTCCGTCAGCGACCACCCCGCCAAGCTAATCAGGAACAAGACTGCCGCGATCCAAACGGCGTGATGTGCGACGCTATTTGCCACCATGTCCACGGGAGTATGCACGCCGAGCAACCGCTCAGCGATCCATCCCAGGGACGCAATGCCCGCAAACATGGCGCCGCCCATTCGAAAAGCTCCATATGCCCGCGCGCGGCTCAACAAAATTAGGGATGGCATGATCGCGGCCACCACGATCAACTGCATCGACTCGATACCCAGATTGAACGCCAGAATGCCGGCCACTTGCTCCCAGCGGCCGAGTCCCAGTTGAGCTAGCGTTGTCGCGAATGC
>DASRDJ010000312.1:0-52064 GCA_035652655.1 Terriglobales bacterium
GAGAACTGAGAACTGAGAACTGAGAACTGAGAACTGAGAACTGAGAACTGAGAACTGAGAACTGAGAACTGAGAACTGAGAACTGAGAACTGAGAACTGAGACCCCATGTCCGACTGCCTATTCTGCAAAATTATCCGCGGCGAGATTCCTGCCAAGAAAGTCTACGAAGACGAGCATACGTTTGCCTTTGAAGACATCCAGCCGCAAGCGCCCACGCACGTTCTGATCATCCCGAAAAAGCACGTTCGCGGACTGAAGGAAGCGCAGGCCGAAGACGCCGAATTGGTCGGACGCCTCCACCTGGCCGCCGCGGAAATCGGCCGCCAGCGTGGCATCGAAGAGGGCTACCGTACGGTGCTCAACGTGGGTCCCAAGAGCGGTCAGTCGGTGTTTCACATGCACGTCCACCTCATTGGCGGGCGAGACATGAAGTGGCCGCCGGGGTAGAGCTGCGACTGTTTCTGATTTTGAGGGACAGGTCAGAGGCTCGATCGAGTGATCGCGTCGGCAAACTAGCTTTTCGAGATGAGGCAGTTCAAGTAGCGCCGGCGTCCCGCCCGCACTCTCGCATTTACTGAATCTCTGCTTCCTCGGCTGCTCCGTGCCTGCGCAGCAACTGAGGCAAATTCTGCGAGAACGCTGAGCGCGGCAGAACCATGTCGCAGCCCACTTCGTGCGCCTTCTGCTTCAGATCTCCCTGTACATGCGAAAGGAACCCGATGATCGAGGTGTCTTTCTTTAGCTTGCTTTTGAGTTTGGGGATCAGCGTAAGCGGCTTGGCGTTGACGTTGTTCAGGTCGAAGATGATCAGCGAAGGCTTTTCTTCGCCATTCTGCTTCATGCGCTCGAGAAGATCCTTGTCGGTCTTGACGAACTCGACCTTCACATTCATCTTGCGCGCGGTCTCCTGAATTTTCGCCAGGAAGAACAAGTCATCCACGAAAGCGAAAATGCGTGAATTGGCGTCTTCGCGCGCTGGCAACGGTTCCGGATCCGGCGGTTGATAGGTGGGCGCAAAGCCGGGACGCATGCCGCGATTCTGCTTCTGTCCATGGCCGTTATTGTTGCCCATGACAGCGCGATAGCTGTGATCCATGGGCGCGCTGTAGATGCCGCCGCCCGTGTTCTGCCGGTCGCGCTTTGGGGCGCCACCGCGATGGTTGGGCGGACGTCGTCCGCGCCGCCGTCTGCCTCTCCCTCCGCCACCGGAAGGATTTCCAGGTCCTGCATTCATAGTTTTCTCTTAAAGTGGTCCCAACAGTAATGAGAGGGTATTTGTTCTCGTCTGCCCTGCTTCGCCTTCGAGGTAGCACCCCACTTGAGCGCCCTACTTACGATGCGCAAGAACCCCGATGCGACTGGAAAAACTCTCTAGATCTTTTCCGCTTAAGCGCCTGGAGCTAAGGGGCGCGGAGGGCCAGCGCGGGAAGCTCGGCCGCTGGGAACTCCTTAATGCTACGCTGCGGCGCTGGTTCCGTGCAAGTCCAAAGTGGCGACCGTTTTGCACAGAGGTATTGTTCGCGACCCCGCACTTCCGCGCGCCACCATCAGTACCGCACTGTACAGATATTTCGCCGAGCTGACTTGCCGCGCCCATTGTAGGGCCTGCCACCACATCTCGCCCAACTCGCTTTCGCTGACGCGCAGCTTCGTCGCGAATGTCTGCGCCGATGCCCACTTTCCAGCTTCCTGTGCAAGCATCAGCTCATACACCGGTTCCAGTTTTCCGCCATTCCCCGACAGCACACATTTCGTGTCCTGATCGATCGCAATCTTCTCGAGCACTTCCGACATCGGCACGTCCAGAATGGCGTCCATCATCGATACCATACCGACCAGAAAAAGGTCCGATTGCGTACGCGGAATTTTCCGCGAGAGTTGTTCACAGAAGTGCGCTCGCACCAGAGCCGAGAGCACCAGGTCTGAGGTCTTCTGTTGGCCCGCGGAAACCAGCGCCAGCAGCCGGATCCAGCGCCGTATCTCCCGCTCGCCCAAAATCGCCAGAGCGTGCCGGATGGAGTGGATTTCATTCCGCATCCCGAACATGGGCGAGTTCAAATAGCGCAAGAGCCGGTACAACACCGACGCTTCACCCTTGATGATTCCTTCCAGCTGACGGATGTCAATCTCTTCTTGCGCTACGGCCTGCAGCATGCGCAGATAGTTCACCTGGTTGGCGGGAATCTCGCGCGCCTTGAGGACTTCCGGCCGGCGGAAAAAATATCCCTGGAAATAATCAAACCCGTCCTTCAGCGACTTTTCAAATTGCTCCCGGGTCTCCACCTTTTCCGCCAGCATGCGGCAACGCGGACTGCCATAGCGCTTTACAAGTTCCGATCGCTCCCCAGCCGTCGTGCGTTCGAAGTCGACCTTGATGAAATCCACTGAACCCGCCATTGAAGCACGCGGGTCGTTGGTCACCAAGTCGTCGAGCGCAACGAGGTATCCCGTCGCCCGCAGCCGTTCGCAGGCGGCGATCACCAGATCATCCGCCGCCACCGTCTCCAGAACCTCGACCACGGTTTGTTCTGCCGGCAGGAGTGTGATCCCTTCCTTGAGGAGCAGATCGCGGGTGCAATTGATGAACGCTCTGTGCCCGTTGCACAAGACGTCAAAGCCCATCACGAGCGTGCTGTCGAGCGTGCTGCGGGCGGCCGCCTCCGCGTCTGTCGCCCGGAGAAAATTCTCTATGCCATCCCGGAACAAGAGCTCATAGGCGAACACCTGCTGTTCGCGGTTGAGAATCGGCTGGCGCGCCACGAACCGGAAAACGTGCTTGGGATCGCCGGCAACGGGTTGAAGTCCGGGAGATGACAACACATCTCCTTAATCGGCATGCACGCAATTTGCTTGAGGCGCAAAGCACTTCTTCTCCGCTTCTGCTGCAACGGAACGCCGATCATGCTCATCTACAATAGTTCACGACGGCAGAACTTACGGAGGATCAGTAATCATGCCTGCACTCGGCAAAGGCCGTACGGCGCCTGACTTCACCTTGAGTTCGCTCGGCGGGAAGCCATTCTCGCTGTGCGACGCACTTGCGCACGGCCCGGTCGTTTTGGTCTTTTTCAAGATTTCCTGCCCCACCTGCCAGTACGCCCTTCCGTTTTATGAGCGACTCTTTCAAGCCTACAAAGACCGGCACGTCACGCTAGTGGGCGTCTCGCAGAACAACACCGAGGACACGGCTGCATTCGCCAAGGAGTTCGGTATCACGTTTCCGCTGCTCCTCGACGACACCACGACTTATCCCGTTTCGAACGCGTACGGTTTGACGAACGTGCCGACGGTTTTCTGGGTCGAGCACGACGGAGAAATCGAAGTCAGCAGCGTGGGATGGGTTAAGTCCGAATTTGAAGAAGTGAACCGCAGGATGGCAGATTCTTCGGCGATGGCCAAGGCGTTCGTGTACCGTCCGGGCGAGGATGTGCGCGATTACCGCGGTGGTTGAAGCTCCAAAAACTAATCCCGCGGTTCGCGGGATGAGAGAAATCATTCTTAAACGTCTGTCATCCTTGAGCGAAGCGAGGCGCCAGCCGAACGCAGTCGAAGGACCCCTTGCAATCCGGAGCGCCGCCCGGCCAAGCAGGCTCTTCCACTACTGACGCAGCTCACTTAAATCACCACCCCAAAGCCGTATGACCTAAGACGTAACTCCTTCGCTAGATAACCAGAGGGAATCCCCAAAGATTCTTCCCGTACAATAGGACAATCCTTAGAATTCTTCGTCTTCCATTCAGGAGTCTCAACCGAACTATGCGCAAGACCCTCCTTTTGTCTTTTTTCGGCATGGCCGTTGTTGCTCTCGCCCAGAATTCCGCTAAGCCAGTTCATGCTCCGGCTGCCGCTCCGCGACCCTCTCCTGCGGCCTTCGCTGCAATGGAAACTATCAATCCCGAGCGGATCCGCGCCCACGTACACTTCCTGTCCCATGACCTGCTGGAAGGCCGAGGCACCGGTCAGCGCGGAGGCGACATCGCCGGCGAATATATCGCGACCCAGTTTTCCATCTACGGGCTGAAGCCCGCGGGCGATAACGGCACTTACATGCAGAAAGTGCCCATGGTCGGCATCACGCCCATGCCCGAGACCACGTTCTCGCTGGTGCCCTCCAGCGGTTCCGCGATAAACCTGAAAGTCCTCGACGACTACGTCGCCTACGACCAGACCCAGCAGCCGCAGTCCGACATCGATGCTCCCGTCGTTTACGTTGGCTACGGCATTCATGCACCCGAGTACAACTGGGACGACTACAAAGACGCCGACGTAAAGGGCAAGGTCCTGCTCATGCTGGTGAACGAGCCGCCGTCCGATGACGCCAATTTTTTCAAGGGTAAGGCTCTCACCTACTACGGACGCTGGACCTACAAATACGAAGAGGCGGCGCGCCGCGGGGCAGTGGCAGTCCTCCTGATTCACCAGACCGACATGGCCAGCTATCCGTGGGAAGTCGTGCGCAACTCCAACTCGGGGGAGAAGTCGTACCTGAAGCTGGATGGTTCACCCAAGTTGAAGGCCGCCGCGTGGGTGCAGCTTGAAGTCGCCGAGAAACTGGCGAAGACTGCCGGACTCAACCTCGGCAAAATGATGACTGAGGCACAATCGCGTGAATTCAAGCCTGTGCCCCTGCCCGTGAAGTTGCAAGCCCATCTTGTCAGCAAGATTCGTCCCTTCGAATCCAACAATGTGATCGGAGTGCTGCCAGGCGCGGACGCGAAGCTTAAGAGCGAAGCTGTCCTTTACACCGCGCACTATGACCACTTGGGCATTCGCCCCGACATGCCGGGCGACAACATCTACAATGGCGCCAACGATAATGCGACCGGCTGTGGCGTTCTGCTGGAGTTGGCCCGCGCCTTTAGCCAGTCGGCGGAGAAGCCGCGCCGCTCGATCATCTTCGCGTCCGTCACGGCCGAAGAACAGGGTCTGCTGGGCTCGGAATATCTCGGCAAGCATCCGCCGTTCCCGGCAGGCAAAATCACACTCGATCTGAACTACGACGACCTCCCGCCCCTCGGCTCGCCTGAAGAAGTTGAGGTGTCAGGCGCGGAGCGCACCACGTTCTACAAGACGGTTGAGGCGACCGCGAAGGATTTTCGTCTGGTGATCCGGCCCGATGCGCACCCCGAAGCGGGCCACTTCTACCGCTCCGACCACTTCAGTCTGGCTCGCGTAGGCGTACCCGCTTTCTCGGTGAACGAAGGAGTGAAGTACAAAGGCCACGACGAGGCATGGGGACTAAAGCAGGACGAAGAATACAACCAGAAGCACTACCACCAGCCCAGCGATGAATATTCTACCGGCATGGACTTCACGGGGGATGCCGCGATGGCGCGCTTTGGTTTCGTCCTGGGATGGCAGGCCTCTGCCATGCCGCAACGGATCGGTTGGGAGAAGGGCGACGAGTTCGAAGCTCCTCGACTGAAGAGCGCCGAGTAAAGGACTGGCAATCTCAAGGCGGCAGAGCTAGGCATTCGGGAGGGCCCTCCGCCCTCCCTGCCAGACCGCCTTGCCCCTTCAAAATCAAGCCTTTGGTCAGTAACTTGCGTAACGTTTTCGCCCCTCCAACCGCATGCTACGCTCGTCTTTATAGTTCCTGAAATCAAGCATTTCCGAGGTGGTACCTTGCGCTGGACTGCCTGCCTGCTCGTGTTCTGCGCTGCTGCTTTTGCCAGCGACGCGAAGCCGCATCACGCCAAGCCGTCGGCCAACAGCGGCACACTGCCCGTGACGACATCGTCTGCTGCGGCGCGCAAGGAGTTTGAGCACGCGATGGTTGATCTTGAGACGCTTCGCCGCGCCGACGCGCTGAACGATTTGCGCGCCGCCATCAAGCGCGATCCGAAATTCGCTCAGGCGCAGATTTTGATTTCTCATCTGACGCACGATCCCGATGAGCAGTCCGCTGCCCGCGCTCGTGCGATACAACTGGCGCCGCAGGCCACCCCCGGCGAGCGTCTGCTCATTCGCTGGCTTAACGGCGTGCAGGAAAACAATTATGTTCCCGCAATCTCAGCAATGAATGATTTGCTGGCGATGTATCCCAAGGACCATCGCACAGCGTTTCTTGCCGGCCGATGGCTCGTGCACCAGCGGCGCTACGCGCAGGGGATCTTCGTCCTGGAGCACGCGGTTTCTCTCTACTCTGATTATCCGGCCGCCATTAACGAACTCGCCTACGCTTACGCCTTCAGCGGAAATTTCGAGAAGGCTTCCGGGCTCATGGAACGCTACGTCCAACTCCAGCCCGACCAGCCCAATCCGTACGACTCCTACGGAGAAATTCTTCGAGAGGCAGGGCAATATGACGCGGCACTCGATCAGTACCGCATGGCGATTCGCGTGGATCCCACATTCGGTTCCGAGTTCGGCGTGGCCGACACCTTCGCCGTGATGGGCCGCGAGCAGGAAGCCCGCGAGGAATACGCGAAGGCGCTGATGTTTGTCACCAGCGAAAGCGATCGGGTGGCGTACGAACTGCAATCGGCACTCACCTGGATCCGCGAAAATAATCACAAGCAGGTCGACAAATCCCTCCACGAAGTTGCCAAGCACGCGCATTCCGTCGGGTTGGCCAAGCTCGAAGCAGAAGCTAACCGCATCATGGCGATGAGCGCGCCCGATTACAAAGACGCATCCCATCACCTGAAAGCGGCTGAGCACGCGCTCGACGAAGGCCACATGATTTCGAAGAGCGATCGCGAGGAGGAGCGCGCCTTGGTGTTGGCGGTCTCGGCGCGTCGCGCAGCGCAAAACAAGTCACTCGACGCGGCCGCCAAGTCCGTTGCGCAGCTGGAAACCATGGCCGGGCAGAGCCGTAGCCAGGTGATCCAGCTTGCTTACCATTCGGCCGCGGGCGCGGTTCTGTCAGAGCAAGGCAACTATACCGAGGCGATCCCGCACCTGCAGGAAGACACCGAGAATCCTGAGTCGCTTCTCATGTTGTGGAAGGCCTACCGCCAAACCGGTGCTCAAGAGGACGCCAAGATTCTGGCCGCGCGCTTGTCTGGTATGAACGAGCCGACGGTCGAACAGGCCCTGGTGGTTCCGCAATTCCGCGTCGAATTGGCCGACCAGCAAAGGCAGGCGGCCAAGTAGTTTAAGAACCTCCATGCCTCGTATCCCGATCTTCAAACTCGGCGGCTCTTCCGAGGAATTGATTCCGCCGGTGCTGTCGACTTACGCGCCTTCGCTCTCGCTTGGGGGCTTGCAGGTCGGCGTCGATAACCTTCGCCACGACGTACATCTCAGTCCCAAGTTCACCGAGACCGCGCGCGCCCATATTGCGCGCCTGATCGCACGTCATGGTGACGTCGAAGGGCTTCTGGCCGCTGAAGCGCCGGCCTCCGCACCCCGAACCCCGTTTCTTAACAAGTTGACTAACGTGTTGAAACCCGGCCAGAAAGTCGAACCTACCGACTTCAAAAGTGTCCTCACGGAATTGCATGTCGGCGCGTTGAATCGCGCCAAGGCCGAGAACAAGGTCACGATTGACCTTCTCGCCCGTCTGGCAGTCATCAAGTTCCTGCGCATGGAGCTGAACTCGCAATTTGCACAGGTGCTCGAGCGTTGCCGCATGATGCTCAAAAGCTACGAGGGCGTGCGTCAGCTCAAAGCTCTCGAGTACCGCGAGCGGGTCGCGTCGTTTCAGGTGCGCAAGAAAATTATCCAGCGCAAAACCGGGCAGGATCTCTTCCTTCTTCTGCGCGACATCGAGAAGGAAACCCTGGCGCGCATGCGCCGCTCGCGCTTCGGCGAGGCCGACAGCGAAGGCCACAAGCTGCTCATCAACCGCCTGGTGCTCTCCGAAGACGGCCGCGACGACTACCTCTGCGCCGAGCAGTACGTCATGCTGGGCAACTGGGACCGCGATCCCGACCGCTTCACGCGTATGCGCGAGATTCTCTGCGATTTCCTGCGCTCACTCGAAATCGATGTCCCAGACGACGACACCGAACTCGATCCCTGGCTCAACGCCCCCGAAAACGCGCAGGCTCTGGTAGGCGGCGGCACTCCCAACGAATCCACACCCGAAGGCCGCTCCCAAAAAGCGCGCCTCGCGGGCTGGGTGCGATTTCTCGAAGATCAGTCGGTGATGGAATACGTCATCGCGTCTTACGAAGTCGTGCCCTTGCTCTCGGAATACTCGTCGCGCATCAATCCGCAACAGCTGAAGAATGCGCTGGTCGATCGTGCCGAATGTGACCGCGTCGAGCGCCTGATTCAGGAAGGCGGCCGACTCTCCGCTAACAATCTCTACGGAGCTGTCGGTCGCGTGGCCAGTTGCCGCGGCGCCGACCGAGCCAAGGTTGCCGGACGTTTTCTGCGCGACTTCCTGCGCTATCACCGCGACATGCGGCGCTTGGAGGCTCTGAACTCCGCCCTCGACAGCATCAACCTGATCGGTAACGCAAAACTGCGCGAACTCTCGGCCGTCAACGGCACTCTCTACGAATTCCTGCTCGCCTCCGAGCAGAAGCCCGCGGAAGAACGAACCCTGGGCCACGTCATTATTAAAGCTGACATTCGCGACTCATCGCGGCTGACGCGCTCTTTGATGGACTCAGGCCTGAACCCGGCCTCGTACTTCAGCCTCAATTTCTACGATCCGGTCAACAAGCTGCTACCGAAATACGGAGCCAGCAAAGTCTTCATCGAAGGCGACGCCGTCATCCTGGCGCTGCACGAGAAAGAAGGCGAAGCCGGATTAACCGTTAGCCGGGCCTGTGTATTGGCTCGCGAGATGGTCGAGATTGTTCGCGGCTATAACGAACTCGTCACCAAGAGTGGACTGCCGCCCCTCGAACTCGGAGTCGGCATCTGCTACCAGGATGCCTCGCCTCTCTACCTGATGGACGGCGAGAAGCGCATCATGATCTCCGAAGCGCTCAACGAGAGCGACCGTCTGTCTTCCTGCAACAAGCGGGCTCGAAAAGCCATGGAGCCCCTGGCCAGTCCGTTCCATGTGTATGCATTTCAAACCGTCAGCGACTCGGACGCGGGCGAAGCCGCCGAGGATTTCGTCATGTCGTTCAACCTAGGGGGCATTCGCCTGAGTCCTTCGGCCTTTGAGAAACTGCGTACGGAAATTTCTCTCGAACCCGCCGAACTAAAGCTCCCGGAGTTGTGGGGTAGCGAGCAATATCGACTCTACTGTGCTCTGGTTAGCGTCGACAACGACATCTTCCGCAAGATCGTGTTACGTGAAAGCCGCGTTGCCCAGATCGATCCCCGCAATTTCACTCTGCAGAAGTGGACCGAGAAGTCCTACTACGAAGTGTGCACCGATCCCGAGATCTACGCGGCCCTGGAAGGCGAAAAAGCTAACGCCGCCGGTCGCCTCTAGAATTCCCCTGAAAGTTTAAGGCAGTGTGAACCTGACAATCTTCCCTTGCGGTCCGACTGCGATCGCTTCCCCGGGTCCCACGAACGTGGCCGCATTTAAATTCAGGTCCCAATAGGCTTTCCAGGCTCCGCTTCCGAGATCGTCGGCGTAGGCGCCATGTGCGCTGCCTACTGCCAAAAGATGCCGTCGATTGGCGGGATCAATGGCCACCGCCGAGAAGTAGGACTGCTGCCCGAAGAAAAGGGTCTGCCAGGTAATGCCGCCGTCGTCGCTATAGACCAGAGTCGGCTTCCGCTCTGCGTGCTGGTAATCACCGCCTCCGATCACGGCCCGCCCCTGTCCGTCGAATGCCAACGAAAACGCGCCCGACGCCGCGTTGTCCTTCACCAGGGGCACATCCGCAGCCGACCATGTGTTCCCGCGATTGCTGGAACGAAACACCCGCGCGGCAAATCCTCCCGTGACGAACCACACGTTGTTCGTGTCCTGGGTGACCAGGCACGTGCCGCTCGCGGCGAATGCGCCTTCCTGAGCCAGTGAGCGCGGTCCAACGGCCTCAGGCATCGTGTGCCAGTGCTCGCCGTCTTCGGTCGTGATCAGTTCAAACTCGCCATCAACGGGATCGCCCAGCGCTATGCCGTGCGTGCGGTCCCAGAAGCCCATGCAGTCGTAAAAGCCCTTCGGTTCCGTGTTGGTGAACTGCAGTGCCCAAGTTTTACCCGCGTCCGCGGTCCTATAAATGCGCGATTGTTCCCCGGGCCCGGCGGCCAGCAGATACGCTTCGTCCGCGCTGAACGCTTGCACGTCCCGGAAGTCGAGCGCCTCGGCGCCTACAACATGTCCGGCAGTCCAGGTCGTGCCGCCATCCAGCGTGCGCAAATACGTCCCGTGCGTGCCGCTGGCCCAGATCACGGAGGAAGAAACCGCGCTGAGCCCTCTTAGATTTTCGGTCGAAGTGCTGTTTTGAACTGTGAAGGACTGTGCCAGTGCGATGGATGACAGCATAAGAGGCACGAGCCGGCGAAGGCGCATGCCTCTGATTGTCCTATAAGCTGCACGGACGGCGGGCGATTTTCGTCGCGGAAGCGTTGTGCAAAAAGAACGCGCTTTCCCTAATTGCCGCCGTACACGGGCGGCTCGCCGAGGCTTCCCTTGGGCGGAAGGTGGCGGATATAGTCCACAATCTCCCACATCTCGTCATCGCTCAGAATGCCTTTCGACGCCGGCATCCCGGACGGAAAGATTCCGTTGTCGATGATCCACTTCAACTGGCCGTCCGTATACTTCTGCACGGCCGCCGAATTCAACGCGGGCACCGGGGGCGACATCCGATCCGCAAATGGCACCCCGGTATTCTGCCCATCGAGCCCGTGACAAACCATGCAGTAGTTAGAAAAATTCTTCTGCCCCGCATGGATATTCTCTTGCGTCGCAGGAAGAGGGTTCACACCTTTCTTTCCGCCTATGCTCACCGTTCGCTTGAAACCTTCCGCGACGGCCGTTTCGACCCGCCCGGGTTGGTGTACCTTGCAGCCTGCGAGCGTCACCGCGCAGGCGGCCAGCAAACACCCAACCCGGATCTTGTGTGCCGTCGAGGTCATCACTCCACCACGATCGTCATTTTCATGTTGCCGTGATTCGCTCCGCAGAAGTGGTCGCAGATCGTCGTGTATGAACCGGCGACCTCAGGCGTGATGGTGACGTCGGTCGTTTTGCCCGCCTCCACTTCGGTATCGATCTTCAGCTTCCGCATGAAGAATCCGTGCGTCACATCTTCGCTGTGCAGCCGCAGAGTGACTGGCTCACCCTTCTTCAGCGTGATCTGCTCGGGCACGAAGCCAAAGCGCTTCGCGGTGATCTCCACCACGCGCGGTTCGGCCGCGTATGCCCGGTGAGTTAACGCCGTTCCGCCCAGCAGCGCCACTGCCAGGCCCCCGCTCGCCATCCATTTCCGTAGTCTTCCGTTCTTCATCTTCTTTCCTTTCTCAGTAAGTTTGATTGCTGGATTCGCCTGGTCTCCTAGGCACACACGCTCGCGGCCGAGATCACAGTCCCGGTTCCCGCAGAATTTGCTGGACTCCGTTGATTCCGGAGTACTCGCGCAGAGTCAGTTCCACATCTTTCACGGCCAGTGATCCCGTACCCGACTCGTTCACCATCCGAATGCCCAGATTTTTGAAGGGATTCTCCTTGTCGAACGGGAACGGCTTCTTGTCGGCCACCTTCTCAGGATCGGGAAACGCGAAGATCAGCGACCGCGCTGCGTAGTGATGCGCGTGCCCCTCTTCGTGGTCGTGATCGCGGTGGATGTGCCCGTAAAGCACGGTCACGTTCTCGTAGGGCGCGAGCACGTTCATCACGTTATCGCCATCGCTGGTGAACCATTCCCACTCGGGTTTCAGATCGAATAGCGGACGGTGAGTGAACACCACGATGGGCGCCGTCTTTGGAAAACGCGCGATGTCCTTCTTCAGCCACGCCAGTTGCTCTGGACCCACTTCGGGCTTTGCCCGCGAGACGTTGTCGAGCGCGATGAAGTGCACCCCCCGGTGATCGAACGAGTAGTAAGTTTCTTTGAAGAACTCCCGGTACAGTTGGCCGCCGTCAAGGCCGGCATCGTGCTCGCCGGGCACATACATCACTTTCCCCACCTTCATGCGCGAGCAAATTTCCTGGAACTGCTTCATGCGCTGCGCATGCACGTCTTGCTCTTCCGTATCGTGCGTAAGGTCGCCCGTGAACAATACGAGGTCGGGGGCCTTGGGCAGGCCGTTGATCATCTCCACGGCGCGTTCGAATGCCTTCGTGCCCAGCGGATCGGGAGGCCCGTTGAAGCCGACGTGCGCGTCGCTCAATTGCACAAACGAAAATGGTGTCACCGCCTCGCCGTTTTGTTTACCCAGCCACCTCATCATCTCGCCCGACTCGCCCACAACGGGCATAGGCAGGGCCGTGTAGAGCACGCCGATTCCCAGGGAACTGCCCGCAATCTTCATGAACGACCTGCGGTTCACCGACTTTTTCATTAGCTCGCTCCTGTGTTGTTTGAATGCTCACTGCAGATAACTGCGGAAGGGCGGGCTTATTCCCTAAATTTCGAAAAATCCAGTGCATAAAAAGTTCTTCAAAAATTTGTTTCAGTGGTGGGAATAAATGGGGCTTCGGCCGGTTTACTCTAGTGTGCGTGGCGCCAACCCCGCAGCCCGCGACGTTCGAAGAGCTGGCCATGCCGTTGTTTGAGCAGCTCTACAACTTCGCCCATTGGCTATCGAAGAACCGGGAAGAGGCGGAAGACCTGGTGCAGGAAACTTATGCCAAGGCGCTACGCGGATTCTCTTCGTACCAGCCGGGTACGAACTTCCGTGCCTGGATGTACCGCATCCTGCGCAATACGTTCCTGACTTCGCGTACCGGACTGAAGGCCACCATGACTGTTCCGCTCGAAACCGATGAGGATGGTCCGGTGGTGGTCGTGCCCGACTCGCAGACGCCAGAGTCGATCTTGCTTGATCGCTCGAACCAACAGGTGTTGCAGGATGCGCTCCAGGAACTGCCGCTCCACTATCGCGAAGTCCTGCTGCTGTGCGAAGTCGAAGAAATGTCGTATCAGGAGATTGCCGACACGCTCGGCATTCCTGCCGGCACGGTAATGTCGCGCCTGTCGCGTGCCCGTGCCGCGCTGCGCGGTATCGTACGCGAAAAGCTGAAGGGAGCGCAGAAAGGTTGAATCATGGCCTGCGAACAGTGGCAAGCTCAACTCGATAGCTACCTCGACGGCGAACTGTCGGCCGAGGCCATGCGTTCGCTCGACGCGCACCTGCGCACCTGTCCGGCCTGCACCGCCGACGCATTGTCGCGCGTGCAATTCAAGCGTTCCATTAAAGCTGCGGCCGGTGGCAGGTTCGCGCCCAGCCCGGAATTCCGCGCGAAAATCCAGAAGTCGATCGCCGCCAAGCCGCGCTGGAACTGGAGTTTTGGCTGGAAGCTGGCCACCGCCGCGCTCGCGCTGGTTCTATTCGCCGGCGCAGTGACTTTCTATGTAGGCAAGCAGAATCTCGAGCGTCAGCAGTTCTACACAGAACTCGCCGACTTGCACGTGGCCACGCTGGGCAGCGCGAATCCGGTCGACGTGATCTCCACCGACCGGCACACGGTGAAGCCCTGGTTCCAGGGCAAAATCCCTTTCAGCTTCAACCTACCCGAATTGCAAGGCACTGACTTTACCTTGCTAGGCGGCCGTGTAGCCTACGTGGGCCAGTCTTCCGGTGCCCACCTGATCTACCAGATCCGAAAGCACGAGATTTCGGTGTTCATTCTTCCGGCTGCTGGCAGTGCTGCGCTGTTCGACGGCGACTCCAAGGTCGAGCGCCGCCAGACCTTCAACGTAGAAGACTGGACGCAAGGGGGTCTTCGCTACGCAGTGTTCGGAGACAGTTCCCCGGACGACATCCAGAAGCTCAGCGCCTTGTTAAAAAGCGCCGCAGCGGGAAAATAACCGGCGAGCACGGCCAGGCTCACTTCCAAGAAGCAGACTTGCAAGCTGAATCGATTTTGGCACATCTATCCCCGTCTTTTTCATGGCGTCGAGCCTAGGGGAATGTAGGATGAGTAGGTTAATTGGGCTGGGCAGATGGTGTTGCAACCCAATACCGGACACGTGGCTCCTCACCGTCCTTGAGAACGTAGTCTGGAGAACGAAGACTTCATGACGATCTTCGCCCGCCTGCAACGTTGGGAGGAGCAAGGAGCGATATCAGCGGAGCAGCACGCGCATTTGGCGAGCCTCTCCCGTAAAGAACCCTTCTCCCTGTTCCTTGAGCTGAACCTACTCCTTTATGCCGGTGTGCTGGCTTTTGTTGCTGGCCTTGGCTGGACCGTCACTACCTGGTCGCGGCAAATCGGTGACGTCCTCGTTGTGAGCTTTCTCACCGTCATCCTCGGCGCTTGTTTTTGGTATTGCTTCTCCCGCGCGCCCGTTTGGTCCTACGAGGAGATTTCTGCACCGACGTCATTGCTGGACTATGTGCTTTACCTCGGCAGTCTCGTCTGGTGCATAGAACTCGCTTACCTGGAAAACCGCTTCCACTTACTCTCCGGACAATGGGATCTCTACCTATTGGCGACCGCGGGCTTCTTTTTCCTTCTCGCGTATCGTTTCGACAATCGCTTCGTGCTTTCGCTCGCTTTGTCATCACTTGCGGGATGGTTCGGCCTCACCATCTCAAAATGGCCATTGCATCAGGACACGGCCTATCGCCAATTTTCCCTTCTCTACTCCCTGCTGGTTGGTGTCGGAGGCGCCATTCTTCGGCGCCGCGGTCTGAAACCGCATTTCTTCGGCACTTATCTAAACATCGCGGCCAACGTTCTCTTTTGGGCACTGCTGTCCGGCGTGTTCGAACGGCATAGCTCCGGTCTATGGTTTCTCGGTCTGATTGTCGCCTGTGGCGCAACTCTTGCCTGGGGGTTGGTGCGCCGTCAGTTTGCCTTCGTTGCTTATGCCGTCGTCTATGGCTATGTGGGCGTTAGTTCATTACTTCTCCGCAGCTTCTATGACACAACGGCCGTCCTGAGCTATTTCGTCGTGACCGGCGTCGCGATGCTGGCGGTGTTGGTTTTAATCGCACGACGTTTTGGGAGGTCGGAGTGAGAATCTACAGTGCAGCCAGCGAAGAGACTCTGCGCGCCCGAAAACAACTCAAGGAATGGGCTGGCGAAGCCCTCCTCACCCAGGAGCAGTACCAGCGTCTCGAGCAGGAAACGGTTTCTGACTTGCGCACCACCAATATTTTTCTCCGACTGGTCTTGTTCTTCTTCACCCTGATCATCGTGGGCGCCGCCGTCGGACTTTTCTTTGTCGTTTTTCTTTCGCACCCGTCGGAGGCGACTGATGGAGTGTTCTTCCTGATTTTCTCCGTGATCTGCTACGCGGCCGCCGAGTTCGCCGTTTCCCACTTTTGTTTGTATCGCTATGGGATCGAGGAAGCGCTCGCCGTCTGCTCGGTTGGGCTTCTCTGTCTGGGAATGGAGCTAGCTCTCTTCAACAGCCGCACTTATTCGTCGAGATCGTACGGAACTGAGGCCCTGGTTCCCATCGCGGGTGCCCTGCTTTCCCTCTGGATATGGCGCCGCTTCGGGCTCTGGTATGCATTTCCCGCCGCGATGATCTTCACCGTCTTTCTGCCACGCTACTGGACTTCGTCTTACGCGATACAGCACGTACTCGTTACCGTGTTCTTCGCAATCGGGCTGATTTGCGTAGCCGCGATACGTTTACGCCACTGCTTCGATTACCTCGACGATACTTATTCGCTCGCTGAAGCGTTCCTCTGGCTCGGCATCTACCTGGCCATCAACCTCAAGCTTGCATCACTAAATCTGCCCGTGCGCTGGTGGATGGTCGGAACCCGATCCTCCTTTGAATTCGCGAAGCCGTTCTACTGGAGCACGTGGGTATTGATCTGGTGCCTGCCGCCCCTTGTCCTGGCACGCGGCTTCCGCCAGAAAGACCGTTTCGTCATCGCGGTGGGCGCGATTGCCGCCATTCTGACCCTGGTCGCCAACAAACCCTATCTCGGCTGGCAGCGACATACCTGGGACCCGATGTTTCTGGGCATATTGTTGACCGCCATTGCGTTGTTCTTTCGACGCTGGCTTTCTCGTGGCGCGGGCGGAATTCGCCACGGTTTTACCGCCGCACGCCTGTCAGAAAAGGAAAAACACTGGATAAACGTGGGCGCTGCGGTGACTGGTCTGGTATCACCCCAAGCAATCACACCGGCGCCGCAACCAAGCCGTCCAGACCCCTTTGGTGGGGGACAAACTGGGGGAGGTGGGGCCGGCGGCCATTTTTGAAAGCCAACCGCTTCCGGGCGACGAGCAATTCCGGAGGAGTTCCTTCAGTCAGCCCTCGCAGCGTCTCACCCCCACGCATAAGTCCGAACTGGCTGGCGCCAAGCAAGCCCCCGCGGGGCGGCACCCATGCGATGCGGGGGTAAGCCTGCCAGCGAACTACGGCGTGATTGTGAAATTCACGCTGGCAGAACTTTGCCCGCCCTGGTTCATGTAAATCCCCGTTCCACCAGGATTCTTTACAAAAACAAGAACGGTCTGTGCGGTCCCGATGTCCGCGGCCGTAATCGCCGCAGTAAGCTTCGTGGACGACACGAACGTCGTGGTCCGACTGGCCCCGCTCCAATAAACCGCAGCGCCGCTCGCGAATCCCGTACCATTCACGGTGAGGGTAAACGCCGTCCCACCCATAGCGGTGCTATTCGGGGCTAACGAGGCGATGGTCGGTGCCCCAGGCGCGACCGCGCCGTTCCCATTGGAACTGTAACCGCAGCCCACGCTGAAAAGAATCAGCAGAAAGAGGCAAATCGTCTTCATAGACAACCTCCGGAGCGAACTCTGCCTAACTATCCCGAAGGTTACGATCCGCCTGGTGCATAGATGTCAACCACGTGTCATTTTCTGGTAAAGGTTTGGTGGGGCGTCGATCCAAAATAAACGGCGCGCACCGTCGAGGCTCGCGCCGGGCCAAATGTTTTTCCCCAGGGAGTGGTCCTAAGGGGTGTGTCCGATCGAGGCCGCGCGTTCTTCGATCTTCGCGGCTTCCGCTTGTCGACCCACCAGCTTGAGTGATTTTGCGTATCCCGCCAAGGCTGGCACAAGCGCTGGATTACTCTCGCCGTAAACCGACTCCATCCCCGGGACAAGTCGCTGGTAGCAGGCTTCCGTGTCCTTGGGTTGGTCGAGGTGAGACTCGGCATCGCACAACGCGTAGAGAACCGAGATCGTTCGGTAGTCCTTTGCCCCCCAAAGCTTCTCTCCGAGGTCCACCGCTTTCTCCAGGACCGGGCGCGCCTTTGGATAGGCTTTCTCAACGCTATACACCACCCCTGCCATGCGAAGCGCTTCGTAAGCCGTGGGATTGTTTTCGGTGATGTCCTTCTGGCTAAGCTCGATAGCGCGCTGCACATAGTTGTCGGCGGCAGTGAAGTCCTTCGCGGCCAGGGAATTGCCGGCCAGCATCTCCAGCGCCTGTACGGAGCGCGGTGATCCAGCACCGTAATTCTTCTCGATGACCTTGAGCGCTCGGTGAAGTACAGCGTCGCCCTCGGAATAGTTCTGTCGCATCCCGTAGACGCCACCCAGGTCGAGCAGTGCCGTAGCCAGCGTCTCGTCTGACCCCGACGTCTTATCGGCGAAATTCACCGCCTGCTTATAGAAGTTCTCAGCTTCGTCGAGCCGCCGGTTCGCTCGGGCCTCATCCCCCGAATGCATCAGTTCCTGCAACTTTACCGTGCTGCCGGCCGACGACTCCGCTGCTTGCATCTGTTGCTCGAGGGCGGCCACTTCCTGAGTCTTGCCGGCGACCTTCAATTCCTTAATATGCTCTTCCAGCCGAGCTTGCGCCGACCGATACGCCGTCTGCGCAATTGTGCTCGACAAAAACGGCTGTCCGTGGTGATCCTCGCGATCCCGCGCCGTCTCGAGCGCAGCCGCCTGATGGTACCGCTCCATTGCATTTGCCCAGTCCCCGCGCTTCTCCAGTAGTTCGGCCCATCCCAGCATGGCTTGCGAGCGTTTCGGATCGAGCGCGACCGCTTCTTTGAACTCTGCCAGCGCCGTTTCGTCGTCTCCCGAAGCTGTCAGCCCGCACCCGAGCATCTCGTGCACCTCCGCGTCAGCAGGGGAGAGAACCGCCGCCCGCTTTAGTTCCGGCAGCGCCTTGGCCGTATCTTTCTTCGCCAGCAATACCCGGCCGACTGCGAGATGCGTCGCGCCGGCGTTGGGGGCCATGAACTCCGAGCGCTGGTACTCCGACAAAGCCTCGTCGTTTCGCTTCTGATCTTCGAGGATGCGGCCCAGCGCCAGCGATACCTCAAAGTCAGTCGGATCAAGCTGTGCGGCCTTACGATAATGCTCTAAGGCTTCCTTCTGCTCGCCGCTGGCATACAGCGCGTCCGCCAGGCACTTCTGGCAGACCTGGAAGTCAGGCGCGACTTTCTCCAACTCCCGGAACTCGACCACCGCGCCGCGCATGTCCAGTCGTTCCAAAAAGGAGGCCAGGTTGATGCGGACGTCTACCCGCGTCGGGTCCAGCCTTTTAGCTTCCCTCAATTCGCGAACCGCCGGCTCGTATTCCCCGCGATTCCCCAGCATGGTGCCCAGGTTGTAGTGGTAATTAACGTTATCCGGGAAAGCCACGGTCGCCTTCTTGTACTCGACGATGGCATTGTCATAGTCGTGTTGATTGTCGTACACGATCCCCATGTTGCCATGCACGACGGCATAATCCGGCTTTAAGCGAAGTGCCTCCTTGTCTTCATTGAGCGATGCGTCGAACTTTCCCGCCAACAGGTAGCCTAGCCCCATATTCTTATGAGCTTCAGGATTCTGCGGGTTTTCCGAGAGTGCCAGCTTCGCCTCCCGCAGGCACGAGTCGGAGTCCTTTAACTTGTACAGAATAAAACTCAGCTTGGTATGCGCATCCGGGAAGCTCGGATCCTCCCGCAACACCTCGGCATAAACCTCCGCGGCCGCCTCGAATTCTTCCTGTTCGCGCAGGATGGCTCCCATCACGAACCCAGCCTCTGGCGACCTGACACTACTTTTGAGTGCTGCAGTTAACTCCGCACCGGCATCCGTGTATTTCTTCTGATTTAGGCTGGCCGACGCACTGGTCAAATGCCCGAGCAGTTCCAATTCCCACTTGTCGGCCGGACCCGGGTCGGAGCCCAGCTTCGCCTTGTTGACGGCCGCCAGCACCGCATCGTCGGCCCCGGCTGTCTGCAATTGCGCCCGATACGCCTCATCGACCCGGAACGCCAGCCCGCGAGCGGCAACCGTGTGTACGATGTTTTCCGGCAAGCTGCGCCCGCCGACCAGCGCTAGAACTTCCGCCCTGCGCAACGGCTTCCCCGAAGCCTGCGACTGCGCGGCGACGACGTTCAAGAAGATGAATGGAATAGCAAGAGCAAGGAGAGTGCGGCGAATCAAACTGGACACAGACGCCTCCCAGAGCCTTCATACTAGGAGTTGCTTTGCAAGCAGTCGCATTACGGAAGTGGCTGCCTGCCGTGTTGAAAAGTACAACGTCGTGATTCACCTGCCACGAAGTCTCTGCCAACATCCAAAATCCCCCTACAGCGTCGTTTCCCGCCAGTCCGTCCACTGCTCCCTTCCTCGCTTGCACCAAACAAGACAACCCCGCCCGCCCCCCGCATTTCTGCCTCTTCCTCCCGCTGCCCACTAGGACATGTCCTTTCGTCAGCCCTCTGTGACTAACTCTGTGGATGATGTCCATTTGTTTCCGCAGTATGCTCTTGCCGTGCCCAGGAATTTCCTCCCCCTGCTCTTGCTCTTCACCCTCCTGGGTTCCGCTGCGCTCACGCGCGACAAGCATCACACGCTCGCTCCACCACCACCACCGGCACCCGTCGTCAGCGAACATTGGGCTGAAAGCACATTGGGCACGCTCTCGCTCGAGGAGAAAGTCGGGCAGCTGTTCATGGTGCGCATGCGGGTCGAGTTCCTGGGTAGCAACAGCGCCGAATACCTCCGTCTGCGCGACAGCATCCGCAAGTACCATGTCGGTTCGCTGGCCATGTCCATCCCGGCCGCGGGCCGTTTCCTGAATGGCAATGACCGATACCAGACCGTCGCTCTGATGAATCAGCTCCAGTCCGAATCGAAGTTCCCGCTGCTGGTTGCCGGAGACTTCGAACGTGGTGTTCTTCCTCCAAAATTGTTTGGAACCACGGTCTTCCCTCACGCCATGGCCTTCGGCGCGGCCGGCAAACTGGCCTACGCCGAAGAATTTGGCCGCATCACTGCGCAGGAAAGCCGCGCCCTGGGCGTGCACTGGAACCTGTTTCCCGTGGCCGACGTGAATTCCAATCCCGCCAACCCGATCATTGGCACACGCGCCTTCGGCGAGAATCCCCTGCAAGTCGGCGATCTGGTAGCGGCCTACATTCGCGGCGCCCGCGCGGCCGGAATGCTCACCACCGCCAAGCACTTTCCCGGACACGGCAACACGGCCACCGACTCGCACATCGCCGTCCCGACCGTTGGCGAAAACCTGGCCCAGCTGAACGCCGTCGATCTGCCGCCCTTCCGTAAAGCGATCGCTGCCGGTGTAGACGCCGTCATGACCGCGCACGTACGCGTCCCCGCGCTCGATCCCGACCCCAACCAGGTCGCGACCACCTCGCACCGCATCATCACCGATCTCCTGCAGCACGACCTGGGCTTCAAAGGCCTGGTCGTCACCGACGCGCTCGATATGGCCGGCCTGACCAATCGCTACGCCTGGAATCCCGGCCGCGCCGCCGTTGAAGCCTTCAAGGCCGGCAACGACGTCCTCACCATGCCTGCCGATCTCGAATCGAGCTACCACGCCATGCTTGAAGCGGTGCGCACCGGCGAAATTTCCCACGATCGTCTGGACGCATCGGTCCTAAAAATCCTGCGCGCCAAGAGTTTCTTGCACCTGGAGAAACAGCGGACGGTCGATGTGGGTGCCATCCACCGCCTGGTAGGCAATCCCGAAAACATCGCGGAAGGCCAGCGCATTTCCGACGACTCCATCACGCTGGTCCGCAACAACGGGCACTTGTTGCCGCTAACCCTGAAGCGTGTCGACGAGAACACCCTCTTTCTCTATCAGCGCGTAAAGCCCGTGCCTTCCACCGCGCTGGTGATCCTGTGCGATCGCCTGAGCGCAGACGACGGGCATGTCCTCGAGCACGAAGTCCGCCAGCGCGCTTCCGACGCCGACGTGATCTATGTCGACCCGCGAGTGGCCGCCGCCCGAACCGATCTGGTTCTGAGCAAAGTGGATCAGGCGCGTGCCGTAGTAGTCGCGGTCTACGTGGTCCCATCGGCAGCCAGAACAAGAACGGTCGCCCGTGGCCAGAAAAATTCCTCATCGCTTCCGGATTCGACGGCCCGCCTGCTGAGCGCGATTCTGTCCCGCGCAAAAGAAAAGACGGCGGTCCTGGCCATGGGAAATCCGTATCTCACGGGAGACTTCCCTACAATCCAGACTTACATCTGCACCTTCTCGAACGCGACCGTCTCAGAAGTCAGCGCAGCCCGAGCCCTGTTCGGAGAAATCCCGCTGTCAGGCCACATGCCAGTAAACATCCGCACGGCAGTTCTGTCACCGTCCGAGGCTCCGCGCCTGGCAAAGGCCAACCCACTCGCAGCCTATGCGAACCCTGTTGACATGTCCTCGAACGCTCCCGCAGCACACTAAACGATCACTCAACCAGTTGACGTATAGGCTGCCCAGAGGGTACGTATCTCACCAATAATTTCTGGGACAGCGGGTGCCCCATCCTAGCGCGTCCTGGGCGCTAGGGTGGGATTCCACAAAAGTTCGCAGTATGGGATTTACGGAACCCTCACCGTCGCGTGACACTCCGTGCGGCGGGCGTAAGCCGCGAGCACCACAACAAACCCAAAAAATAACCCGTCACTTTCGTGACGGGTCAGCCCAACCGTAGCTCCCCACAGTTACGGACGGCTGAAAATTAAATCTCCATGGCCGCGGCCACGCTGGGATATGTGGCCAACACCGATATCAGGTTCGTCAGCTCCAGCAACTCGGAAACGGCGCGGTTGGCTCCCACCATCTTCACCGTTTTCCCCTGCTCTTCGGCTGAAATATGCGCGACCACCAGTTCCCCCAAGCCGGCGCTGTCCACTCCCTGCACGCCTTCCAGGTCCAGAACCACTTCCCGGCTGGTACGCAGCGCGTCCTCAACCGCTCGCGAAACTGCCACTGCTTCCTCCCGGTAAATCATGCGGCCCCGACAGTGAATTACCATGGTGTCGCCCGATTGTCGACGTTCCAGATCCAATTCCAAGATGCTCTCTCCATTCCTGCGCCCGAGGGAAGAACATTGACGCGTATCGATATTTGTTTGAATATTCTGACGATACAGTTTCGAAGTTGTGCAGTTGTCGCTGGCGTGTAAAAATCTCATAAATTACTTGTCACCTTGTCGGCAGCGGTCAGGCAAAGTTTCGGGAAACGCTTGCATCCAAATCTCTTCAGTCACACACGGGGCCGGTAGTAGTACGCCCAGGAGGATTTTTTTCGTGCTGAAACGCGCACTCGTCTTTGCGATGATGCTGACCGCGAGCGGTCTGGCTTCCGCGCAGAATCCCCGCTTCACCATCTTCGCCGGATACTCCTACGGCAACACGAACTACGCGCCCGGCAACCGCTCCAACCTCAACGGCTGGGAGGCCTCCATCGAGGGCATTCGCCTGAAACCCTGGCTCTCGCTGGTAGCCGACGGCAGCGGCCACTACGGCTGGAATGAATTCCCCATCTCTTGCGTGACGGTTCCGGTCTGCACACCGGCGATTCCGAATTCGCGCGCCAAGGAGTACACACTCCTCGGCGGCCCGCAAATTTCTACCTTTCGAGGAAATTTCCGTCCCTTCGTCCACGTGTTGGGAGGCGCGACCCGTGTGAGTGTTGCCACTCCCGGTTTCTTCGACCGCAGCACCAACTGGACAATCGCCGGCGGCGGCGGCGTGGACTACAAATGGCGAGGCCCCTTCGCGATCCGCGTGCAAGCCGACTACCTGCGCACGAATCTCTTCGGCCTGACCCAAAACATGATTCGCGCCTCGACGGGACTCGTGCTGCGCTTCTAAACACATTGCGCTTCCGGAACTGCGTTGCACTTTTTGGTGAGTGGGCCACCCTAACTGCTGCCATCACAACAATGTCATGCGAGCGAAGCGAAGGACGTATGCATCCTGCT
This sequence comes from Terriglobales bacterium, assembly GCA_035652655.1. Lineage (GTDB taxonomy): Bacteria > Acidobacteriota > Terriglobia > Terriglobales > Acidobacteriaceae > Gp1-AA133. The sequence goes on from DASRDJ010000312.1 coordinate 23,141, forward strand.
CGCAGCTTCGCTGCCCACGCAGTAATCTGTCCTTTCGAGCGAAGTGAGGCGCCAGCCGACCGTAGTCGAAAGGCCTTGTGTTCCCGGCGGCGTGGTGAGCAGTCACCGTGATCCGTCACCCGCTACTTCGCCTCCACCCAATACTTGTGATCCCGCAGAAAAAACTTCTCGTTCCAGAAGTTTAAAGCCGTGTGCAAGAACAAGCGCGCAACACGGAAGTGTCCCATTCGCTGGAAGCGACGGTTGGTGGTGTAGACGCCGCCGCGCACAATGCCGAATCGGTTGCGGGCAATTCGCTGGCTGAGCAGGTAGTCTTCGCCAAATGTGGCTTGCTCGTTGAAGCCTCCGAGCTCGTGAAACCTCCTACGATCAAACAGCATGAACATGCCGGTCGCGAATGGCTTGTGCAGGCGCGAGAGGTGCTGGAAGAAATCGTTGCCCGCGTACATCGCCTTGTCGAACCAGCTGCCGTCGCGGCAAACGATGTTGGTGGTGACACAATGAAGTTTCTTCTGCTGCGCGAGTTCGACGGCGCGCCGAATCACCGAGGCGTGCGCCATCTCGATGTCGGCATCGAGGAAGAGGACGTACTTTGACTCCGCGAGCCGGGCGCCGCGGTTCCGGCCGACCGCCGGCATGCCACCCGGAATCACGCCCACGTTCAGCCGGTCGTGGAAGCCGAGGACAATTTCCGGGGTGCGGTCGGTGGAGTTAGCGTCAGCGACCAACACTCTCGTACTCGAAATCTTCGAGTAGTCCTGTGTCGCCAGCGAACGCAGCAGATTCGGAATCAGCTTCGCTTCGTTCTTCGCCGGAATCACGATCGTCAGCTCGCTCGGTGTAGTCATGGATGCGAACCCCCTCGTCGCCAATGGTGATGTAAGTTAGGCGCGCGTCGATCCAGCCGCCCGCGTTGTAGTAGTCCACTCCGTTCTGTTCGAGATGCATGGCATCGTGCGTGTGCCCGCAGAAGATGCGCTGCGCTCCACGTTCCCGCGCATGGGCAATGGCGCCCGACGCGACCTTGGGAGACATACGCAGCCAGCGCGTGTTGACCCGGTCGATCAGCCGCGCGATGGGATTGCCCTTGAGGTCCAGCTTCTGGAGCTGCAGATAAAGGCGCGTACCCAGGTTGCTAAGCGGCACGCTGTTCACCGCGAATCCATCGAACTGGTGGCCATGAATCGCGAGGTGCGTCAGGCCGCGGTAGCGCCAGCGATATTCCTGAAACACGCGCACGCCCACCAGGTGCGACATCACGTTGGTCAGGCCGAGATCGTGGTTGCCTTCCACCCACACGACCTCAACCTTGCGTTTTGGATTCGAGAGCTTGCGGATCGCGCCCAGAAATTTCCAGTGCTCTTTCTTCAGGCGCCCGAAATTCAGGTCGGCAAAGATGTCGCCCAGAAGAATGAGTCGACGAAAAGAATTTTCCTGAAGCATGCGCGTGGCCGCGCGCGCGCGGCTGACCTCCGCGCCCAGATGCACGTCGGAAAGGATCAGCGTGTCGTAAGCGACCGCGCTCATACCTTTTTTATAGTGTGCGGATGTTACAGGGTGATGAAACTTGCACTAAAAGTGGGGCAGCGGTAACCGGGAGGTCACACGTTATTCATATTGGCGTAATGTTCCACGTGAAACATCTGCGCTTCGTGGAATCGAAACTTGGCTGATAGCTAACATGGCGTTCCGATGTGATTGGCGGGAGAAGGGTTAGCGATCGAATAAGAAAGCTCTCAAATCAGGCGAGGTCACAAGCTTTCGCCTTCGCGTCGACGGGCGGGACGTTCCAGAGCATTGCATGGGATTCGATGCCGCAGATCGCGGCGGAGTCCCTTCCTAGCCCAAAGTGCGCGCCAGGATGGGTCACCCACGCACTATGTAAATTCACTGGCTTTAAGCGGTGATAGCTCTCTGAGTAAGACAAATCGGTGCATCCGCTAGAACTGAGTTGAACGGATCATAGTTTTGATCTAAGCTGCCGCGATTAATTAGTGGCGTGGAGTAACTTGGCTGTGATGCGTTGTTATCTGGTGGTTGTTCGCTCGCACTCTCCGGGCGCACGAAGCGCGAGCACTGCTCGAGGTCAGTGGCGACGGCTTCCCGTCGCATCCCTTCTCGTTTTATGTCTTCTAGTGGTTTCATGGTTTGCTTCGGCTGTGGGACAGATTGCTCCCAGCGACTCACAAAGGACGGCGGTTCGTGGGACCGTGGTTAACAGCATCACGCACGAACCAGTAGCCCGTGCACTCGTTTACTCTCCCGACAATCGCTTCGCGATGCTGACCGACGATCAGGGACGCTTTGAGTTTGCAGCACCGCCAGAGCCTGCCGCTCCGCCGCCCGGGCAGCCCGATACTTCCACAGGGGGGATGGAGAGTTACAGTGGGCCTCTTCGTTCTTTCCCGAATTTCCCCGGGATCCTGATGGCGCGCAAGCCGGGATTTTTGGGCTCCAGCAATTTTTCGTGGCGAGGCAATCAGGTCGTTATTATCCCGGGGAACGACGTCACGATCCCGGTGGTCCCGGAAGCGCGGATTGTCGGCCGGGTGGTTTTGCCGAGTTCCAATGCTTCCGATCGAATTTCGGTAGTACTTTATCGCCGCCAAATCACGGAAGGGCGAGGGCACTGGGCTCAGGCAGCGTCGGTGGTTGCGCGTTCGAACGGCGAATTTCGATTTGCGGATCTTGAGCCAGGCAACTACAAGTTGCTTACCGGCGAGTTAATGGATCGCGATCCGCTGACCTTTGATCCCCGAGGGCCAGCTTACGGGTATCCTCCCGCCTATTTCCCGAATGCTTCGAACTTCCAAAGTGCCGCCACAATCTCGTTAAGCGCGGGAATGACTTTTCAGGCGGAGCTTTCGCCAGTGAGACAGCCGTACTACACAGTGAGGGTACCGGTGGCGAATGCCCCTCCTGATAGTCACATCGCAGTCACCGTTTCGGCGCAAGGACGAAAGGGCCCTGGCTTTGAGTTGGGGTACAGCCGAGGCAGCCAGAAAATCGAGGGCAGCTTGCCGAGTGGAACCTACGTTATCGAAGCAACGGCGCTGGGCGAAAACGGGATGAGCGGGTCGGTGAACCTGGTGATCAAGGACGCGGCGACGGAATCGGCGGCGATGACGATGAGGCCGAATGGATCTGTGCTGGTGAAGGTGAAACGCGAACTCCAGGCCGCCCCGGGAACGGAGGACACTGGTGAAAAAGTAGAACAGGCTAGTTCCAGCCGCCAACAGCAACCTTTGCCCGGAGACTTTAGCGCCAGGCTCGAGCCAGCGGATGAGTTTGGCGTTTCGGACACGTTTTTCAATCCCCAATCCGCGGCCCGGGATCAGAGTTCCGAACTGATTACTGGAGTGGGGCCGGGGCGCTATTGGGTGCGGGTGGAAACCGCCCGTGGATATGTGGCTTCGGTCATAGCGGGAGATGTCGATTTGCTGCACAGGCCCCTGACGGTGGGGCCAGTTGCGAACGTCGTCGTGGATGTGACGATCCGCGACGAAGGGGCGGAGATCTCGGGAAGCATCGAAGGCATGAGTGAGCCGACGCCCGAAGGCGCTGGTTGGGTAGTGACCGCGGGTGGCCATTTCGCGAACGAGTCCATGACTGGAGTGGCTCCCCACGTGTACCTCCTCCCGTTGCCAGAAAGCCCGGGGCAGTTCCGGCAAGTTGCCGTCGAGCCGGATGGAAAGTTTGATTTGCAGCAGGTGCCGCCGGGCGCCTACCGGGTACTGGCATTCGATCATTCGCAAGCGGAGTTGGAGTACTACACCAGCGAAGCGATGCGCGCGTATGACGGAAAAGGGCGGGTCGTGCGTCTGGGCGCGGGGCAGAAAGAAAAGCTCACTCTGCGCTTGCTTTCGACAAGCGAGTGATTATGGCTGGGATGAGATCGGAGTGGAACGTCGTCGGGATGGTAGTTGTATCTGTAGGGATCTTGTGTGCTGCCTGTGCGGGCCAAATCCCTACGGAAGACGGCAGCAACGCGCGGTTCCGAATCGCTGGTACGGTCGTCAACCGGTCCGGTGGGGCTGTGCTGGAACGAGCGCGCGTCACCATTCGAAACACAAAAGATCCCAGGGATGTGCAATCGCAACTCACTGGCGACGATGGTCGTTTCGAATTTCACGTGCAAGCGGGCAAGTATTCTCTGCACGGCGCGAAACGTGGCTTCATCAGCTCGGATTACAACCAGCACGAACAATATTCGAGTGCTATCGTCACCGGGGCTGGGATCGACACAGAGAACCTACAGTTGCAGTTGTTGCCATCGGCGGTGCTGAGTGGAAAGGTTCTTGATGAATCTGGCGATCCGGTCCGGAAGGCCGAGGTGACTCTGTGGCGGGAAGATCACGCGACGGGAGTGGGCCGCACCGTGGGAATCCGCAGAGAAGTCACTGACGATCAGGGCGTCTACGAGTTCACGCCGCTCGATGCGGGTACGTACTATCTTTCCGTGACGGCAACTCCGTGGTACGCCGTACATCCGGCGACCGCGGCTCCAGAAGGCGTTGTGGCGGCTCCAGCGGTAGTCGATCAGGGACTCGATGTCCTCTACCCGACAACGTATTACCTGGGCGCCATTGAGTCGGATGAGGCGACGCCCATACCGCTGCGCGGTGGTGATCGCATGGAAGTGGATCTGCGGCTGATACCGGTCTCAGCGGTGCACGTCGTTTTCCGCAGTCCGGATCCGGACAAGGGCAACCGGTTCCCCCTTATCCAGAAACGAGTGTTTGGCGAACTGGATAGCCCGCAGTACTCGGAAAATGTGCGGCCGATCGGCCCCGGCGTATTTGAACTCACGGTAGCGCCAGGTAAGTACGCACTCCGTCTTTCTGGCCAAGCGGAGCCCAGTCGCATCAGCGACGTCGAGATCACGCATGAACATCGGGAACTGGATCCGTCTAGCGGAGAAGCGTTGAGCAACATCAAGGCGTCGGTCCGGGTGCTCGGTGAGGACGAGTTGCCAAAGCAACTGTACGTGGGGCTGCGGGCCAGGCGCGAGCACGGGGTGAGCTTCGGGCTGGTAAATAGCAAGGGGGAATTGCATATCGAAGAGGTCGTCCCCGGTAGCTATGAAGTGCTGGCCGGCGCGCAGGAGAAATCGTACGCCGTAGTCAAGATCGCGTCGGAGGGGCAAGAGACATCCGGGCACACCCTGAAGGTCGCGGCAGGCGCGTCGATGGTGCTGACGCTGACGTTGGTCAGGGGGACTGGGCGGGTGGAAGGATTTGTGAAGCTCGGGAGCAAAGGGGTTGCCGGAGCAATGGTGGTGTTGGTCCCGAAGCATCCAGAAGCGAACCTGGAATTATTTCGCCGGGACCAGAGTGATCTGGACGGCAGTTTCGTGCTGCAAGGGGTCATTCCGGGGACGTACACAGTGATCGCGATCGTCGACGGGTGGGATCTGGATTGGTCGCGGGCCGGGGTGCTGGCGAAATATGCCGGGCATGGGCAGACGGTTGTGGTGCCCCCGGCTGGGAGTCATGCTGTACTTCCCCCCGTCGTAGTCCAAACTCAAGTAGGCGCGAAATAAGCTAGTGATCGCGCAGAAAACGATAGTGCCCTTTGCGTTCGGTGGCGATCGATTCCGCCACCTGCAGGAACGCGCGCCCTGCGTGGGACAGGGAAGCCTCTTTTCGGTATACCAATCGCAGCTTGCGGTGGAAGCGGATTTCTCGGACGGGGACGCGGACCAGTTCCCCGCGCGCCAGTTCGCTTTGTACGCTGATTTCCGGGACGAGTGCGACGCCGTTACCCATCGCGACGAAGCGCGTGATGGCCTGCAGGGTGGGGAGTTCGACGTCCATGTGTAAGGGCGTCTTGTGGCGGCGGAAAGCTTCGATGACTTTTTCGCGGTAGGGGGACGAAACGATATGGGCTACGAAGACTTCGGCGCCCAGCTGGCGGATGCTGATTTGCTTTTCTCCCGCCAGCGGGTGCGTGGGCGGGACTACGAAGGTGAGTTCGTCCTGGTAAACGATGATGGAACGCAGCCGCGGATCCTGCGGGTCATAAGTAAGCACACCCATCTCGACGGTGTGGCGCAGCAGGTCGTCGGGGATATGGCTGCCTAGTGAGCGCTGCACGGTGATCTTGATCATGGGGTGCAGGCGGCGGAATTCTGCGAGCACCGGCAGCAGATAGAGCGCGGTGAATTCGTTGGCCGCGATGGCCAGCTTGCCTTTCTGGATTTCGCGGAGTTCGACCAGGGCTTCCTGCGCGTCGCTGCGGAGGTTGAGGAGTTTTTCGGCGTATTCCTTCAGGGTGTTGCCGGCGTCGGTGAGGACTCCTTCGCGCGAGGAGCGATCGAAAAGGGGTTCACCGATTTCGTCTTCGAGCTTGCGGATGGTTTGGCTGACCGCGGATTGGGTGCGGAAGAGTTTTTCGGCGGCCCGTGAGAAGCGGCCTTCGCGGGCCACGGTTAAGAAAACTTCAAGTTGGGAAAGTTCCATGGTTGCTTCTCGGCTGTCCCTACGGGACTGATTGCTCGAGTTTGCTTTCGCCCCTCTCGGGGCTGCACTCAATTATGTTGCTCTGCCCAGCGCTTACGCGCTGGGCTAGTGAATGTTCGCCGGCTTTGCCGGCTTGGGTCCTCGACCATTTGGTAAGTTCCGACTCGTCCAGTCCTGGCCACTTAAGTAAAAGTTGCAGCGCTATCAGGGCAGCTTATCGTTTGCGGCAATGCTTATACTAATTGAAAGATTATAAGCTTTGCTTTAGATCCATGTCCACCTACCATAAACGTAGCCTCAGGGAGGACATAGGGTTATGGACCGAGTACCGATTACGGTGTTCGACACCACGTTGCGGGATGGCGAGCAATCGCCGGGTTGCAGCATGAATGTTCACGAGAAGCTGCGCATGGCATACCAGCTCGACCGGCTGGGTGTGGACGTGATCGAAGCCGGATTCCCGATCGCCTCAGACGGCGACTTCGAGGCGGTGCAGGCGATCGCTAGCGCCGTGCGACGGCCGATCATTGCCGGCCTGGCCCGTGCGTGCCCGAAAGACATCGAGCGGGCATGGGAAGCGCTGAAGGGCGCAGCGCGGCCGCGCATCCATGTGTTCCTGGCTACGTCCGATATTCATCTCAAATACAAGCTACGAATTTCGCGTGAGCAGTGCCTGGAGCAGGCGCGGGAGAGCGTGCGACTGGCGAAGTCGTTCTGTGAGGACGTGGAGTTTTCGCCTGAGGACGCGACTCGGACCGATCGCGATTATCTGTGCCAAGTGGTGCAGGCGGTCATCGATGCAGGCGCAACCACCGTGAACATCCCGGACACGGTTGGCTACACGATGCCCGAGGAGTTTGCCGAGATCATCACCATGCTGCGGGAACGGGTGAAGGGAATCGAGGCCATTACGATCTCGGTACACTGCCACAATGATCTGGGATTGGCGGTGGCGAACACGATGGCAGCGCTCGGTGCTGGAGCGCGGCAGGTGGAGTGCACGATTAACGGGATTGGCGAGCGCGCCGGGAATGCATCGCTGGAAGAGATCGTGATGGCAACCAGAGTGCGTCCCGACCGCTACGCATATGACATGGCGGTGGCCAGCGAACAGCTGTATCCCGCAAGCCAGTTGTTGAGCGAAGTCACGGACGTTCCGGTACAGCCGAATAAGGCGATCATCGGGCGCAACGCGTTCGCGCACGAGGCAGGCATTCACCAGGACGGCGTTCTTAAGAATCCGCTGACCTACGAGATCATGACGCCAGCATCGGTGGGCGTGCCCGATTCGCGGCTGGTGCTGGGCAAGCATTCCGGGCGGCACGCGTTGAGCCTGCGCTGCGAGCAACTAGGATATCACTTCGAGCGGCGCGAGCTGGATGAGGTCTACCGGAGGTTTGTAGTACTTGCCGACCAGATCAAGCACGTGGAGGATCACCATCTGCTGCAACTGATTCGCGAGGCGCGTCCGGTGGCGAAGCGCATGCCACAGCATGTGGAGGCGGTGCCTCCGGCAGTGATTGCCGCCGCAGGCGGGAAGTCGTTTCATGTGCCGGGACCGATCGAGCGGCATCCGCTGGAGATCACGCTGCATTCCGTGCACGAGCATCACGGGGACCAGGAAGATTATTTATGGGGTGTGTAAGTCGGCTGTAATTCGCGGCGGCCCGGCGCAAGCCGGGCCTTTTTGTTTGGAGTTCAGCGAGTGCCGCTGCTGATTAGCCCCGCGCAGCAGTTGCTAGCACATTCCCACACCGTCAACCTTGAAACTTCCGCGCTCCGTTCTTGTTCCAAATCTCAGCTCATAGTGCCCGTCCGTCCCACTTATTTCAGTCTTCTTGGACTTGCCCTCAAAATGTTCGAAAACGAGTTCGCCCGACACCAACTGTTCGCAAGACTTCTCAGGATTTAAACACGTGAACGCCAAGTTATCGGGACCAATGACGATAGTCTTACGAACCGGAACAGGCTGCTCTCTGATATCTATTTCCAGACGCGGGTATGAGCGCCTTCCCTCGCAGGTCTTTTTTTGCGTCAATAGGAGCCGTAGTCCCGGTAAGTCATTTCCTTTAAGGCACGCGATGGTTCCATGCGAATAGGCGTTCGAATCTACAGGTTGTTTTGTCTCATGTGCAAATAAGGAGAGTGCGATCAAGACTGAGCACCCAGCAACGGTTTTCCCGAATTGGGATATTTTTGCGCTCACGCCCGACGGAGATATGGTTATTGAGTTTAGGCGCGTTCTGATCCTTCTTCAACGAATCCGTTCCCGCGCTGCGTGACTGTTTGTGATCGGAAGCCCACAGAACCCTCGATCGCTGAAATCAGGAAGTGCGCAAAGCGGCAGATCCGGTGTTTTTGTAGAATGCGAGCTTCGCCTAAAAGGTGGGCGCCCGTGCTGATGCGCCAGGCGCTATGAGGGAGAACTTGTGCTTTTGAATCTGACGGTGGTGGCGGGAGACGGGATCGGGCCGGAAGTCACCGAGGAAGCGATCCGGGTGCTGGACGTGGTGGCTTCGGGCTTCGGCCACGAACTGAAGCTGGTACGGAAGAACATCGGCGGGGCTGGGCTGGCCGCGAGCAATGATCCGCTGCCCGCCGATACGCTTGAGGCTTGCCTTAAGTCGGGCGCGGTGCTGCTTGGGGCGGTGGGGTCGCCGGCGTACGACAAGAATCCCGGACATCTGCGGCCGGAGGCTGGCCTGCTGCGTCTGCGCAAGGAGTTGGGAGCGTTCGCGAACCTGCGCCCGGCGAAATGTTTTTCGGCATTGCTGAATAACTCGCCGCTGCGGCCGGAAGTGGTGCGCGGCACCGACATCATGATCGTGCGCGAGCTTTTGGGTGGAACTTATTTCGGGCAGCCGCGCTCGATTGAAGGTGCGCCGGGATCGCGCGAGGCGGTGAACACGATGCGCTACGGCGAAAAGGAGATTGAGCGGATTGCGCGCGTGGCCTTTGAGCTGGCGCGCAAGCGTAAGGGTAAGGTGCTGTCGGTTGATAAGGCTAACGTGCTGGAGTGCTCGCGGTTGTGGCGCGAGGTGGTGACCCGGGTTAGCGCGGAGTATCCAGACGTGAAGCTGGCGCACCAGTATGTGGACTCGGCGGCCATGCTGCTGGTACTGCGTCCGAAAGAGTTTGACGTGCTGCTCACGGAGAACATGTTTGGCGACATCTTGTCGGACCAGGCCGGCGGGCTAGTGGGTGGTCTGGGCATGCTGCCTTCGGCGAGTATTGGCGGTTCTGTGGGATTGTACGAGCCAGTACATGGTTCGGCGCCGGACATTGCGGGACAGGGAACTGCCAATCCGCTGGGCGCGATTTTGTCGGTGGCCATGCTGCTGCGGCATTCGTTCCAGCGGGAGAAAGAAGCGGCGTGCATCGAGTCGGCCGTGGAAAGCGTGTTGGACGCCGGGCACCGGACGCGGGATCTGGTGCGAAGCGAGGGAAAGTCTCTAAGTACATCCGAGATGGGGCGGAAGGTGGCGGAGGCGGCGAAGGCGCTTGCTGGGGAAAATCGGAGACAAGAGAGATCCGCCTGAGGTGCGGAACGATTTGCCGGCGGGACGGCGCTCCTAAGCGCAAGCGTCCCGCCGTGAATGGCGAGTGCGAAATCAACTCGCCGGTGTGAATCCCTCCAATGCAGTGGCGGAATTTACTTCAGCGCCAGCTGAAGGGTCACTCTTTGCGCCGCGGGCGGCATGTTGGCTCGCGCCTGCGTCGGGTGGGTTTCCTTTGCGCGAGCAACCGACGGATCTTTCTTTCGAACGACCATTTTGTGATTTGCGGTTGTGTGCACAGGGTGAGCCACCACTTTCGGCGCAGCGGCCCAAGGGTCGTAATACGTGGGATCGACTTCCTGCTGGGCGAACGCGGGCAGGATCAGGCCGGGTATTGCCAGGACGCTCCACAGGATACCTTTGCGAAGGTTGATGTTTAGAAACGTCATGCTGGCCTCCCTGCGGGCAATGTTGTTTTCTAGGAATCGATCATGAGAGAAGCAATCACGCGGCCAATCTGGGGACCGCTTTGCTGACACGATCGCGGCGAAGAACCGCGTTGAAAATGGGTAGGTTGGAGGCTTGGGCGTCTTCGCTGGCTTGTGCTGCGTGATTTTCTGCGAAGACTTCCGGCTCACCATTCGGCTTGAGGAGCTATCCGAAGAGATAGGGAAAGCGGCGAACTTCCGCGTTTTTTGCACAAGCTGCGAGGTGTACACTGAAATCACACACTCTTCCAAACGCCTTCAGGGGGACGCGATGATTTCGAAGTGCGCGAATCCTGCTTGCGCCGCTCGTTTTTTGTACCTTCACCAGGGAAAGCTCTATCGCTTTGAGCGTGAGGCTCAGGCCGATGCCGAGTTGCTCATGGGCTTCGATCCTACGGTCCGGAAACGCTCCTCCGGGGTCCAGTTTTATTGGCTATGCGAGAACTGCGCTGCATCGATGACGTTGATTCGCTGCAAGGGGATCGGCGTAACAATGCATCCGCGACATCCGCTGCTCAAAGCGGCTTCATAAGGTTGCGATCGGCGAGGGCGGAGCGGCGTCGTACTTTCCGGTAAGGGAATACCAGCGAATTCTAAGCATCTCCACGAACATGCGGGCGCCGTCGCGCAGCGGGTTGATGCGCGTGCCCTCGGCGTGTGCCCAATGCACGGGCACTTCCTCAATTGTCATTCCAAATTTGCGGGCCAGGAAGAGGAGTTCGGGATCGAATCCCCAGCGCTCGATGCGTTGCAGCGGGAAGATGGCGTCGGCGGCGCGGCGGGTGAAGGCTTTGAATCCGCATTGCGTGTCGCGGTAGGGCAGGCCGAGGAAGATGCGAAGAGCCAGGTTGAAGATGCGTCCGAAGAGCTGACGGTGCAGGGATTGGCGCTGGGTTTGAAGTTCGCTGCGTAGCCAGCGGGAGCCGAAGGCGACATCGGCGCCTTGGTTCAGCGCGGCGAAAAGCTTGTTGGCTTCTTCGATCGGGGAAGAGAGATCGGCGTCACTGAAGAGCAGAATCTCCCCCGTGGCGTGCAGCATGCCGTTGCGCACGCTGTAGCCCTTGCCGCGGTTGCCGGGATTCTGAAGGAGGCGAACGATCGGATGGCGCGCGGCATACTCTTGGAGAATCTGGGCCGTGTCGTCGCTGGAGCCATCGTTGACGACGAGGATCTCGGCGTTCCATTGGTGTTGGTTGGCGAAGGCGATGACGCCATCGAGAGACGTGCGGATCCTGGTGCTCTCGTTGTAAGCCGGAATGACGATGCTGTAGGTCGGGGGCAAGGTTTTTGTTAGATGCGTAAACCCGTGTGCTCAGACAGAAGTCGCGCGTTCGAGATTAACATTTGGCGAGGCGGTGCGGGGCTCTCGGCGCTGGGCCTCGGCCGCTTTGGCTTTCGAGGGTCGTGGTGGAAAAGCTCTCGAGGCCAATAAAAGCGGCCGGCAAACTCGGGGTCCTTCGACTGCGTTCGGCTGCCTCACTCCGCTCAGGATGACAACGAAAAGGCGGGCTGGGTCAGGCGACCTGGCGGCGTTCCAGCATGGCGAAGAATTGGTTTACGAGGTCTTCGTCCCAGAGGCCGGCCTGCGCTTCTACCCGCATGGTGTGCTCGGCTTGTTCGTGAGACTGGGCCATTTTGTAGGGGCGGGTGGTGCGCAGGGCGTCGTAGACATCAACGACTTGCAGGATGCGGGGCAGGAGCGGAATTTCTTTTTTCGTGAGGCCGTCAGGATAGCCGCTGCCGTCGGAGTGCTCGTGATGGAAGCGGATGATGGGCAGCACCAGGCGCAGGGACTTCAACGGCTTGCAGATGTTCTCGCCCGTCAGCGGGTGCTGCTTCATAACTTTCCATTCATCGGCGGTCAGATTCGAGCCTTTTTTCAGGATCTCGTCGGGCACGGCAATCTTGCCGAGATCGTGCAGATACCCGCCACGACGGAGAGCGATCAGGGATTCGTCGTCGAGACCCAGATGGCGTCCAAGTAAGACGGCGCGATTGGAGAGGCGTTCGCAGTGACCTTCGGTATAAGGGTCGCGCGCTTCCACGCTCCGGCCGAGCGTGCAGAGAACTGATTCGGCGGTCTCCAGTTCGTCGGTGAATTCCTTCAGCTTGAGCAGTGACTTCACACGCGCAAAAAGTTCGGCGGGGAAGATCGGCTTGTTTAGAAAGTCGTCGGCGCCGGCCTCGATGCCTTTGACCTTGTCCTCACGATCGCTGAGGCCTGTGATTAGCAGGAATGGAATGAGACGAGTGCTGGGATCCTCCTTCAGTTGCCGGCAGAGTTCGTAGCCGGACCGGCCAGGCATCACCACGTCGGAGAGAATCAGGTCGGGCAGGTGGCGGCGAACTTCGAACTCGGCCTGGTCGGCGTCGGGGACAGTGCACACATCATAGCCCCGGCTGGCGAGAAGCTCCCGCATCAGCTCAGCCATGTCCGGGTTGTCATCCACCACCAGGACTCGTGGTACACGGCGGTGGATCAGGAGCTCGCCCATAACTTATCAGAGTCCGATCCGCATCGATTCGCTGCAAGGAGAGAGGCGTGAACCTCTCCCGCCGGGGCTTACTCTGCGATTGTAAACGAAGTTTACGCCGCGAGCGCCACGTCTCCCCTTGACAAAATCGTTTCCGCCGCCGTTTTTGAGATTCCCTTCGTGGGAAGTGCCTGTGAATAGCTGTGTCTACTGACCTTTACTGGGTGCAGGTCGCGTGCTTATCTGGCCTCATGCGCAGAATATTTCATACGCTGATTCTGGTCGGGATTTTTGGGTGGACTTCGTCAATCTTCGCGGTGCCGAAGCCGCATGTGATTTCATTCGGCAAGTGGACGGCGGCCAAATGGTGCGTGGGGCCGCAGGCGAAGGCCCTCGATATGAAGATTCGTGCACTCTACGTCGACATGCGGCTGAAGGAATTTACGACCGGGATGCCGCACGAAGTGACGGACCGGTTGTTCGTGGTGCGGAGGATGTTTCGTCTGAACGACACGCTGCCGACCGAGACTGCGACGACCACGAAGTGGACGTGGGAGCGCGGTGGGTGGTTGCTGGTGGACCGCGTCACCGGGAAAGTCTCACAACTCACGCTGCCCGAGTTTGATTCGTTCTATCAACGCCCAGTTGGTACCGCGACTATGTCGCGTACCGCGGCGTGTCAGATGACGGCAAGAAGCTGTTCGCGATGGTCGCGCAGTTGGGACGGCGAAAGCCGATTCTGAAGAAAGCGCTGGTGAGGCGGATGGCGATGATGTGCCGGATTCGGAGTGTCCGGCGCCGGAGTGGCAAAGACTGCCGACGCGGATGACATTCGAGCCTTTGGAGAATCAGAAGCTGACGTTTTCGGTGCGCGGGCATGCGGTGGATGTGGTGAACGATGCGGAGGAGGATGAGGAAGGGGCGGAGTAAGGAGGGAAGTTCGTGCGCTAAATCGGCGGCCTGATGCCGCCGATAAGCGTCATCCACGGTGCGATCTCAGGGTAGCTAACCCTGATTTTGGCGAACAAACGGCGCACACTGGTGAGAACGCAGTTAACAACAACTGTGAACTGGCGGCCCCCTCACGCTCGGGGGCAGTGCCGTACTTAAGGCTCATCGCAACAGCTTGCTTATTCTCACTGATCGGCTATCGCCTCAATTGTTTAGATCGAATGGTGTCTTTCTTTCAGTCTCCAATACGACGCATCCCTGCTAGTTCTGCCAGTTTCCTATCTGGGACGAGTCCAAGAAAGTGGGTTCTAAGCGACCCGCTGCGAGGGCCGTTCGGGGCTGCCGGTAAGTTTGCGGAACGGGTTCGACCATATTGGCTTAAGAAGAGAGCAATGACCAGCTTTCAGAATTAGCCCAATTCGTCTCCGTCGAGACCCGGATTGGAACGCTCAAAATTCTTCGATGATTTTCCGGACGACAAGACCACCAGCCCGGTCACGGGCGATTTTGTCCGAGCAATACTCATGACCAGTTTTCTGATGTCAATCGAACAAAGGAGGAGATAACGAATGAAGTCACCCATAGGTCTTTCTAACCTGCTGGCGCTTTTACTCCTACTGTTCGTCGCAGGGCCGCTCGTGGCACAGGATACCGGCGAGCCCGACAAGGCTTCCTTGGAGAAGGCCTATCCATCGAAGCAGCCGTATTCGCCGTACGCGGATCGCCACTTTCCAGACCGCGTGTACTGGGGTGATACCCATTTGCATACGTCATTTTCTATGGACGCCGGCGCTTTCGGCTGCCGTCTGGGTCCCAGGGATGCTTACCGTTTTGCGAAAGGTCAGGAAATCACTGCTTCCAGTGGTCAGCCAGTTCGGCTCGCACGTCCACTGGACTTTTTGGTGGTCGCCGATCATTCGGACGGCTTTGGTTTCTTCCCACTGCTCTTAAGCGGCGACCCCAAAATTATGGCGGATCCGCAGGGTCAGCGCTGGAACGAGATGATTAAGAACGGGCAGGGAGCCGCCGCCGCCATCGACATAATCACTTCATTCGGAAAGGGAGCCATCTCCAAGGCCATTTTCCCAGTTCCAGGCACGACCGCATTCCAGGGCGCTTGGGAAGAAGTTATCAAGGCAGCTGAGGAGGCTAATAACCCCGGTCGCTTTACCGCCTTCATCGGTTTCGAATGGACTTCCAACACCGGCGGAAACAACCTGCACCGCAACATCATCTTTCGCGACAATGCCAGCAAAGCCAGCCTGGTTGAGCCCTACACCACGCAGAAGCCTCTGGGAAGCGACAATCCGCGGGACCTATGGAAGTGGATGAGCGGTTACGAAGAGAAAACTGGCGGCCATGTTCTGGCCATCGCGCATAACGGTAATCTCAGCAATGGGCGCATGTTTCCCCTCATCGAATCGTTCTCGGGAAAACCGATCGACCGCGAGTACGCCGAGACTCGGGCGCTCCGAGAGCGGCTCTACGAGGTTACACAGATCAAGGGTGACGGAGAAACACACCCCTTCCTGTCCCCCAACGACGAGTTCGCGAATTTCGAGCGCTGGGACAAGGGAAACCTCGACCTCACAGTGCTTAAGAAGCCGGAAATGATGGAGTTTGAGTACGCTCGCTCGGCTTTGAGGAATGGCCTGAAGCTGGAACAGGAACTGGGTGTTAACCCTTACAAGTTCGGGATGGTCGGTTCCACCGATGCGCACACCGGACTCACCGCCATCGATGAAGATAATTTTTGGGGCAAGACTTCCAGTTCGGAGCCCAGCGCGGGACGTGCCACGCATCCGTTCATCAAGACATCCAACGCCACCATCATGGGATGGGAGCAGACCGCGTCCGGCTACGCCGGGGTTTGGGCCACTGATAACACGCGTGAGGCGCTGTTCGATGCCATGCAGCGCAAAGAAGTCTATGCCACCACCGGCCCACGCATGATTGTGCGTTTCTTCGCCGGCTGGGACTTCGCAGCCAACGATGCCAACACCCGCAATCCCGCCGTCATTGGCTATGTCAAAGGTGTACCCATGGGCGGCGATCTGACTCAGGCACCGACGGGCAAGACGCCCACCTTCTTGGTCGCGGCGTTGAAAGACCCAATCGGTGCCAATCTCGATCGCATTCAAATCATCAAGGGTTGGCTAGACGCGGGCGGCCAGACCCACGAAAAGATCTATGACGTCGTCTGGTCCGGGGACCGCAAACCCGACGCTAAAGGCAAGCTTCCTCCGGTGGGTGACACCGTGGATGTCCCCAACGCAACCTACACCAACACCATCGGCGCGACCGAACTGATCAAAGTTTGGATAGACCCCGAGTTCGATCCCTTGCAACGCGCTTTCTATTATGTGCGCGTCCTCGAAATTCCAACTCCGCGCTGGACGGCATACGATGCCAAGTATTTCGGCATCAAGATGCCTCCTGAAGTTCCAATGAAACTTCAGGAGCGCGCTTATACGTCCCCCATTTGGTATACCCCTGAGAAATAAGCCATGAAAATCTCCCTGGGAAGACTCATTCGGGAGCCGCTATTCCATTTCCTCTTGCTCGGGGCGGCTATCTTTTTCCTGGCGGGCCGGGTGCGCAATTCCAGCATCGGGGCCGGGGAAAAGATCGTTGTGACCCAGAGCGAGATGGAGAGCATGGTTGTGGGCTTCAGTCGCACGTGGATGCGTCCACCCACTCAAGAGGAAATGCAAGGCCTTGTCGACGACTACGTGCGCGAAGAGGTGCTCTACCGCGAGGCAAGAGCTATGGGCCTCGATCAGGACGACGTTATTGTCCGACGACGGATGCGACAGAAATTCGAATTCCTGGCCGAAGATCTCGCAACGCACCGCAGCCCGACCGATCAGGAACTCGAGGGCTACCTCCAACAGCATTTGGATAGGTTCCGCGAAGAACCCAGCTTCAGCTTCGAACATATCTTTCTAAGCCGAGAAAAGCATGGAGCGTCCACAGAGGCCGAAGCCAAGGCGCTCCTGGCGGAGTTGGACGGCAAGAATAAGGACGCTATCGACATCGAGAAGCGCGGTGACACTTTCTTATTACCTTCGCGGTTCGAGAAGACCTCAGCGCCCGAGACCGCTCGATTATTTGGCGAGAACTTCGCTACGCAGTTGGCCACGATCGAGCCGGGAGAATGGGCTGGTCCCATCGAGTCCAGCTACGGGCTCCACCTCGTCCGTGTCGATGCACGCGTCCCAGGAGCCGCGCCGCCACTGGCAAATGTGCGCGACTCGGTTCTCCGGGACCTTCTCAACGACCGCCGCAAACAAGAACTGGACGCTCAGTACTCCAAGTTACGCGCTCGATATACCGTTGTGGTCGAGCCCCCCGAAGTGCCAAAGGTTGCGGAGGCGCGTTGATGGGCCGGTGTTGCAGCTTCGCGGTTTTGTTCTTCCTGCTAGCAGCGGCTCAAACCCTCTGTGCCCACGAGGTTCGCCCCGGGTATCTCGAAATGCGTCAGATAGACGCCAGCACCTACGCCGTCCTGTGGAAGGTCCCGGCGGTGGGCGATATGCGCCTGAGCATCCACCCCCGTTTCCCGGATAACTGCAAAACGGCAGCCGGTGTCACGAGGTATCGTGCATCCGATTCCTACACAGAGCGCTTGCTTCTTACGTGCCCGGGTGGATTGGTCGACCGGACAATCGCAATCGATGGACTCGCCGCAACAATGACCGACGTTTTGGTACGTATCGAGCGAACGGATGGTTCAACCCAAATCGCCCGTCTTACGCAGTCGAAGCCGGAATCGGTCGTCGAAGCATCTCCCGGCAAGTTGCAGGTTGCACGCGTGTATTCCGTTCTCGGAGTCGAGCACATTTTGACCGGAGTCGATCATCTGTTGTTCGTGCTCGCTCTCATCCTCATCACGAAAGGCGGCTGGAAACTGGCGAAGACCGTTACCGCGTTCACTGTCTCTCACAGCGTCACCCTGACGGCGGCAACGCTAGGCTTTGTGCATGTCTGGCAAAAGCCCGTCGAGGCGGTCATTGCGCTGAGTATCGTGTTCGTTGCCGCGGAGATCTTGCATGGACGACAAAGACGATTGGGAATAACTGCCCGAGCCCCGTGGATCGTGGCGCTAACCTTCGGACTTCTACACGGTCTGGGTTTTGCGGGCGGTCTTAGCGACGCCGGCCTTCCCCAGGCCCACATTCCGCTCGCGCTTCTCTTTTTTAGCCTGGGTGTGGAAGCCGGGCACTTTCTCTTTATCGGTGCTGTGCTGACTGTAATTTTTCTTCTGTTGCGGCACTCGAAGGTCATCACGCCCCGGTGGGTGCAACTTGTTCCTCCATATGCGATCGGCGCCGTAGCATCGTATTGGTTCATAGCTCGGATCACTGCATTTTGGTACTAGGAGACCGAATTCGCTTTGGGTAATCTCCGCGATTACCTCGGTAAAAGTAATTGCTGCGCCAGGAGCATGTGCAACTTTGAGTTCTATCATTCCCGAGGAGTTTCGTATGTTGTCGAATTTAACCACAGGAACGAGCCGAATCTAGCGAACTGAGATTTGAAAGAGCTATGAGAGTGTCAGACATGGTACGGACGATTTTGTTCCTCGTGATTCTTCATTCCTGTACATCTTTACTTGCTCAAGAGCCGCAGGCCCGTGTACCGATTGCGGCTCAAACTCAGCCAGTAGGGAAGACGGACGACACCACTCTCTCTGCTCCAGAGGGCTGGCACTTCGCTTTGTCGCCCTACTTGTGGCTCTCGGGAATCCACGGAACCATTGGTGTTGGGGGGCGCGATGCGAGTGTGCATGCTGGGTTTGGAGACATTATTTCCAATCTTAATCTAGGGCTGATGGCAGCGTCGGAGCTTCGACACAAAAGACTCTTGCTGCTGACCGACTTGATGTGGATCAAGCTTTCCGAGGACAAAGGCCTTCCCGAAAATCAGCTGGGAGAGATCACCGCAAAATCCAGAGTGCAGAACTTCATGCTTGGGCCTGAGGTTGGGTACCGATTTATCGAACACCCGCGCCTCAACGTCGATGCCTTCGCGGGATTTCGCTATTGGCACCTGGGATCGAGTCTTGAGTTTGAGCCGAACCCGTTGGGACGGAAATTTTCCGCGAGTCAGAATTGGGTGGACCCGTTGCTTGGGGCACGGCTTCAGACGCCGTTAAGTCCCAGGCTTCGTTTTACATTACTTGGCGATGTGGGTGGCTTCGGCGCCGGCTCGCAACTGGAGTGGCAGGTCGCCGGCCTGTTGGGCTATCAGCTGAACAAGAGGTTTACGCTTCAAGCGGGTTATCGCTATTTGGATGTGAACTACCGAAGCGGCGGATTCAAGTACGACGTTGCTATGAGCGGATTGTTGCTCGGGACAACGATCCACTTTAAGTGAGCAAACAACAAGGGGATTTGGCAATCGCCCAAACGCAGAGACGTATCTGTTGATCTTCAGAAGTCTAACCCAGTTAAATCGCGATTACACCAACGATGCCGATAGTTTCGAGCTAGTCTTCGTCTAGGGACTCGGCATCGATGCCGATGTTCTTTTCGCCTGCGGCTTTCTTCTCGTGGTATTTCTTCACCCAGGCTTCGAAGGTCTTTCCGGCGGCGGTGTCTTTGCCGGTGAAGGCCAGCGCTGCGATGTCGCTGTACGGGATCCGTAGTTTTTCGGGGCGGCCTTTCGGGATCATGCGCACATTGCAATCAGCTAGCGTGGCGCCGTCGTTCTTGCGATCGAAGAGGTAGCCCTCAACCTTCTCGCCATTTTTCAGGGTGACGGTGAGGTCTCCGCGGTAGTCGAAGGCCTTTTCGAGAGCGGCGCGGATCTCGGCGTCGCTGGCTAGAGGAGGAATCCAGCCTTCCAGATTTTCGTGAACCGTTCCGGGAGCGTTCTCCAATTCTTCGGCGGCGATTTTGGGGAGAGGTTCTGTCATGCTGCTGTGCGGTTTTCGCGGGCGAGGGCGCCCGCGCTACACCGTTCTACGCGTCGGGCGCTGCGCCGATCTGCACCAGCGGGCCCGTCTTGTGCGGGGTCATGGGCGTGTCGTCGTCGACGTCGGGATCGTTGTAGCGATCGAATAACGTGGCGCGGACGGTGGCTGCAAAGCCGCTGAGCGAGCCGAACGTGTCGTTCACGGCGCTGGCTTCGTAGCCGCTGTGCACCATGCAGTTCGCGCACTTCGGGTTGCCGCTTTCGGTGCCGTACTGTTCCCACTTGGTGTCGCGCAGAAGTTCTTCGAACGTGTCGGCGTAGCCGTCGGCCATCAGGTAACAGGGCTTCTGCCAGCCGAAGATGCTGTAGGTCGGCATGCCCCAGGGCGTGCAGCTGTATTCCCGGCGGCCCATGAGGTACTCGAGGAACAGCGGGCTCATGTTGAAGCGCCACTGCTTGCGCCGGTTGCTCAGGATCTGGCGGAACAGGCGGCGCGTTTTCTTCTTGCTCAGGAAGTGGTCCTGGTCGGGCGCCTTGTCGTAGGTGTAGCCGGGAGAGAGCATCATGCCCTCGACCCCGAGGTCCATCATCTCGTCGAAGAAGGCGCGGACGTTTTTCGCGTCGGTGCCATCGAACAGCGTCGTGTTCGTGGTCAAACGGAAGCCGCGCTTCAGAGCTTCCTGAATGCCCTCGACCGCCTTGTCGTAGGTGCCTTCGCGGCAGACCGCGAAGTCGTGGTGCTCGCGCTGGCCGTCCATGTGGACTACGAACGAGAAATATTTGCTGGGCTTAAACTGGTCGATCTTCTCTTTCAGCAGGAGGCCGTTGGTGCAGAGGTAGACGTACTTTTTGCGCGCAACCAGGCCTTCGACGATCTCCCCGATCTGCGGATGCATCAGCGGCTCGCCGCCCGGGATGCTGACCAGCGGTGCGCCGCACTCATCGGCTGCTTTGAAGCATTGCTCAGGGGTCAGGTCAGTCTTCAGGATGTGGGCCGGGTACTGAATTTTCCCGCAGCCCGCGCAGGCGAGATTGCAGCGGAACAAGGGCTCGAGCATGAGGACGACCGGGAACTGTTTCCGCCCGCGAAGTTTCTGGCCGATGACGTAGCTGGCCACCGTCCACATCTGTGAAACCGGAACACCCATGTGCGCGCTTTCCCTCTTTAAATGAGCAAGTTAGTCGAAAACGAACCAGACAGCAGACCCACTGGATGAGAGCGGATGCCTTTATGATACCGAATAAACGGGCGAGCTACCAGTTACTCGGCGGCTGTCGGGTACGAGACCCAAGGGCTGCGACGGTGCCATCCGAAGGCCCTTGATTTTCATCAAAGTACGCACGCTTGGACTGTCTCAATCCTGACTTCTCGGCGGGATTGCGGGCGGGGCTACCAAATCATCCAAAAGGCAAAAAATGAAAATTCTTCGTCCAGCAGTTCTCACACTGCTCGCGTCATTGGCGGGCCTGGCTTCGGCACAAACCTCCAACTGGACCATCGACTCCCACCACTCGACTGCTCAGTTCACCGTGCGTCACATGGGGATCTCAAACGTGAGCGGAAGCTTCACGCAGGTGTCGGGTAGCGCCGTTATCAATGACAAAGACATCACGCAATCGCAGGTGAATGCGCTGATCGACGTGAAGTCGGTGGACACGCGCGTTCCAGATCGCGACAACGACCTGCGCAGCCCGAACTTTTTCGATGCCGAGAAGTATCCAACGATTGAATTCAAGTCCAAGCGGATCGTGAACAACAGCGGGAAGCTGCAGATGATCGGCGACCTGACGATGCATGGCACGACTCGCGAGGTCACGCTCGATCTGGACGCGCCAACGGAGGTGACCGACAGTTCCGGCGGCCAGCGGCGAGGATTTTCGGCGTCGACGACGATCAATCGGAAAGACTTTGGCGTGGTGTGGAGTCATACGTTGAAGTCGGGTGAGGCCGTGGTCAGCGATAGCGTAAAGATTCAGATTGATGTGGAGCTGGTGAAGAAGAAGGGGTAGGAAGACTATTTCCTGCAACGGATCGATGGAGAGACGGGCGTCCCCGCCCGTCCGGCGGGCGAGACGTCCGCGGCTTCATCAGCATGGATCATCGCGGTTTCGTGATCGCACCTTCTGACGCGGAGTGCACCAGCGCGGCATACTTCGCAAATACGCCCGCGGGATACTTGGGCTTCGGCGCCTTCCATTGGGTCATGCGCTGTTTCAGGGTCGCGTCGTTAATCTCAACTTCCAGTTTGCGCTGGTTGATGTCGATGTGAATCGTGTCGCCCTCGTGGAGCGTTGCGATCGGGCCGCCCAGCGCGGCCTCTGGGGAGACGTGGCCAATCATGAGGCCACGGGTGGCTCCGCTGAAGCGCCCATCCGTCAGAAGTGCGACCGAATCACCAAGGCCTTCGCCGACGATGGCGGCGGTGACCCCGAGCATCTCGCGCATCCCCGGACCGCCCTTCGGTCCTTCGTTGCGGATGACGACCACATCCCCAGCTTTGATCTGTTTGCTGGTGACGGCGGTCATGGCCGCTTCCTCTGACTCAAAAATTCGTGCGGGGCCTCGATGCGTGAGCCGCTCGTGTCCGCTGATCTTCACGACGCAGCCTTCCGGAGCGATGTTGCCGTGAAGAATGACGAGGCCACCGGTCTTCTTCAGTGGCTGATCGAGGGGTGCGATCACGGGCTGGCCGGGAGTTTCTTTTGCCGCGTTGGCTTCTTCGGCAAAAGTTTTTCCGGTCACGGTCAAGGTCGAACCCTGCGCGAGTTTTCCGTCGAGCAGTCGCTTGGCAATGACCGGGATGCCTCCGGCTTTGTCGACGTCGGAGGCGACGTATTTGCCTGCGGGCTTCAAGTTTGCGAGCAAAGGCGTGCGCTCGCTCACTTTCTGGAAGTCGTCGATGGCGAGCGGAACCCCCATCTCACGCGCAATCGCCAGCAGGTGCAGGACCGCGTTGGTCGATCCGCCAGTACAGGCGACCCCGGCGATGGCATTCTCGAACGCAGGACGGGTGAGGATGTCTTTCGGCGTGATGCCCTTCTGCAACAGATTCAGAACGACCTCGCCGCATTTGAACGCGACTTCGTCTTTGCGCGCTTCCATGGCGGGCACGCCGTTGAAACCCATAGGCGAGAGGCCGATCAACTCCATTACCGTCGACATGGTGTTGGCCGTGTACTGCCCGCCGCACGCTCCTGCGCCCGGGCATGCAACGTTCTCGAGTTCGAGCAGTTCAGCGTCGGTCATCTTGCCGGCGGCGTTCGCGCCGACCGCTTCGAACACGTCTTGAATCGTCACGTCTTTCCCACGATACGAGCCAGGCGCGATGGTGCCGCCGTAGAGTACGAGGCCGGGGAGATTCATGCGGGCCAAGGCCATGGCGGCCGCGGGGATCGTCTTGTCGCAACCTACGACGCAGACAACTGCGTCAAAGAGCTGCCCGCGGCAGACAAGTTCAATCGAGTCGGCAATCACTTCGCGGCTCACCAGAGAGGCCTTCATGCCCTCGGTGCCCATGGTCTCGCCGTCGCTGATGGCGATGGTGTTGAACTCCATAGGTGTGCCCCCGGCGGCGCGGATGCCGTCTTTCACCTTGGCCGACAGGCGGCGCAGGTGAAAGTTGCACGGCATGGTTTCAATCCAGGTGTTGGCGACGCCGATGAGAGGCTTGCGGAGATCGTCGTCGGAAAAGCCGATCGCCTTGAACATGGCGCGCGCCGGAGCACGGTCGCGCCCGTCGGTGATACCGCGGCTGCGATGCTTGAGATCCATAGGGGTAAAAGATTACGACAAGCGGGGTAGAAGTAGAAATCTCTATACCAAGGCAGTTGGCAGCTACTTTGGATTCTTCTTGGCTTTCTTCTTCTGCAACACAAGTCCAAGCGGCACATCTGGCGTTTTCTTGAATCCGCGGCGTCGGCTATCAATAATTCTGGTCTTGACGAGAAATTCGGCCTCGACGGCTTGCTCATCCTGAACTTGGCCCTTCATCTGGCCAAGCACCTCGCCCACAGTCCGGCGCTCGTCCATGTGCCGCGGCTGCTTTCCACGCGGAATATTCTTGCGGCTAGACTTGCTATTTTCGCCGTATCTATTGCGACGTTCGCGCTCAAGACTCAAACGCTTTTTTTCTTCAGGGTCCTTGATTGTGTCATATGGAAGTGCCTCTTACAGATTACACCTCACATCAGAGTCTGTTGGGTCGCTCCGCGAGGCACACAGCCGGACACAGATGGACGCGAGTTCATTGCGAAGAGACTTTGCCGTCCCGGTAGGGAGGGCTGAACGTCGTGCAGTCCTTTCAAGCGTCCCTCCGGGACGCCTGCGACTCCTTCAATGAGCGACCCGGCGCTGAAGCGCCGGGGCTACTATCAATGGTCCCTACGGGACCGTCCATCACAAACGCTTTTCTACCGAGCCGATTGAGAATCTGCTCCCACGATCTGCGAGCCTTTATGCGTTCACGACCTTGGGCTCGGGTTCTTGCGTGGGCGTGGCTTTCTTGGCGTCCTTGTGCAGCCACGACATCATGCCGCGCAGCTTGGCGCCGACTTCTTCGATCGGGTGCTTCTTCTCGGCGTCGCGCAGGGCGGCGAACTTTTTGCCACCGGTTTTGTTTTCTTCGATCCACTCGCGGGCGAACGTGCCATCCTGAATGCGCGCCAGGATTTCTTTCATCTTGGTGCGGGTCTCGTCGCCGACGACCATGTTGCCGCGGGTGAGGTCGCCGTACTCGGCGGTGTTCGAGATCGAGTAGCGCATGCGCGCCAGGCCGCCTTCATAGATCAGGTCGACGATCAGCTTCATTTCGTGCAGGCACTCGAAGTAGGCGACTTCGGGCTGGTAGCCGGCTTCGACCAGCGTCTCAAAGCCTTTCTTGATCAGAGAGGTCAATCCGCCGCAGAGAACTGCCTGCTCGCCGAACAGGTCGCTCTCGGTTTCTTCCTTGAAGGTCGTTTGCAAAACGCCGGCGCGCGTGGAGCCGATCCCGTACGCGTAGCAGAGTGCGTTCTCATGCGCGCGGCCGGTGGCGTCTTGATGAATTGCCAGCAGCGACGGTACCCCGCGGCCCTCGGTGTAAATGCGGCGCACGAGATGCCCGGGACTCTTAGGCGCGATCATGACCACGTCGACGTCGTTCGGCGGCTGAATGGTTTTGAAGTGGATGCTGAAGCCGTGCGACACGCCCAGCACTTTGCCGGGATGGAGGTACGGCTTGATCTGCGACTCGTAGAGTTCGCCCTGCGTCTCGTCGGGCGTAAGGATCTGGATCCAGTCGGCGCGCTTGGCGGCTTCGTCGGGCGCGACCACGACCATGCCGTCGGCCTTCGCTTGCTGCGCGGAGGGACGGTTGGGGTCGAGACCGATGATGACTTTGTATCCGCTGTCGCGCAGGTTTTGCGCCTGGGCGTGTCCTTGACTGCCGTAGCCGAGGACTGCGATGGTCTTGCCCTTCAGAGCATTCGGGTTTGCATCTTTTTCGTAAAAAACTGTAGCCACGGGAAACTCCTCATTGTGACAAGGGAGACACGAGCAGGCCCTTGTGGATATCCGATCAGGGTAACAGAGGGCAGAGCGTAAGACGACAGCCGACCGGTCGGTCGGTACAGACATGCTACGGGGCGTTGTTGGGGAATGTCAAGGGCGGTGGCTTTTGGAAAGGGGCTATGGGCTCTCGGCTCTTGGCTGTGGATCCAAGTCGTGCATGCTGCCGACTACCGCACTTACGGCGAGAGCCGAAATCCGAAATCCGAAATCCCAAATCCCAAAGCCCCGAGCCCAGAGCCCAATTTTGTTACCATGTCGCACGTGACTCGCGAAGCGACACTCGACTCCCGCCAGGACATTCTTCGAACCGCCGCCCGTCTTTTCCAGCAGCGCGGCTATGACGCGACTTCCATGAATGATGTGGCCGCGGCGCTCAAGCTCAGCAAGGGTGGCCTGTATCACCATTTCCAGAGCAAAGACGAAATGCTGTTTCACATCATGAACCACGCACTCGACATCACCGAGGAGCGTGTGGTGAAGGCGGTGCGCGGCGTGCAAAGTCCGGAAGAGCGGTTGCGCATGCTGATTCGCTTGCACATTGAGGTGGTGTTGAGCGTGCGCGATCGCGAGGTCACGGTCATGCTGCACGAAAACCATCCGCTGCCGCCGTCGTTGCGCAAGCAGATCAACCAGCGCAAGAAGGATTACATCCACTTCGTTGAGGGAGTGATTGCCGATGTGCAGAAGCAGAAGGGATCGAAAGGCAGCGTTTCACCGCGAGCGGCCGCGCTGGCATTACTCGGAATGATCAACTGGATCTACCAGTGGTACAAACCCGAAGGCCGGCTGCAGGCACAGGACCTGATTCCGCAGTACACCGAGATGCTGTTCGCGGGCGCGTTCTTGTAGAACACCCGAGAACCTGCCCAAATGTTTGAAGAGAAATTTGCCGGGTTGAATCCAAACAACGAGCACGTCTGCTGGACGCGCCCCCGGTTGTGAGTGATTTAGAAGGTGACAACGGCTGTACTGACCCCCAGACACACACGGAGAGCATGACGCCGCCAAATTTCTTTGATCTCCCCACCGTTTCGGCCGAGCGCTCACAGGCCGGCAAACTCTATAAGGAATTCATTCGTGTTCCCTTGCTGAGTGTCGGTGTGTATGTGTTGCCGGCGGGCGGGACGGATCCGCAGAAGCCGCATCGCGAGGATGAGGTGTACTACGTGGTGCGCGGGCGCGCGCGCATGCGCGTCGGGTCAGAAGAGCAGGTGGTGAAGGCCGGCAGCGTGATTTTCGTGGCCGGCGCGGTCGAGCATCGATTCTTTGATATCAGCGAGGAGTTGGAAGTTTTGGTGTTCTTCGCGCCCGCGGAGACCGCGACATAGAAGATGCCGTAGCTTGTATGACGCGCATGGACACTTCAAGCGTCCGCATTTCGCAAATGCTGCCGGAACATTGGCCGGAGGTGGAGCGCATCTACCTCGAAGGCATCACCACTGGGAATGCGACATTCGAGACCGAATCTCCCGGGTGGGAGGGCTGGGATGCGAAACATCACCGGCATTCGAGGCTGGTAGCACTCAAGGGCGAAGATTTGTTTGGGTGGGCGGCCCTCAGCCCAATCTCAACGCGCCGCGTCTATGCAGGAGTTGCGGAAGTTTCCATCTACGTCGCCCAGGCAGCGCGCGGCCGAGGCGTGGGGCGAGCGTTGCTGGCCGCGCTGGTCGAGCAGGCGGAAGAGAACAGTATTTGGACTCTCCAGGCGGGAATCTTTCCGGAGAACCGGGCTAGTATCACGCTGCACAAAGCGTACGGATTTCGCGAGGTAGGTGTTCGCGAGCGGATCGGTCAGCTTCGAGGCGTGTGGAGAGATGTCGTGCTCCTGGAGCGCCGAGGGCGAGACGCCCTCGGGACTGCCGGCGAGACGCCGGCGCTACCTGACATCTAATACCCAAGCCCGAACACCTCAGGCAGAAAACCTTTGACGCGTGACCTGTCCTCAAGCCCTCGCCGTCGCCATTTCTTTTCCAGGCACCCAGTAGATTTCTTCACGCAGGAATTCCTTGGTGAAGCCGATGCGCTTCAGGATTCCCTTGCCGTGCTCGATCATCTCGGGGTGGCCGCACAGGTAGCCGACTCCGTTTTCACCGGTGACTCCCCAGGAGTCAGAGTACTTACGGATCAGTTCATCGACGCGGCCGACTTCGCCCTTCCAGTTGGGGTCGTCCCACGGGCGGCTCACGGTGGGGACGTACTGCAGCCAGGGAACTTCTTCTGCGTACCGCTGTAACTCTTCGACGTAGCCGAGTTCCCAGGAGCGACTCGCGCCATTCAGCAGGAACAGCTTGTGCTCGCCCTGGAACTTGCCTTCTTTCCAATCCTTGTACAGCGTGCGCACGAAGCTCACATAGGGTGCGACGCCGGTCACCGTGCAGACCAGCAGATGGTTCTTGCGGCCGCTTGCCGTATCAAGAACGAAACGGCCCTTCGACGCTTTGCGCATGAGCAGTTCGTCGCCGGTCTTCAGGGCGTGGATCTGCGGCGTCAACTCGCCGTGCGGCACCAGTTCGAAAAAGAACTCGACTTCGTTTTCGTACGGAGACGATGCGATCGAGTAAGGGCGCTCCGAACGTTTCTCTTCGCCTTCCACGCCCAGAGTGGCGTACTGACCCGGAGTGAACTTGAACTCCGCTCCTGGATCAATGCGAATCATCCAGAGTTCGGGCGCAAGATCGACGCGCTTGGTGATGCGCGCACGGTAATGCTTGTCGCTCATGGTGGTCATGGGTAATTCCCTTGGAAAGGTTACTCCCCCTACAGACGCCGATTCATTCCAAAAAGATGTCATACATTGCACCATACGGCAAACCGCGCGAATTTCGTCCCATTCAGGGACTAATGAGTAGGCCATTACTGAAGGGCATGTTTGGTCGGATGCAAAACGCAGGCCTCAGCCAGAGCTGAAGCCTGGGGGAGACATTCGACAACGCTATTTCTGCGCGGTGCGGGAAGCCTGGCGCGTCCACCAATCGGGCACTTGCTGGCTGCGCAGCCGGTCGGGTTTGGAACTGCTGGCTTGTAACGCTTGCGTGGGTGCACCGCTGCCAAAGGTGAAGACTGGGCCGACGGAAACGCGGAAATTGTTCTGCGTCACGTTATTCCCACCGTCAAAAATATTGTGCCGGGTCATGACGTAGTCGGCCGACGTGCGGAAGCTGACCATGCGGGTCATGCGTAACTGAATTCCGCCGCCGAACGCTACGGCGAAACCGTTCTGGGAAGCCGATCCGATGCCGTCGAGATTGCCCTGGAGACGGTCCATTCCAATCAGCGCATGGGCAAATGCACCCTTCGGGAAATTGAAGCGCGGTGCGGCCATGATCGAATAGTCGTTCAAACGGAGCGGAGTGCCGCCTGCGTTGATGGTCTTGTAGTATCCGCCACCGTCAGCTTCGAGCGCCCACGGGCCCATCAGGCGCGTGGCTACGGATGCTTCCCAGCCATTGGCGTTCTGGCGCGAGCCCAGTCCGGTTGGTGTCAATGCTGGTGAAGGAATATCCGCCGAAGAGGTTGATGCCCGAGAATCCGGAACTCAGGCCCGACGAGATCCCAGATGCGACGCCGAATTCGGGTCGACTGCTTG
>DASRDJ010000313.1:0-2550 GCA_035652655.1 Terriglobales bacterium
CATGCCAGGAATACAGAAGAATGTTGTTGACAGGATCGAATTCGAAGGAACAGCCCACAATACTCCTCCCATTTCGCCCGGGGCGGATATCTGCGCAGAATTTTAGTCACAATAATCGGGGCATTTCAGTGATTTTGCGCACAACCTCTGCACATCTTTCGCAGACTTGATTGTTAACGCTATCAGCAATTCCACTCAACTTCCCGGATCGCTGGGGAATTGAGTGAGATGGCGATTTTGCAACAATCGTCATGTCGACCTCGGCAGTTTCCGAGTAGACGACGATTTCGTTTTCACTACGGTCTACGCTCTCCTGCGGTCGGTCGCTCTGCGTTCAGCAGGGAGCTGTGGTCTAATTTCGGCAGCCAATGCTGGCGTGGCTGGGCCGCTTTTGGCATCTCAACGAACTCGGGGGAAAGCGTGTCACGAGAGGAAAAAGTCGCGATTGTCGAGGCGTATCTGAGAGGGTTGGCGGGCAAGGATATATCCAAAGTACCCTTCGCCGCGAATATTACCTTTGAGGGGCCACGCGTAGGAAAGCTGATCGGGCGGAACGCTGTGGTCGGATTCTTGACGAGTATTTTGCCAGCCGTCAAAAGCGTCCAGATCAAGCAGCATATTGTCGAAGGAGATTTTGTCGCAACAGTCTTTGAAATGGAGACAATCCTTGGCGTGGATCAGGTCTGCGACCGCGTGCATGTCTGCGACGGCGAACTGAGAGAAATCCATTCGTTTTACTATCCGCAGCCCAATAAACTATAGGGGTTCCTTAAAGCGGAGTTACGGCCCAGTAGAGTTAGTTATTTTGAACAGGCCTTAGCGCTCGTGACACGATGATGAGCGTTATTGATTCCATGACAATGTCGGCTCCCTAGCCCCGAGTAAACTTGGTGGTAGCAACCAACCAAAAGGCTCGGGAGAAAAGGAGCCGATATGTTGATTATAGGATGCGATTACCACCCGAGCTTTCAGCAAATTGCGTTTGTCGATACGGACACGGGAGAATTCCAGGAACGGCGACTGGTGCACCCCGAGGAAGCGGAGAAGTTCTATCGTGAGCTCGCGGTCCAGGCCAAGAAGATGCGGGTAGGGATGGAAGCCAGCGGTCTAGCACGCTGGTTCGAGCGACTGCTGGCAGAATTGAACATCGAGTTATGGATCGGGGATGCCACCGAGATCGCCAGGAAGAGGGAGCGCAAGCAGAAGACGGATCGCCAGGATGCACAGCATATTCTGAAGTTAATGCTGAAGGATGATTTTCCCCAAATCTGGGTGCCGAGTGGGGATAATCGCGATCTGCGGCAACTGCTGTGGCACCGGCACCGCATGGTGCAGGCGCGCACCCGGATCATGAACCAGTTGCAAGCGGTCGCCCTGAACGAAGGCGTACGCTCAAAGAAGAAGTTGTGGCGAGAGAAGGGACGGGCGCAGCTGGAGTCGTTCCGGTTAGCTCCGTGGGCGAGCCGGCGACGGCACGACCTGCTGGAGTTGTTGGACCGACTAAACCCGACGATCGCTGCCTTGAGTCAGGCGATCGAGCAAGAAGTGGAGAAGTGTCCGGAGGCGCAACGCTTGCAGACCCATCCGGGAGTGGGACCGCTGACCGCACTGGCGTTCGTGTTGATCATCGGGAACCCGGATCGGTTTCAGTGTGGCAAGCAGATCGCGAGCTATCTGGGACTCGTGCCGTTGGAGGATTCGAGTGGGAATCGGCGACGGCTGGGACATATTACGAAACAAGGAAACTCTCTGTTACGTTTCCTGCTGGTGGAAGCGGCGCAAGTAACGGCGCGCAGCCTTCCGGAATGGCGCAGTAAGTATGTCCACCTAACCATGCGGCGGGGACGGAAGATCGCCAAGGTGGCCATGGCCCGCACACTGGCGGTTCGCCTTTACTGGATGATGCGCAAGGAATGGGATTATGCGCAGCTGAAAAAGTTCGGTTCGCACGCGGGACAGCCCGGAAATCGCGATGGTGTGAAGCAAAACATCGAGTAATTGATTGGGCGTCCCGCTCCCCTTTGCGGGGGAGTTCGAAGTAGTAATCATGATCGAAGGTGTGACCGAAGAGATGCATGGGTCGAACTGAGTTTCAGACCTGAAACGATTACGAGCGAGCCTTTGGTTGGTATGGCAGAACCTTCAACTAGAGCGAAATGGCGCGCTCTTCGGAGTGCACGGAGCAGTACGCTCAAAAAGTGTTTGACAGGGATCCACATTGTCAGAGACGCCTGGTTTCGCCATCTATCCCGTCAGTCAGAGTTTTGTTATCGCGGTTTTTCTCCCACCAACCGCGCCAAATTTCGCTACTTGGAGCCGTGGTACGGGACGAAGAGCTTTATTATCACGAAGATTTGCAGCACGCTTGCCGTGGAACTGTAGTTGCTCTCATCGTGCCCGAGTACGATGTGAGGGGTGTTCGATGTGCGAAAACCGCGCTGACTCAATCAGACTACTGGAGAGATTGGTAAGACAGATCATGAAAGAAGAAGACCCACTGAAGTTCGACGAACTCGGGGAGAAAATCTTGCGGGTTCTCGACGAACGAGA
>DASRDJ010000314.1:0-7794 GCA_035652655.1 Terriglobales bacterium
CCCCGCTGGGCAAGAAACTCGGTGTGCCCTGCGACCGGGCCGGACGCGTACTCGTTCAACCCGACCTCAGCATTCCCGGCCACCCGGAAGTTTTCGTCATCGGCGACCTGGCTTCCATCAAGGACAAAGACGGCAAGTCTGTTCCCGGCCTCGCCCCCGCAGCGATGCAAGAAGGTAAATACGTCGCAAAGGCCATCCGCCACGATCTCCAAGGCAAGCCCCGCGAGCCCTTCCACTACTGGGACAAGGGCACGCTCGCCACCATCGGTCGCAACGCCGCCATCGCCCAGTTCGGCAAAATTCACATCTCCGGATTCATCGCGTGGCTGTCGTGGCTGTTCATTCACATCTTCTTCCTCATCGGATTCCGCAACCGCCTGCTGGTATTCATTCAGTGGTTCTGGTCCTACGCCACCTACGAGCGCAGCGCGCGCCTCATCACGGGCAAGAGCACGCTGCCGGGCTGGTCGGGAATGCAACCGGCGGAAAACGAGGCGTCGGAAGGCAAGTTCCCCACCGCCCGCGCCGGGTG
Organism: Terriglobales bacterium; assembly: GCA_035652655.1. Lineage (GTDB taxonomy): Bacteria > Acidobacteriota > Terriglobia > Terriglobales > Acidobacteriaceae > Gp1-AA133. The sequence goes on from DASRDJ010000314.1 coordinate 533, forward strand.
ATCTTGCCGAAGGCTGTGCGCAGATCTCTGGATCTCTCTTCAACAAGCAACGACGAATGCGGGTGCTATTCTCTGCCGATTCAGGCGTCACAAACTAAATTCACTCGCTGAAATCGCCCAGCAGAATCGCATTCTCCGACTTCAAGGGATACGAAGACTGGTCAGTGGTCTCTTCCGCCCGCACCAGCGAAGTGCTGAAGGTGATCGTCGCCAATCCCACCATGATCAACGCGTAAAAGTCAGGCATTCCCGGCAACGGCCAGCCTTTTCCGGATGGCTCCATGATCGTGAAGCTTCAATGGAAGTTTAAGAAGAGCACCGAAGCGCCCTTCGACGTGGATGTGCCCGACGTCTTCAGCCAGGCTTTCGTCATCGAGAAAGACAGCAAGAGATTCCCGAAGAGCGCTGGATGGGGATACGCGGTCTTCAACTACGAAGCCGCATCCGACAGGTTCTCAGCCGACGCCAAAAGTCCCTCCGACTGCGGACACACATGCCATTCGGCCTCAAGGCAAAAGATTACCTCTTTCACCCGTACCAGAAGCGTTGAACCGGCGACATCCTGACATAAAGACCCCGCGGAGCTCCAGACCGTGCTTCGCGGGGTCTTTTCGGCTGTGCTCTCGATTCTCAGAACCCCTCTGCGGTCTCCCCAACTGCTACCATTCCTCGCTCCTGCGGTCTCAGATCGTCGTTGACGCGAGTAGAAGATCATAGTAACGTTAGGCTGGAGCGTGCTGTTTCTCCCCTCGTTCAGGTTCTCTGAACTAAGTCAGTCATTCTGAGCTACGTTTTCTAAGCCCTGAGCAACTTAGCAAGCGCACATCCGAAATTCGCTCGGAACGAGCCTGCACGGCTTGGAGAGTGTCTCGCTGGATTAGTGGTGAATCCCGAATCACCCGGGCCAACTAAGGTTCATATGCGTAAGGAGAATCACCAGATGCGGAAACAGAAGGGATTTTCACTGATCGAGTTGTTGATTGTAGTGGCGATCATCTTGATCATTGCTTCGATCGCCATTCCGAATCTGCTGCGCGCCCGTATGGCCGCCAACGAGGCATCTGCGGCCAGTTCCATTCGTACCGTGAACACGGCTCAGATCACCTATCAGTCTACCTATCCGACGACCGGTTATGCGGTCCTGCTGAAGGATTTGGGCGGCCCGATTGGCGCGGCTTGCGTGCCTGCGGTTGCCAGCGCGTGCTTGATTGATAGCGTTTTGGCCAACAACGGCAACCCGGCGGGCAGCGGCAAGAGTGGCTACATGTTCGCAGGGGCTGGCGCGGGCGGCGGCTACTATGTCCAAGGCAATCCGATCACCGTCGGCCAGACTGGTACTCGCAGCTTCTGCTCGTTTGAAGACGCAGTTGTGCGTGTTGACCCGACGGGTGCGGTAGTGGCCGGTACGGCAGCTTGCCAGGCTTTGAACCCCCTCAACCAGTAACAGCACTGAACAGCAAGCGTGTCCAGTCGAGATTGGCAACGACAGCAGAGCAGGCACCTTTGCACGGCTAACTTGCGCCCCTAGCTATAATGAAGGGTTGTGCGGACCCTACGTCTCTTCGTCTACTGTTCCGCGCTACTGGCCGGAACCGCCTGCTGCGCGCTCGCGCAGAGCCAGGCTCACTCTTCCGACACCATCATCGTCATGCCGTTCGCGAACGCATCGGGGGCTCCTGGACTGCAGTGGGTTAGCGAAGCGTTCCCTGCCCTGCTCAGCCAGCGACTGGCGTCTCGGAATATTTTTCCGCTCACCCGCGAAGACCGCATGCGGGCCTATGACCGCGCCGGAATTCCTCCCGAGGTTCAGCCTTCGCGCGCCACCGTCTATCGCCTGGTCGAAGCCATGGACGTCGACTACGTCGTACTCGGCCGCTATACCTTCGATGGCCGCTCCTTCACCGCAACCGCGCAGCCGCTCGACATGCAGCACCGCAAGCTGCTTCCGGAAGTCACCGAGACGGGCGGTCTCATTGACCTCATCAACATTCAGACCGCACTCGCCTGGGATCTGTTGCACGCCATTGAGCCCACCACTCCCGTCGACCGGCAGAGCTTCATCAATGGCACACCTCCGGTGCGGCTGGATGCTTTTGAAAATTACATTCGCGGCATTACTACCGGGACGAACGCAGAACGAATTCCTCACCTTCGCGAAGCCGTTCGCCTGAATCCGTCGTACACCGAGGCCTGGCTTCGCCTGGGCCGCGCCTACTTCGACGAGCGCCAGTACGATGAGACGATCTCTGCGCTGAGCCATGTTCCTTCCACCGATCCGGGCGCGGGCGAGGCGAACTTCTATCTGGGCGTCGCTGCGTATTACGTGGGAGATTTTTCGCGCGCGGAAAGCGCGTTGAACTTTGTCGCCCTGCGCCTGCCGTTGCCCGAGGTCTACAGCAATATGGGTGCGGTCGCCATCCACCTTCGCAAGGAAAAAGAAGCAGCCGAGTATTTTCAAAAAGCTGCACAGGGCGATTCGACCGACGCCGATTACCGCTTCAATCTCGCCGTGATTCTCTCGCAAACGGGCGCCCGCAGCGAAGCTGCCGAGCAGTTGAAGCAATGCCTCACGCTCAGCCCGACCGACACCGAGGCTCGCGCCTTTCTCGACTCAATGCCCGTCAGCACGCGTTCCTCTCGGCCGCCTTCCGAACGCATCAAGACCAACTACGACGAGAACACATTTCGGCAGCTGTATCTCGGCATTCAGGCTGCGGCGGAAGAGCGGCTTGCCAAAACCGATCCTGCCACTCACGCCGTCTTCCATGTAGGCCGCGGCCAGGAATTGCTCTCGCAGGGATTCGTAGCCGAGGCGCAGAAGCAATTCGAGGAAGCCGTGGCTCTCGCCGCGGCCAGTGCCGAAGCGCACGCCGGACTGGCCCGCGCCCTCGAAGCCGCCAACGACATAACAGCGGCGCGCGCCGAGGCGGAAAAAGCTCTGGCCATCCGCATTTTCGTCGACCCGCTTCTCTTACTCGCGCGCCTCGATTTGCGAGACAATAAAGCCGACGCCGCTGCCTTGAGCATCGACCGGGCGTTGAAACTCGATCCCGCCAACTCCTCGGCGCAGACTCTGAAACGCGCCGTAGCCGCCAAGCTGGCGGAGAAAGCGTCCCCGGTGGCCAACTGATGAAACCGCCGCATGAAAAAAACAGAAATGGGTACGCCATCCTAAGTGGGTGCCCCATCCTAAACTTTCGGGGCCTTTGCGAAAGTCTAGGGTGGGTCTTTACGGAAGCCGGGAAGTTCGCCGGAGTCTGCGCTGTGATCGCGCTGACGATTCTGGCGGTTCCGACGTTCGCAGCGGCACCCACCACCCAAGTCTTGAAGATCGTCATCAACGACACCATCCAGCCAATCACCGACGAATTCATCGGCCGTGCGCTCACGGAAGCAAAGAACACGCATGCTGACGCTCTCCTGATCGAGATCAACACACCGGGCGGACTGGTCGATTCCACCCGCGAGATCATCGAGAAGATCGTCGACTCGTCCGTGCCGGTCATCGTTTACGTCACGCCGAGTGGTTCGCGCGCGGCATCCGCCGGATTCTTCATCCTGGAATCCGCCGACATCGCCGCCATGGCGCCTGGCACGAATACCGGCGCCGCCCACCCCGTCACTCTCGGCGGGGCCAAAATGGACGAGATCATGAAGCAGAAGATCGAAAACGATCTGGCTGCATTCATGCGATCAGTCGCAGCACGTCACGGCCGCAACGTCGATGTCGCCGAAAGCGCGGTCCGCCAGTCCAAGTCCTTTGCCGAGCAGGAAGCTCTCTCCCAGAAGCTGATCGACTACATCGCCTCCAGCGAAGACGAGCTCTTTCGCCAGATCGAAGCCAAGCCCATCAAGCGCTTCGACGGCAAGACCGTCACCCTGCATCTCTCCGGCTCAACCGTCCGCCTGTTCGAGATGACGCTGAAGCAGAAGATTCTCGACCGCCTGATGGATCCCAACGTTGCCTTCCTGCTGCTGGCCGTTGGACTGCTTTCGCTCTACGTCGAGTTCAACCACCCGGGCGCGGTCGTGCCCGGCACGGTAGGTGTGGTTTTCATTCTGCTCGCGGCCTTTGCTTTGAACCTGTTGCCGGTGCGCTTTGCCGCGCTGGTTGCGATTGCCGTCGCCTTCGCCCTGTTCGTGGCCGAGGCGAAATTTGCCAGCCACGGCGTGCTGACTACGGGCGGCATCGTGCTGCTCACGCTCGGTGGACTGCTTCTGGTGGATGCACCGATCCCTGAAATGCGCGTGCACCTGCTGACGGCGATGGCCATCAGCATCCCGCTCGGCGTGATCACGGCGTTCCTCATGACGATTGCCTTCCGCGCCCGCCGCAACAAGGTCGTGACAGGCGTGCAAGGCCTGATCGGCGAGATCGGCGTCGCCCAGAGCGCGCTCGTTCCCGAAGGCAAAGTCTTCGTGCACGGCGAAATCTGGAACGCGATTTCCTCCGCACCCGTCCCAATCGGCGCGAAAGTAGTGGTGCGTAGGGTCGAAGGCCTGCAACTGGAGGTCAGTCCTGTACCCGCCCCCAGTGAGCAGCAGATCGCAAGGGCCATTTCCTGAGAGGCGAAACGCATAACCGCAGAGATCCACGAGAACGACTCACGAAGAACACACACAAAAGTTCCTCTTTGCGACCTTCGCGCTTCCTTAGCGTACTTTGCGGTTAAGAAGCTTTTCTGTCCGGGGTCCCCGGCCCCAAAGCCTAACGCCCAATGCCCAGAGCCCTCCGCCCATCCCCGCACCTATCCAGACAACACCCGACTCTGTCTGTGGATCACAGACAGCCCGTTTAACTGAGATACAATCCGCCATAGACACCGTCTACAACTGAACCAGCGCCGGGAGGCGCCGCTATGCTTTCGTTGACAAGTATTCTCGTGCTCGTCCTCGTTATCTACATCCTCAGCTCCATAAAAATTCTGGCGGAATACGAACGAGGCGTGATCTTCCGCCTCGGACATCTGCTCACGCAGGCCAAGGGACCGGGCGTCATTCTGGTCTTCGCGCCCATCGATCGCATCGTGCGCGTCTCGCTCCGGCAGGAAGCGTTAGAAGTCCCGCCCCAGGACATCATCACTCGCGACAACGTCACGCTGAAAGTAAACGCCGTCATCTTCCTGCGCGTGATCGATCCCAACAAGGCCGTGGTGGAAGTTTCGAACTACGTCTACCAGACCTCGCAGTTCGCGCAGACCACGCTGCGCTCCGTGCTGGGCGAGCAGGAACTCGACGAACTACTCTCGCACCGCGAGAAGATTAACCTGCGCCTGCAAAGCATTCTCGACACGCACACCTCTCCCTGGGGCGTGAAAGTCACCAACGTCGAGGTTAAGCAGGTCGACATGCCGGAATCCATGCTGCGCGCCATGGCCAAGCAGGCCGAGGCGGAACGCGAAAAGCGTTCCAAGATCATTCACGCCGAAGGCGAATTCTCAGCGGCGCAACGCCTGGTCGATGCCGCCAAGCTGCTCGCCACCGAACCGGTCAGCGTGCAGTTGCGTTACCTGCAAACCCTGACCGAGATCGGCGTCGAGAAAAACACTACGGTGATCTTCCCCGTACCGGTCGATTTCTTCTCGGGCCTACAGAAAATGCTGGGGAAGGGCGACGGCGAGATAACTCCGGCAAAAGCCGGATAGGCGCAACTTTTCGATTCGTGACGGGCTAACACCCTCTGGAGACAAAATGGGTTCACAGGATACGGAAATCACGCTTGGTACCGGCAAGATGCTGGCGCTCTTCTTCGGCCTGGTCGCGCTGTGCGGCCTTTTCTTTGGCCTCGGCTTTTCGCTCGGGCGCGGCTCGGTGCGCCCGATGGCCGCGAGCGACGCGGCGCAGACCACGACCGGCCCGGCGCTTCGTCCATCAGCGATGAAGTCCGGAGGCGCGCCGAACCAGAACTCCGGCGACATGACGTTCTACAAGGCCGTCCAGAACAAGGATGCGACTGCGCCCGACACTCCCAAGGACGACCCTGCCAAAGGCGATACGAAAGCCGACGCTACCAAGCCCACCGACAACGATGCCTCCAAGTCCGGGCCACCCGATCCCATGAGTGCTACTTCTGGTCCCGGCTACTTTGTGCAGGTTGCCGCCGTCAGCAAGCAAGACGACGCGCAAGCCCTGGTCGATGCGCTGAAGAAAAAGCAGTACCCCGCGTTCACGGCCAATACGACGCCGTCCGACAAACTGTTCCACGTGCAGGTGGGGCCGTTCGCCGATTTGAAAGACGCGGAGGCCACCAAGGCGAAACTGGTGAGCGACGGCTACAACCCGATTCTGAAACGTTAAGGGGCTTAGCCTTCCAACTGACAAAGGGCGGGCGTGGGACGATCGGCCATAGCTATTTTGTATTACTAATAGCTAATATAGCTTCCAGGATGACTTATAGACGCATGGCGGAGTGCCAGATGACCTGAGACCTACCCGGCCCATGAAAACGCAACCCAGGGGCTCCAGAACGCCAGGAATTGGCATCGTAGACCATGCTCGGACCCCCTTTCAGAGGTCCCGTTCGGCCGCAAGCCCAAGATTAATCCCTATAACTTATTGATACTTTTTGTAAGTGATTGTAATTCGGTCAAAGGATGGTGCCCCACGTTCGCGCGTTCTTGGCGCTAACGTGGGTTCCTAAGTATCGGGAGTACTTGGTCTGCTCTGTCCGCCACTAAAGAAAGCGGCTACGCGCCGGCCGCCATCGCCTTCGATTCGATCTTCGCTTTCAGTTCCGGCGAACACTTCAACGTCAACCCGCACAGGTTGCAGCGGATTAAATGGTTTCCGCCCAGCGGAATCACGGGAATGAAGAACAGCGTGAACCACCGTTTCGATTCCATGGCCGTGAACATGGTCGGCCGCGAGCACTTCGAGCAGGGATACTGAATCTGCCGGATGGGCGTGGTTTTCGTGCGCACTCCGAAGAGGAAAAACATACTGAGACCTCATTTTCTGGGGAGTCGCGACGAACTGTAGCACGGGTCCATCGGCCGGACAGCGGTACGGAAGTGTCTGCCCGGTCGGACACTTCGTTGGCCGTGAAGAATTGCGCTGGGAATAATTATCTGGCTCTAACCTGTGCTGAACCCTGGGGGCGAGATGTCTCGACGCGTTGGTGTAATCGCGAGTAGAGTCGAGAACAGGCGCAGTGACGGTAGTCTCCCGGTGGGTAATTGAGTTGGCTTTCGCCTCGTCTCCGCAGTCCGGTTTGACTTGGTTCTGGTTCCTGTTCCCGCTCATCGAACCGGACAGGCAGATTT